>DATCPY010000029.1:0-8464 GCA_036569845.1 Candidatus Limnocylindria bacterium | reverse complement strand
CCGCCGACGATCTTCGCGTCGAACACCTCGAGCCTCACGATCGTCGAGATGGCGGCGACGACCAAGCGGCCCGATCGCTTCGCCGGCCTGCACTTCTTCAACCCCGCGCCGGTCATGCCGCTCGTCGAGATCGTCCAGGCGCTCACCACGAGCGAGGAGACCATCGCGACGCTGCGTGCGTTCGTGACCTCGCTCGGCAAGACCGGAGTGGTCTGCAAGGACTCTCCGGGCTTCATCGTGAACCGGCTGATGGTCCCCTACCTGTTGGGCGCGATCCGCGCGCTCGAGGAGGGGGTCGCGACCGTCGAGGAGATCGACACGGCGGTGAAGCTGGGGCTGCGGCACCCGATGGGCCCGTTCGAGCTCATCGACTACACCGGCCTCGACATCAACCTGCATGTGGCGAACGTCTTCTTCGACGAGTTCAAGGACCCGAGCGTCGCGCCGCCGGCGCTGCTGAAGCGCATGGTGCTCGCTGGCCGGCTGGGCTCCAAGGTCGGCCGCGGCTTCTATGAGTACGACGAGAAGGGCCAGAAGAAGCCCCCATCAACGCCGACGAAGTAGCCGCGACCCGGAAGGCCGCGCTGTGGAGCGCGATCGCCGGGGTCGCGCACCTGTCGATCGTGGCGTTCGGCGCTCTCGCCTACCCCTACCTGTACGACGCGCTCGTCGCCGTCGCGTATGGCTTCCTGCTGCCAGGCATCGCGGTGCTGCACGTCCGCCACGCGACGGTGCGTCAGAGCGGCGCGATCCTCGGGACCATCGCCGGGGCGGCCGTCGCGACCGTCGGGCTCGCGGGGTCGGCCAACATCGATGTGCGGCCGGCCTCGCTCTTCGTGCTCGGGATGTGGTGGTGGACGATCGGGAAGATGTGGGCCCAGACCGGGGTGCTGCCGCGCAGGTTCGGCATCCTCACGGCGACGCTCGGGCTGGCGGCATTCGTCCTCGTCCCGCTCGAGGCGTTCTCGGCCGCGTTCATCGCGGTCATGCCGCGCTCCCTCGCCGACGCGCTCGCGCAGCCGTACTTCAGCGCGGCGCACCTGGTGCTCGGGCTCTGGCTCCTCGCGCTGGCGTGGACGTTCGCGTGGCCGCTTGCGTCACCGGTGGCCGGCGAGGGACACTAGCCGGGTCGGCGATGAGTCCCGCCGTTGAGCGCCGCGCCACCCGCGGCTGATGGCCTCTACCAAACGACGTTTTGGCGGAGGAAGACATGGACCAGCTGCTCATCGCGACGATCGTTGGCTTCTCGGTGTTGCTCGCCTCGATGCTCAGCGTCGAGCTCGGCCTCTCGGTCGCGATCATCGAGATCGCGTTGGGGGTGGTCGCTGGGAACGCGTTCGGGGTCACCTCGACACCGTGGATCGACTTCCTCGCGTCGTTCGCGGGGATCGTGCTCACGTTCCTGGCCGGCGCTGAGGTCGACCCATCGCTGCTGCGGCGAAAGCTCAAGGAGTCGGTCCTCATCGGCGGGCTCTCGTTCCTGCTTCCATTCATCGGCGCCGGGCTGTTCGCCTTCTTCGTCGCCGGCTGGGACCTGCGCCAGTCGGAGATCGCCGGCATCGCCATGTCGACGACATCGCTCGCCGTCGTCTACGCGGTGCTCGTCGAGACCGGACTCACGAACACGGAGATCGGCAAGACGATCATGGCCGCGACGTTCGTGACCGATCTCGGCACGGCCCTGGCGCTGTCGCTGCTCTTCATCACTCCGACGCCGTATCTCGCGTTGTTCGTCGGAGTCTCGATCGCGGCGGTGGTGGCGATGCTCGTGCTTCAGCGATGGTTCTTCGCGCGGTACGGGGACCGGGTCATCGAGCCGGAGATCAAGGGCGCGTTCGCCGTCCTATTCCTCCTCATGTGGACGGCGGATCTCGCGAAGAGCCACGCGGTCCTCCCGGCGTTCCTCCTTGGCCTCTGCCTGGCGCAGGCCCTTCAGCGGAACCCCGAGCAGCACCGGCGGTTCCGGGTGGTCGCGTTCGCCCTGCTCACGCCGTTCTTCTTCTTCAAAGGAGGACTGAATGTCGGCCTCGGCGCGCTCGCGTCATCCATCCCGCTGCTGATCGGCTTCTTCGTGGTGAAGGTCGGGCTGAAATTCGCGGGCGTGTTCCCTCTCGCGCGACGCTATGTCCGACCACACGCGATGTACACGACGCTGCTCATGAGCACGGGGCTCACGTTCGGGACCATCACGTCGTTCTACGGACTCAACGCGGGCATCATCGACCGGACCCAGTTCTCGATCCTCATCTCCGTGGTCATCCTGTCAGCGATCGTGCCGACGGCGCTCGCCCAGCGGCGCTTCTCGCCCCCGGTGCACGTCCTGTCCGACGCGGAGATCGCGGACGTCGAGGACGCGGAATTCGAGCCGCGGCCCGCGTAGGCTGACCGAATGCGCGCGCTCGTGGTCCTCGACGGCGATCCGCTCGGCAGCGAAGCGTGGCTCGCGGGCCTGGCGACGGACGCGGACATCGTCATCGCGGCCGACGGCGGCGCGACGCGGCTCGGAACGGCCGGGCGCCGTCCAGACCTCGTGGTCGGCGATCTCGACTCGCTGCCGGCGGACGCGAAGCGCCAGCTCGAGCGCGCCGGCGTGGCCTTCGAGGTCCACGCCGACGAGAAGGACGAGACCGACGCCGAGCTCGCGCTCGACGCGGCCCTCACGCGGGGAGCCGACGAGATCGTGGTCGTCGGGGCGTTCGGCGGGACGCGCCTGGATCACCTGATGGGCAACGTCCTGCTGCTCGCGCACGAGGACTTCGCCGCGGTCGACGTCGCGCTCGTGACGGAACGGGCAACGTTCCGCGCGCTTCAGGGACCTGGCACCCTCGAGCTCGAGGGCACCGCGGGCGATTGGGTCTCCCTCGAGCCGCTCAGCGAGATCGCGCGGTCCGTGACGACGGACGGCCTGCGGTATCCACTGCGGCACGAGGATCTCGTGCGCGGCGCGACGCGCGGCGTGAGCAACGAGCTCACCGACCGGCGCGGGAGCGTCGAGCTGCACGACGGCCTGCTGCTGGTCGCGGTGACCACCCGGCGCTCGGTAGCATCACGCTGATGGCGATCAAGACCGGCCCGAAGGCGCGACATGAGGCCCTGGGTCTCACGCTCGATGATGCCAAGGGTATGTATCGCGCGATGCTGCTCACCCGGATGCTCGGCGAGCGAATGATGCAGATGAACCGGATGGGCCGAGCCGCGTTCGTCGGGGTCGCCGACGGCCACGAGGCCGCCGAGGTCGGCTCCGCGTGGGTCATCAAGCGCGGACATGATTGGGTCCATCCCTACTACCGCGACGTCGGCGTCGCCCTCGTGCTCGGCCAGACCGCGAAGGACCAATTCCTCGGCGTCTTCGCGAAGGCGACGGACCCGAATTCGGGCGGGCGCCAGGTCGTGAATCAGTTCAGCTCGCCCGAGGCGAACATCGTGACCGGGTCGGTGTGCATCGCGACGCAGTTCCCGCAGGCCGCGGGCATCGCGCTCGCGATCAAGATCCGCAAGGAGGACCGCGTCGTCTTCACGTACGGCGGCGACGGCTCGACGAGCCCGGGCGACTTCCACGAGGCCGTGAACTTCGCGGCGATCCACAAGCTGCCCGTCATATTCATCATCGAGAACAACCTGTTCGCGATCTCCACGCCGACGTCCAAGCAGATGAGCGTGCAGAACGTCGCGGACCGGGCAGCGGGCTACGGGATCCCCGGGCTCATCGCGGACGGTACCGACGTCTTCGACGTGTACGCGAAGACCAAGGAGGCGGCGGACCGCGCGCGGCGTGGCGAGGGGCCGAGCATCGTCGAGGTCAAGTGCTACCGCTACCAGCCGCACAGCTCCGACGACGACGACTCGCGCTACCGATCGAAGGATCTATTGAAGGAGTGGCAGGCGAAGGATCCAGTCGACAAGAGCCGCGACCACCTGCTGTCCGCCGGCGTCCCGCAGTCGGACCTGGACGCCATGCGCGCCCTGATCGCCGCCGAGATCGAGCGCTCGATCGACGAGGCCGAGGCTGCCCCGGATCCGCGCGCCGAAGATCTCCTCCTGCACGTGTATGCGAAGGAAGGCATCCCGGGCGGCACCCGCGCCTAGACCAATGATTCGCGCGGGTCTCATCGCGATCGCGCTGCTCATCGCCGCCTGTACCGCGCCGCCGCCCACCCTGTCCACGCCGGCGCCGTCGCCGACCCGCGAGGCCGGGACGTACGCGGTGACCGCGCTTCTGGATCTGTCGGGGAACCGCGGTCCGCGAGGCGATGCGCAACGGACCGCGATGCAGCAGTGGATCGACGCGCAGCGCGGCACGCCACGGGTGAAGCTGCGGATCGTGGACGTCGCCGGGAGCGACGCGAAGCTGCTCCTCGAGCTGAAGCGCGCCTCGGACGCCGGAGACACCGACGCGTTCGTGATCGGCGTGCCGGAGATCTTGGACGACACGCTCGCGAGCGCGATCGCCCTCTCCCGGCGGCCCGTCCTCTTCACGCTGCCGATCCCCGAGCCGGCCGGTGACGCGGCGCGCTGGATCTTCGGCCTCGCCCCGACGCCCGACGCGATCGCGCGCGTGCTCGTCGATGCTCTGCCGACACGCACCACGCCGGGGATCGTGGTGACGAGCGGCGCGCTCGCCAGCGGCCGGGAGGAGCTCGCCTTGACCGCGGTCTTCCGCGCAGATGGCCGGCCGATGCCGTTCGTCATGCGCGCCGCCCCAAGTCAGCCCGATGAGCGCGAGCTGTTCGCGCAGCGGTTCAAGCCGTTCGCGAGCACCGGCTCGGGCGTCTTCTTCACCGGCCCGGCCGCGAGCTACCTCGATCCGGTGCGGGTCGTGCCCAACGCCGACGCGACGACGACGGTCCTGGTGTTCCTCTCCTATCTCACCGACGCGAACGACGCCGGCCGGCTCGGCGAGGCCGCCGCCGGCGTCCGCTGGCCGGGCCTGCGCCGCCCCACGACGGCGACGATCGCGACGCACGCCGCGAGCGCGACCGATGCGCTCGCGCTCCTGGCCGCGAGCGCGGACCCGGCCGGCGACGCCGAGCGGTCGCGGGCCCGCATCGAGGGCGGTACATTCGCGGGCATCGCCACCACCTACGCGTTCAGCCCCTCCCGCCACACCGGTGTGGACCCGCGCGAGATCGCATTGCTGGCGTGGGAGAACGGTCGCGTCGTGGCGGCACGGCCGATCGCCGTGCCGGTCCGGTGAGCGAGCTCGACGACCTCGTCTACGACTGGAACCGCGACGGCCGCGCCGCGACCGCCGACTATCGCGCAGTCGAGCTCGACGACGAGACCCTTCGCGACGGGCTGCAAGGCCCGTCGGTCCGCAACCCGCCGCTCGAGGTCAAGCTCCGCCTCCTCCATCTGATGGACCAGCTCGGCATCGACAGCGCCGACATCGGCCTGCCGGGCGCGTCACCGCGCGCGCGCGCGGAGATCGTCGCGCTCGCGCGCGAGACGACGAAGCTCCGCATCACGCCGAACGTCGCCTGCCGGACCCATCTGGCCGATATCAATGGCGCGATCCAGGCGGCCGTCGAGTCGGGCGTCGCCATCGAGACGTGCGCGTTCATCGGGTCGAGCCCGATCCGCCGCGTCGCCGAGAGCTGGTCGATCGACACGATGCGGAAGCAGGTGGAGGAGTCCGTCAGCCTCGCGGTCAAGAACGGCCTGCCGGTGATGTTCGTCACCGAAGACACCACGCGCGCGGATCCCGAGACCCTTGTGACGCTGTACGAGACCGCGATCGCGGCGGGCGCGAAGCGCATCTGCGCGTCGGACACCGTCGGGCACGCGACGCCTGAGGGCGTTCGCAACCTGCTCACGTTCATCCGCACGGAGATCATCAAGGGACAAGCCGTGAAGCTCGACTATCACGGTCACAACGACCGCGGTCTCGGGACGATCAACGCGCTCGCGGCCACGGCGACCGCGGACCGGGTCCATGGCACCGCCCTCGGCATCGGCGAGCGCGTCGGCAACACCTCGATGGACCAGCTGCTCGTCAACCTGCGCCTCTGGGGGCTCATCGCGACGGACCTCGAGCCGCTCGTCGAGTACACCGCGCTCGTCGTCGAGCACTGCGGAGCGACGCTCCCTCCGAACTACCCGGCCCTCGGCGCCGACGCGTTCCGCACCGGGACCGGTGTCCACGCCGCGGCAGTGGTGAAGGCCCTGCGCAAGGGCGACCGCGCGCTCGCCGACCGCGTGTACAGCGGAGTCCCCGCGTCGGTGGTCGGCCGCGAGCAGCGCATCGAGGTCGGGCCGATGAGCGGCGAGTCGAACGTCGTGTTCTGGCTCGAGCATCGCGGCATCGAGGCCAGCCGCGCGCGGATCGACCGCATCATGACCGCGGCGAAAGCCTCCGACCGGCTGCTGGCAGAGGAGGAGCTCAACGCGCTCGCCCGCCTAGACTGAACGCAGTGACCGACGTGCGGCATCGCATCGAGCCAGCGACGCTCCTCCCCGGCGTCGACCCAGCGGACCTCGAGCAGCGTGCGCCGGCGCCCGAGACGGCGCGCGCCGAGCAGACCATTCGCGGGAAGGCCCTCATCTTCTGGGATCGCTCCGGCCGCCGGCCGGGCAAGAAGCTCGACGCCATCGACACCGACCAGATCACGCCCGCGAAGGACTGCGTGTCCGAGAGCCTCGAGACGCTCGACGAGCGCTGGAAGGCCGGATCGTTCCGGTTCCTCATGCCCGACTTTCGGAAGCGCGTGCACGCCGGCGAGACATTCGTCATCGCCGGCGACCGCTTCGCCATCGGGAGCTCGCGCGAGATGAGCCCCGCCGGATTGAAGGCCGTCGCAGAGGAGGCCGGCCTCGAGATGGTGATCGTGTGCGGCGACAACATGGGCGACATCTTCCGCCGCAACGCCTTCAACCTCGGACTCGAGGTCGTGCAGGCACCCGACGCGGTCGCGGACGCGCAGGAGGGCGACACGTTCAGCTACGAGCCATCGACGCGCCGGCTCACGAACGAATCGCAGCACAAGAGCTATGACCCGCTGCCGCTCACGCCGAAGGAGGATGAGATCCGCCGCTCCGGCGGGATCTTCACCATCGGCCGGCGCGAGTTCGCCGCGTCCGTGCGCCAGCCGCCGGAGATCACGTGGCCGGACGATGAGACCGCGCGCCACATGACGACGACCGAGCGGATCGTGTGGGCCCATCGGATGGACAAGGACGCCGAGGTAAAGCCAGGCGCGACGCTCCGCGTGTACGCCGATCTGCTGCCGGCCTCGGACGGTACCGCGCCGTTCTCGATCCACACCTTCAACCAGATCACCGGCGGCGACACGATCGTCCCGCGGCAGATCGCGGTCGCGAACGATCACTTCGTCTTCACCCGCAAGGAGGCCGACGACAAGCAGACCGCCATCGGCAAAGCCTTCGCCGAGAAGTTCGGGATCCACAAGCCGTATTACGCGACGCCCGGCGACGGGATCTTCCACTTCTATTTCCCCGAGCAGGGGCTCGTGCATCCCGGGTCGTTCGTCGCCGGCGCCGATTCGCACTCGCGCGCATACGGTGCCTACGGGGCGGTCGGGATCGGCGTCGGCTCGACGACGCTCGGCTTCGGCTGGGCCACCGGCTACGTCTTCACGACGCTCTCCAAGGCGCGACGCGTCGTCTTCACCGGGGCCCTGCAGCCGTGGGTGAGCGGCAAGGACATCGTGCTCAAGCTGCTCGAGCGCTGGGGCACGGCGCAGTCGCAGGGCATGTCGGTCGAATTCGTCGACGAGCGCAAGCAGCTCCCGATCGCGTACCGCAACACGATCGCCAACATGATGGCCGAGGGCGAGGCCCAGAACGGGATCTTCGCCGCGGACGAGCTCACCGCGGCCTGGTATCGGGAGAAGGGCATCGCGCTCCCCTACCCGCTCGTGCAGCCGGGTCGCGATGCGCGCTACGAGATCGACGAGACGCTCGACCTCTCGGAGGTCGTGCCGATGATCGCGAAGCCGTACTCGCCGGGGAACGCGTTCGCCGCCGAGGCCGTCGCGAGCGAGCACCTCACGTTCGACAAGGCATACATCGGGTCGTGCACCAACGGGAGCTACGACGACCTGCTGCAGGCCGCGCTCGTCATCCGCGGCGCGCGCGAGGCCGGTCACACGAAGGCCGCGACGGACTTCGTCGTGTTCCCGGGGTCCGGCTCGGTGAAGGAGGCGATCGAGCGGCCCGAGAAGCGGCTCGACGGCGACTCCGTCGCGGGCGTCCTCCGCTCCGTCGGCGCGCAGATCCGGATGAGCTGGTGTGGCCCGTGTTTCGGTCAGGGCGACGACGCGCTCGAGAAAGGCCAGCGCGCGATCACGTCGTTCAACCGCAATTGGCAGAACCGGATGGGCGTCGGTGGCGAGGGCTACCTCGCGAGCCCGGCGGTGGTCGCGTCGTCCGCGCTGCTCGGATACATGGCGCCGCCGAGCGAGCTGCACCTTCGGTGGGAGCCGGAGCGCTACGGCATCTAAGGTCC
>DATCPY010000028.1:0-13521 GCA_036569845.1 Candidatus Limnocylindria bacterium | reverse complement strand
CCGGTCTGCGTCGCTTGCGCCGCCGCCGCGGGCACCGCGGAGGGCTGGGCCGTCGCGTCGCCGACCTTCTTCGCGCTGTCGGATGCGAGGGCGTTCACGGCCGCACCGAACTGGCCCTTCTCGGCGAGCCGCTCGGCCGTGGTCGTTCCGCCGCCGAGGCTGCTGCCGCTGTTGATGACCGCCGACGCGATGAACAGGAACACGAACAGCCCGCTCCCCATCGCGCCGAGCAGCCGCACCGGCCGAAGCCAGGCCGGCGCCCGATCGAGGCGCGGAACGAGCGAGCGCCCGGGCGTGAGCGACGGGAGGACGCCGATCAGCCGGCTCGTCGCGCGAAGGTCGGCCAGCTGCGCCCGGCAGCGCGCGCAGCCTTCGAGATGGGCGGCCACGCTGGCGCGCTCGGCCGGGTCCAGGGCCAGGTCGAGGTAGGCGGACAGGTGCAGCTCCGGGTGTTCGGTCATCCCACTCATGAGAACGACCGCGGGCCACGGGAAGTTCCACTCACCCGGAGCTCCCCTTCCAGCCCTTGGCGACGAGCTCGTTCCGCACGGTGACCCGGGCCCGGTGGATGCGCGACTTCACCGTCCCGATCTCGGCCACGGTGATGGAGGCGATCTCCTCGTAGCTGAACCCCTCGACGTCCCGCAGCAGGAGGGCGTCGCGCTGCTCGACCGGCACGAGCGAGAGCGCAGCCTCGACCGCGACCCAGGCCTCGTGGCCTGCCGCGATGTCGGTCAGCTCCGGCCCGCCCGCGACCGGCTCCGCCCAGCTGGGATCGCCATCGTCGTCCGGCGGGTCAAGCGGTAGCTCGGCTCGTCGCTTCTGCGCGCGGATCACATCGATCGCGCGATTGCGTGCGATGCGGAACAACCAAGCCTTGAATGAGTTGCCCTCGAACCCCGACAGTGACCGCCATGCGGACACGAACGCGTCCTGGACGACGTCCTCGGCGTCCGCGCCGGGGCCGAGGATCCGTGCGACATGCGAGTACAGCGCCCGCTCGTGCGACCGCGCGAGCGAATCGAATGCACGAGCGTCACCACGTCGTGCGCGATCGAGGTCATCCATCACGCGATCTGCGATATCCTCCCGCGACATGTCGGCCGGTGTGTCCTCCAAGAAACGCGTCGTCGTGGTCGGCGAGGACGATGAACCGATCGCGTTCCTCTTGCGCGATTCGTTCAACGACGAGCCAGGCTACCAAGCCGTCGTGGTACCGGATGGTGCGCTCGTTCTGGAGACCGTGCGCCAGGTCAACGCCGACCTGTTGATCCTCGACATCATGATGCCGGGTCTCAGCGGCTTCGAGGTCTACGACCGGATCCGCGCCGATCCGAAGATCAAGGACATGCCGGTCCTGTTCATGAGCGCCGCGATCGCGGCGTACGACGCCGAGTTCAAGAGCCGCGGCATCACGGACATCGTATCGAAGCCATTCGACCTCAACGACCTCGTCGATCGCGTCAAACAGCTCTGCCCCGCGGACGGCTGATGGGCGGCGCGGCCAAGGGCCGCTACGCCGAGCTCGCCACGCTCGCCGCACACACTGCGCTCGCGGTCGGGGAGCGGATCAAGGTCGACGACGTCGCGATCGTCACCCGAAAGCGCGGCCGCGCCAACTTCGCGACTGCCGCTGATCATGCCGCCGAAACGGAGATCCTCCGCCGCCTACGCGCCCACGACAAGACCATCCCGATCCTCGCAGAGGAGAGTGCCGACCGGAAGCTCCGGACCGCCGAACGGCTTTGGGTCGTCGATCCGCTCGACGGGACGCTCAATTTCTCGCAGGCGATCCCGTTCTATTGCGTCGCGATCGCGTACGTGGAGGCCGGAAAGGCGCGGGCCGCGGCCGTCTACGCGCCACGCACCGGCGAGCTGTTCATCGCGCACGAGGGCGGCGGGGCGACCCTGCATGCGGCCAAGATCTCCGTCTCGGGCGCGTCGCGCGCGAGCGAGGCGTTCGCGGTCATGAGCCTCGCGTTCAAGGCCGCCTCGCGCAAGGACTCGCGGTTCACCGCCATGAACGGAACGGTCGCGCGGCTCCGGGTGATCGGCTCGGCCGCGCTCGAGATCTGCTACGTCGCCTGCGGGAGGTTCGATCTGTTCGTGCACGAGGCGCTTGCGCCGTGGGATATCGCAGCGGCCGCGCTCATCGCCCGCGAGGCCGGTGCGGTCGTTCGGTCGTTGAAGACGGGCGAAGACGCGGCGTGGGACGAGCCGCAGGTGGCGATCGGGAATCCAAAGATCGTGCGCGACCTCTTCGCGAAGGTCCCGTCGCTCGTGCGCCGCAAGTAGACTGGGCCCACGCCGGAGTGATGAAACGGTAGACATTGGAGATTCAAAATCTCCTGGGCCGCAAGGTCCGTGAGGGTTCGAGTCCCTCCTCCGGTACCGGCTAGCGCGGCGCTCCAGTGCGCGGCAGCTCGATCGTCACCGTCGTTCCCTGATCTTCGCCCGGGCTCGCGAGCTCGAGCGAGCCGCCGTGACCTTCGGACACAAGTCGCGCGAGGTACAGCCCGATCCCCATCCCGCTGAACGTGCGCGCGCGGCGCGAGCCGCGGGCGAACGGCTTGCCAAGGGTCGGGATCTCGTCGGCCGCGATCCCGATGCCGTGATCGCTCACCGTGACGGCGACGAGCTCGCCGCGCGGCTCGACGCCGACGCCGACCTCGCCGCCGGACGGCGAGTACTTCACCGCGTTGCCGACCAGGTTCGTGAGCGCCTGCTCGATGCGTAGCGCGTCGCCGCTGATGACGAGCGAGTCGGGCGCGCTCACCAGGAAGGTGTACCGGCCATCTTCGGCCGCGATCTCGCGATGCCGTTGGACGACCTCCTGAACGAGCGGCACGAGATCGAAGTCCTGCGGCTGGAGCTCGAAGCGACCCTGCCCGGCCCGGGAGACCTCGAGGAGGTCGTTGACGAGCCCGGCCATCCGATCCACCTGCCGCTCGATCGTCCGGAGATTCGTGTCCAGCGAATCGAGATCCAGTGCCCGCCCATCCTGCCGATGCCGGCGCAGCCGTAGGCGAAGCAGCTGCGCGAGCGCCTTCAGCGGCGTGAGCGGCGTCTTCAGCTCGTGCGACACGATCGACAGGAACTCGTCCTTTTGGCGCTGGGCCTCGCGCTGCTCGGTGAGATCGTGCATCGCGACGATGCCCGCGACGACCACGCCGTTGGAGCCGCGCACCGGCGCGGCGACCATGCGGTACGTGACCTCTGCCCCGGTGCTGAGGTTGCGCTCGACGTACTCACCGGTGGCGCTCTCGCCGCGTAGCGCCTGGTCCATCGGCCGCTCGCCGGGAGGGATCAGCTCCCCGGCCTCGTCGTGAAGCTCGAAGCCCTTGCGGAACTCCGCCCGGTCGGGCCGCTCTCCCTCGTCCACGCCGTAGGCCTCCCGCGCGACCCGGTTCATCCGGAGCGGGCCGTCGGGGAACGCGATGACCACACCTTCGCCGAGCGACTCGAGGAGCGACTCCTGGAGCTGCCGGGCCTGGCGTTCGGTCTCGTACAGCCGCGAGTTCGTGATGGCGATCGAGGCCTGCGCGCCAAGGACGTACAGGAGATCGAGCCCCACCTGGTCGAGCCGATGGTCCACGTCGCGGCTGTACACGCTGATCGAGCCGATGAGCTGGCCGTCATGGGCGAGCGGCATCGCGACGACGCGCGCGAAGCCGTCCGTCGAAAGCTGTAGGTCCTCGGGGCGCACGTCGCGCGCGAGGTCCACCTCGACGTGCGTGTCGAAACCGGCGTACAGGGCGTTCGCGCGATCGAGGGGGAAGCGGCGCGTGGCCGCATACCGCTCGCTCAGGCCATCCTGGGCGACGATGCGGAGCGCATCCTCCGACTCGTCGACGAGCATCACCGCGGCGGCGTCCACACCGCCGAGCTGCTTCGCCGCCTGCACGATCTGCGGGAGCAGGCGATCGAGCTCGAGGCTGCGGAGCATCGCCGTCGTGGCCCGGTGAAGCGCCTTGATCCGGTGCGGCATTAGGAGGGGACGCGGACCTCCGGTAGCACGACGTCCACCACCCCTGGACCGACCGCGGCGTCGATCTCGCGCGACAGCTCGTCGGCCGCGCGGGCCCGGAAGGTGGTTGCCACGCGCCGCACCCCGCTCCCCGCTCGCGGAAGCTCGAGGTAGACCGGAAGAGGGCCGGCGTAGCGGGCCAGGACCTGCTGGATCCGCTGGAAGACCGCGATCGAGCGGTCGTAGTCGAGGGCCTCACGGAACCGGATGACGACGTCCCCGCCCGCGGGCGAGTGACCGTTGCCGTTCGGCGGGCCCGCGTTCTCCCCACCCTTCGCCGGGGCCGCGGCAGCGCTCCGTTCGACGAACTGCCGCTTCTTCGCGAGCGAGAGCCGCCGCTCGTCGGCGATCCGGGAGATCTCCGCGATGCCTGCCTCGGTGAACGGCACGGCGTGCTCGCAGAGAAGCTTCGGTGACTCGTCCCGCTGCTCGACCCGCGCGAGCACCAGCAGGATCTCGTCGGTGTTCCAGACCCCGGCCGTCTGCTCGTACGTCCGAGGGAACACGGTCACCTCAGCCGACCCGGTGAGGTCCTCGACCTGCGCGAACAACATGAGCGACTTGTTCTTCATCGTGATGTGCTTCCGCGCGCTCGTGACGACGCACACCACGGTCACGAGGTCGTCCTTCACCTCCTTCAGCTCGGCGAGATAGACGATGCCCGGCACGTCGCCAATGCGCTGGGCGACGTCGGTGAGCGGATGGTCCGAGACGTAGATGCCAAGGAGCTCCTTCTCCCAGCCGAGAAGCTCCTTGCGCGACGCCTCCGGCCCGGTGGTCGGCGCCGCGATCGCTGGCTCGGCGGCGAGATCGAACAGCGAGACCTGGCCGCTGAGCCGATCCTTCGCCTCGCGCTGCCCGGTCGCAAGCGCGGCATCGAGGCGCGTCAGCTGCGCGAGGCGCGGACCGAACGCGTCGCAGGAGCCGGCCTTGATGAGCGACTCGAGCACCCGCTTGTTGTTGCGTTGGAGGTCGATGCGGCCGCACAGGTCCTCGAGCGAGCGGAACGGCCCGCCCTCCGCGCGCGCCGCGACGATGTTCTCGATGGCGCCCTCACCGACGTTCTTGATGGCGCCGAGGCCAAACCGGATCTCCTCGCCGCTCACGACGAAGTCGAACCCCGAGACGTTCACGTCCGGCGGCATCACCGGGATCCCCATCCGCCGGCACTCGGCGATCGCGATCGCGACGCGCTCGGAGTTGCCCATGTCCGATGAGAGCACCGCGGTCATGTACTCGGCGGTGTAGTTCGCCTTCAGGTACGCGGTGTGGTACGCGATGAGGCCGTAGATCGCCGCGTGGGCGCGGTTGAATCCGTACTGCGCGAACGGCTCGAAGTCCTTCCAGACGGTGTCGATGATCCCAGGCGACACGCCGTTCCGCAGGGCGCCCGCAACGAATTTCTCCTTCTGCGCATCGAGCTTCTCGCGGATCTTCTTGCGGATCGCGTAGCAGAGGACATCGGCCTCGCCGAGGGTGAAGCCCGCGAGCGCCTGGGTCACCGCCATCACGTCTTCCTGGTAGACCATCACGCCGTACGTCGAGCGCAGCACCGGCTCGAGCGCCGGATGGGCGTACGTGACCGCTTCCTGACCGTGCTTCCGCGCGATGTACCGGGGGATGTACTCCATCGGTCCGGGGCGGAAGAGCGCGACCATCGCCATGACGTCCTCGACGCGGTCCGGCTTCAACGCCTGGATGTAGCGGCGCATGCCCGCGGACTCCAGCTGGAAGAGACCGGTGGTCTCGCCCGAAGCGAGGAGCGCGAAGGTCTTCGCGTCGCTGAGCGGGATATCCTCGCGCCGGATCGTGACGCCGCGCTGCCGCTGGATCAGCTTGAGCGCGTGATCGAGGATCGTGAGGTTCGAGAGGCCGAGGAAGTCGAACTTCAGCAGGCCGAGCTTCTCGATCTGCTTGTCCTCGTATTGCGTCTGATAGCCCTCGGCCTTGCCCTTCGGGCGCTCGATCGGGACGAGCGTCGTGAGCGGGTCGCGGGTGATGACCACGCCGGCGGCGTGGGTGCCGGTCGAACGGACGAGGCCTTCGACCTTCTCCGCGAGATCGATGAGCCGCGAGACGTCCGGCTGCTGGGCGAGCTGCTCGAGCTCCGGGACGTCGACCCGGGACTCGGACAGCGTCGGCGCGGCCGGGCCGGTGGGAATGACCTTCGCGACCGCGTCCGCCTCGCCGTAGCTCATCCCGAGCACGCGCGCGACATCGCGCACCGCAGCGCGCGCGAGCATCGTGTTGAACGTCACGATCTGGGCGACATGGTCCGAGCCGTACTTGTCCGTGACGTACGCGATGACCTCGTCGCGCCGGTCGTCCATGAAGTCGACGTCGATGTCGGGCTGGGTGTACCGCTCCAGGTTCAGGAAGCGATCGAAGATGAGCCCGTACTTCAACGGATCGATGTCGGTGAGGCCGATGGCGTAGCTCACCAGCGAGCCGCCGGCGGACCCACGGACCGCGGTGAGGATGCCGCGGCTCTGAGCGAAGGCGACGAAGTCCTGGACGATGAGCATGTAGCCCGAGTAGCCCATCTTCGCGATGACGCCGAGCTCGTGCTCAACGCGCTGCTTGAGGTCCGGCGTCATGGCGCCGTATTTCGCTGACACGCCGCGCTCGGCCAGCATGCGGAGCTGCTGGTCCTGGGTCATGCCTGCCGGTACCTCGAAGTGCGGGAGGATCAGCTTGCCGAGGGGCAGCTCGAGATCGCACATCTCGGCGATGCGGACGGTGTTCTTGAGCGCTTCGCCATCGTCCGGGAACAACTCGGCCATCTGCGCGGCGCTCTTCATGTAGAGCTCGGGGTGGTCGATCATCTTCAGCCGGTCTGGCTGATCGACGGTCTTTCCGCTCTGAATGCAGACCATGATGTCCTGGGCCTCGGCGTCCTCCGCGTGCACGTAATGGATGTCGTTCGTGACCACCAGCGGCACGCCTGTCCGCCGGCTCACCTCGCGGATGCCGGCGTTCACCGGCTCCTGCTCGGGGATGCCGTGTGACATGAGCTCCAGGTAATAGCTGTCCTTGCCGAAGATCGCGGCGTGCTCGAGGGCGACGGCGCACGCCGCGTCGATCCCTTGCTCCTGGATGGCCCGCGAGACCTCCCCTTGGAGGCAGGCAGAGAGCGCGATGAGGCCCTCGCTGTGCTCGCGCAGGAGCTGCTTGTCCATCCGCGGCCGGTAGTAATAACCCTCGAGGTGCGCTGTCGTGACCAGGGACACGAGGTTCTGGTAGCCGGTGAAATTCTTCACGAGGAGCACCAGGTGGAACGGCTTCCCGTGGCCCTCGACCTTGGCATCGCGGTCCGCCCGGCTGCCGCGGGCGATGTACGTCTCGACGCCGACGATCGGCTTGATGCCCGCGGCCTTCGCCGTCGTGTAGAAATCCACCGCGCCGTAGAGCGCGCCGTGGTCGGTGAGCGCAAGCGCCGGCATCTCGAGAGCCTTCGCGCGCGCGACAAGGTCACGCAGGCGCGACAACCCGTCGAGCAGGCTGTACTCGCTGTGGGTGTGCAGGTGGACGAACTGCTGCGAGATAGCGGGCCCTTTCCGGAAGCGCTGGACCCTCAGTCTACCGGCCGGGCAAGGTCACCATCACGACCACCGCACGGTGGTCCGATGCGGTCGAGACCACGACATGGCCTTGCGACGCAGTCACCCCGATGCCGAAGATGTAGTCGATCCGCTCCACCGGCCCATCGGATGGGAAGGTGTTCTCTCCCCCACCCGACTGGAGCGCGAGGTCGCCGAACCCGGAATCGGTGATGAGCTTGAGCTCCGGGGCATCGGGTTTCGCGTTGCAGTCGCACGCGATGATCGCCGGCGTCGTGGTGCCGACCTCGTTCAGCAGCGCGCGCACCTGCTCCATCCGCACCGCGCTCGCGTCGCTGTTCTCGTCGAGATGCGTCACGACGATCAACGGACGGACCAGCGTCCCGTCGCCACCGATGCGGGCGACGATCGCGCCGCGCGGCTGGTAGCGCAGGCCGGGCTCCTTGGCGTACGAGATGCGCCGCACGTCCGTCAGCGGGTATCGGGAGAGGATCGCGTTGCCGTATAGGTCGCCGATCGTCGGGCCGTACACGTACGCCATGCCGAGCCGGCCCGCCAGATAGCCCAGCACATCCTGCTGATCGTCGATGAGCCAGCCCCGGACGACCTCCTCAAGGACGACGACGCCCGGGTCCTCTCGCGAGATCGTGTCGGCGATACGGTCGAGCGCCGGGATATCGCCGACGTCGAAGCCCTGGTGGACGTTGTAGGTCATCACCCGGAACGTGATCGGCGTGGTCGCCGCACCGAACGACTGGGGTGGCGTCGCGACGAGCAGCTGGACCGCCGGCACGAGCACGGCGAGCGCCACGACGATCCCTGCGAGCGCCGGACGCCAGCGTGGAAGCGGTGATGGCGGAACGAGGAGGACCGCGACCACGACGACCGCCGTCAGCAGCCAGAGCGCCTCGAGGTTCGCGAAATACGCGTAATGCACGAACGTGCCGGCGACGAACAGGATCCAGCCGACGCCGAAGGCGGCGGTCGCACGCCACGCGGACCGCGCGTCAGCCTGCGGCGCGGACGTGAGCGCAGACGCGGCAATGACGATGCCCGCGGCGAAGGCCGCGCCTGCCGCGAGGGAGAGCACCGGCACGTGCAGCCAGAGCAGCGCCGCACCGACGGTGATCGCCGCGGCCGCGCTTGGTCGCGCGGGCGATCCGCGCGCGAGGAGGATCGCGCCCGCGGCCACGCCGATGCCCAGCACGAGGAGTCCGATCTGGGTGCTCGGTCCGCCGTCACGGCCGATGCCTCCGGCCATCGCGGCCTGCGCGCCGTTCAGGCCGCCCGTCTCCGCAGCCAGCAGCAACGGACCGACCGCGAGGAGCCCCAGGGCGCCGCGCGGCGACGGCGCGGCCCAGGCCAGCGTGTCGCCGAGCGTCGCGATGCCTGCCGCGAGGAACAACAGCCCAGCGACGAGCACGAGCGGCAGCGCGAGCGTGAGGGCGGCTTCGAAGACGGGCACGGTCGCGAACGCACTGCGGAGCACGAGATCGGCTGCGAGCGCGACCGGCAGCGCGAGCGGGAGCGGCGACGCGCGGCCTGCGGCGCGCGCGCTGTGCGTGAGCGAGAGCCACTGGGTGCCTGCGATCACCGCGACGGCCGACAGGACGAGGTCGATCCATTCCTGGCGGATCGCGGTCACTGCCAGCATCGCGATGACCAGCAGCGCACCGGTGACGGCGGTCGATCGCCGGGGACCGAGCCGCGCGGCGGGCAGCACCGCGAGCAACGAGAGGCCGAAGACGACGAACGCGACCGCGCCGAGCGACGTGTTCGGGAGCTTGCCGAACAGGGATTGATAGAGGGTCGCCGTGAAGACGTGGATGGCGCCGAGCAGGAACAGGATGCCGATGGTCGCGAATGCCGCCGGGCCGATCACGCCGCGGAGTCTAGGTCGGGCCGACCGCTACGCGACGTGCTCCGAGCGCGCGGCGTGCAGCGCATCAGCGGGAACGTCGACGGCGCTCGCGCCGCCGAGGGTCGCCGCGCGCCACGCAGCGGCGAGCCGCTGCCCCACCGTGTCCACCAGGATTCGCAGCAGGTCGAGCTCGGCTGGCGCGAGCTCCTCCGCGCGGGGCCCGGCCACGAGCGCGCCGACGACGTCGCCGTTGACGATGATCGGCGCGATCGCCGAGCGACCGCCACCGGCGAGGCGCTCGATGAGGGTCGCTTCGTTCCAATCGTGGGCCGGCTGGATGAGCTCGTGGACCGTCGGCGCGCTGACGACCCGCGCCTCACGGCAGGCGCGGGCGATCGCGTTGTACCGATCATCGACGCTGATCGCGAATCGCGAGTCGGAGATGCCGAGAAGCTTGTCGATGCCGCCCGCCTCGACGGAGGCGCTGACCCGATCGCCGCGCAGCATGCCCGCCTCCGGGTCGAGGCCGACGATGAACGAGGTCGGGAAGCCGGAGTCGGCGCAGAGCGCGAGGAGCCCAGCGAGGATGTCGTCGGTCGTCTCCGCGACCGGCGCCGCGTCCGCGACAGGTCGTTCCGGGCGGGCGGGCTCTGCCGGTCGAGCCGATCCAGCTGGTCCGGCGTCGTGAGCGGGCTGCGCGGTCGGCGCGGGTACGGCTACCGCCGCGGAAGGCTGGAACCGGCCGGTGGCCCGCGCCTGCGCGAACGCGGGACTGGTGGCCCGCACGATCGCGGCGATGAGCTCGAGCTCGCCCTGCGCGAAGCCTCCTTCTCGGAAGGTCTGCAGCGTGACGACGCCGAGCGCGTTATGGCCGTCATTCAGCGGCACCTGGAGCACCCCGACGCGGCGGCGCACGCCCGCGACCGAGAGGGCCCGGTCGAACGCGTGCCAGCGCTCGGCGTTCCGGACCGCGAAGCAGCTCGGGGAATCGTCGACCGGCTGCTTGCCGAGCTCGCTCGATGCGGCATCCACGCCGACGACCTTGTAGCGATACGCGACCTCGGGGCGATCGGTATGGAAGAGCGCGACCGCGAAGGCCGAAGCCTCGCTGACCTCGTTCATCGCGTCTCGCAGGATCCGGCCGACGGCTCGCGCGTCATCGACGGACGCGACCGCCGCGGTGACCTGCGCCACGATGACGTCGATGCCGGCCGCCGCCTCAGCGGAGACCGGTGCAGCCGTGGACGAGTAGCTGCCCTCGGCCGGCGCAGGCGCAGCCTGCGGCGTGGCCTCGGGCAACGGCATCATGGGGACCGGCTCGGATACGAACGAAGGCGACGCGATGACCGCCGCCGAGTACATCGCCATGGCGGACGCGATCAGCTCGCAGGAAAGGTCCATGGCCTCGCGGGTCTGGGCGCTCAGCGGCTCGCGCGTGATGAGCGTGCCCAAGAGCACGCCGACCGTGCGATCGCCGAAGACGAGACGCGAGATCAAGAGGCGCGGCGGCACGCCGACCCACTCGGCCTGATACGGCACGGGCCAGTCGAGAGCGACGGCGCGGTTCGCCGGCAGCGTGTCGTCGGGAAGCTGCAGGGTCGTGAGCCGCCGATCGAACAGCCACGGGTTCCGGCCGACCTCCGCCGCAACGGCATCCGGACCGGCCGGCTGGCGCACGACGGCGCAGCCGATGAGGTACGGGACGCTGTTGAGAAGGATGCGAAGGGTCGCCTCCACCGGAGGGGTGGCAGGGACGATCTGAAGCGGCTCCACGCACTTGGTTGTACGGGACCGGCCCGCATGTCGCTTCACCGCGCGGGGGGTTGTCGTGCGGGGGAGTACGAAGGTCTCACGTCGGGGGAGGCGGCTACCATGGCCCCGCTCGCGACCGATGCGTCGCGCATCGCGGTGGCCTGCTTTCACATCGTGCAACGGGGAGGATGGCGTGGCGACCTCGCTGACCAAAGGCGTCGAGATCCGCGGCGGCACCGTCGAACGATCGGCCGAGGTGCTGACCGCCGAAGCGCTGGAATTCGTCGCCGACCTCGCCCGCACCTTCGAGCCGGTCCGCGCCGCGCTGCTCACGGCACGCGTGGCGCGCCAGGCGGAGCTCAGCGCCGGGGGTGACCTTGGATTCCTCCCGTTGACGCGGGAGATTCGCGAGGGAGAGTGGCAGGTGGCGCCGGTGCCGGCCGACCTGCAGGTACGGAAGGTCGAGATCACCGGACCGACCGACCGGAAGATGGTCATCAACGCGCTCAACTCGGGCGCGTCCACGTATATGGCCGACTTCGAGGATGCCAACACCCCGACCTGGGACAACATGGTGTCCGGCCAGGTCAACCTCATGGACGCGGTCCGGGCCAAGATCGACTTCACCAGCCCCGAGGGCAAGCGCTACACGCTCGGCCGGGACCTGGCGACCCTCATCGTGCGGCCCCGCGGCTGGCATCTGCTCGAGAAGCACCTTCTCGTGGACGGCCGGCCGATCGCCGGCGCGTTCATGGACTTCGGGCTCTACCTCTTCCACAACGCAACGACCCTCATCGAACGCGGGAGCGGCCCGTACTTCTACCTGCCGAAGCTCGAGAGCCACACCGAGGCGCGCCTCTGGAACGACATCTTCGTGCGCGCCCAGGTGCGGCTCGGGATCCCGAAGGGAACGATCAAGGCGACCGTCCTCGTGGAGACGTTCCCCGCCGCGTTCGAGATGGAGGAGATCCTCTACGAGCTCCGCGATCATTCTGCGGGCCTGAACGCGGGACGCTGGGATTTCATCTTCAGCGCGATCAAGAAGTTCAACCACCGGCCCGACTTCCTGCTCCCCGATCGGATCCAGGTCACGATGACCGTCCCGTTCATGCGCGCGTACACCGAGCTGCTCGTACGCACCTGCCACAAGCGAGGCGCGTTCGCCCTCGGTGGGATGGCGGCGTTCATCCCGACGCGCAAGGATCCGGAGGTGAACGAGGTCGCGCTAGCGAAGGTCCGCGACGACAAAGTGCGTGAAGCGAACGATGGTTTCGACGGCACGTGGGTCGCCCATCCCGATCTCGTCCCGGTGGCGATGGCCGAATTCGATCGCGTGCTCGGCGCGCGGAAGAACCAGCTGGATCTCACGCGCGACGAGGTCCGCGTCACCGACGCGCAGATCCGCGCTGTCGGTGTGCCCGGCGGCACGATCACGGACGCCGGGGTGAAGGCGAACGTCAGCGTCGGGATCCAATACCTCGAATCCTGGTTGCGTGGCGTCGGAGCCGCGGCGATCTACAACCTGATGGAGGACGCCGCGACCGCCGAGATCTCGCGCTCGCAGATCTGGCAGTGGGTCCACCACGGAGCGAAGACGGTCGAGGGGACCCCGGTCACCAAGGACCTCGTCCGAAAGATCGGGCGCGACGAGGTGGCGCGGCTCGACGGCCCGGGCCGCCGATTCGCCGACGCGATCGCCTTGTTCGAAGAGGTCGCCCTGACGGACCGCTTCGTCGAGTTCCTCACCCTCCCCGGCTACGACCGGCTGCCCTGACCGAACGCACCGGCGGTGTCCTGCTCGCCGCGCTCACGGCGATCGCCGTCGGCCTGACCTACACCGATCAGGCCGCGCTCATCCCGCTGCTCAAGGCGGATCTTTTGATCAGCGACGTGCAGGCGGGATTCCTTCCGACGGCGCTGTTCGTCAGCGCGGTCATCACGATGCTCGCGACGGCGACCCTCGCCGACCGCATCGGCGCCAAGCGCATGAACCTATTCGGCGTCGGCTTCTCGCTCGCCTCGAACCTGCTGTTCGCTGTCGCGCCGACATACGAGACGCTCCTCCTGGCGAAGGCCGTCGGCGGGATCGGCAGCGGCATGGCCTTCGTCGGCGGCGTGCGCTACATCGCCGGTCTGTACCCGGGCGCGCGGTCGCATTTCGGCCAGGGCGTGTACGGCGCGGGCTACCCGCTCGGGAGCGCGCTCGGCCTCCAGCTCATGCCGCCACTCGCGCTTGCGTTCGGCGGCTGGCGCGGCGCGTTCGTGACCTCGAGCGCGCTGCTCCTCGCCGTGCTCGTCGTGTACGCGTGGCTCGCGCCCGC
>DATCPY010000027.1:0-7413 GCA_036569845.1 Candidatus Limnocylindria bacterium | reverse complement strand
AGACGTTCCTCGCATACGACGGAGATCGTGTGCTCGGGACGTTCAACCTCCAGTGGACCGACAGGACGTTCTGGCCGGACTCGGCCGACGATGCCGCCTACGTCCATCGCCTCGGCGTCGCTCGCGACGCGCATGGCCGCGCCGTCGGACGCGAGATGCTCGCGTTCGCTGAGCGCACCGCCCGCGTCCAGGCCAAGCGCTTCCTCAGGCTCGACTGCGCCTGTGAGAGCGAGGCATTGCGCGCGTATTACGTGAAGGCGGGCTTCACGTTTCGAGGCGAACGCGTCGTCACGAGTGCAGCGCGCTCGTTCTGCGGCGCACTATTCGAGAAGGCGCTCTAGACGCCTTCGAGGCGACCCTGGATCCGAGATCGCGTCTCGAGCCAGCCGAAGACGAAGTACCCCGCGACGGCATAGGCGGCACCGATCGCGAGGTCGGCGGCGAGCAGTCCGAGCCCGGCATCAAGCGGCGCACCTGCCGCGTATAGCCGCGCGGCCGCGATGCTCCGGGTGAGCGGCAGGGCTTCGCCGATCGCCGCGGCGAACGGCGGCAGCTCAGACAGCGGGATGTTCATCCCGGTCAGCAGGAGGAGGACGAACATCGCCCAGTTCGCGAGCAGGATCGCGTCGAGGAAGATGTACGCGAGCGAGCCGAGCAGCAGACCGACGCCGCACAGCGCGACCGTGGCGACGAGCATCGACAGCACCATTCCGGCGAGGCCCTCGAGCGGCAGGCGCAGGCCGAAGACGAACACCGCGAGCGCGAAGGCCGCCGCCATGTTGAGCATGCCGTCGACGACGTGGTATGCGGCGCGCCCGAAGAAGATCGGCACCCGCGGGGCGGGGGACGCGAGGAGGTATGAGAGCGTGCCCTGCCAACGCTCGTCCGCGACGGCCTGGGAGACGCCGAACGTGCTCAGCGTGGCGACACCGATCGCGTTGCCGACGAGGTAGAAGGACAGCGACTGGCTGCCTCCGTATTGGCCGACGAGGGCAAAGAACACGAGCTGCACGAGCGGGAAGAGCAGGCGGTTGATGACGTACGGAATGGGCCGGAGCCAGTGGAAGAGCGCACGGAAGGTGTAATCCGCGGTGACGAAGAACAGGCGCATTACGAGAGCGCCAGGCTGCCCGCGCGCCGCGCCCGGTACAGCACGGCGAGGAAGAGGCGGCTCGACACGAACACGAGCACGATCCCGGTCAAGAGCAGCACCGCCCAGACCCGAGCGAGACCTGGGAGATCGAGCTCGCCGCGCGCCGACGCATGCAGGGCCACGGCGGCCCAGTACGGCGGTAGGACGTAGCTCACCGGGATCGTCCACACGGGCAGGAGGAGGATCGGGAACAGGAATCCAGACAGGGAATAGATCGGGTACTCCATCAAGCCGAGGAACCGCCCGACGGTGCGCCACAGGATGCCCAGCGGCGCGAACAGCATGCCCGTCGCCCAGAGCGCCACGAGCGCGAAGACGAGCGACAGCGCGAAGCCGGCCGGATCGGCGACGGTGATCGGATACCCGAACAGCCACGCGCCGATCGCATACGACAACACGACCGAGACGAGGGAGAACGCGAGCGTGCCCGCGATCTTCCCGCCGTAGACGACGAAGAAGGACGCGGGCGCCGCCACGACGAGCTCGAGCGTGCCGAGGCTGCGCTCGTGGCTGATCGCGCTCGACCCTGCGAACAGCAGGACCGACCACAGTCCCGACAGCGCGGCGCCGACGACGACGTAGACCGGGTCGAAATCCGGTCGATGACGCAGCATGAACATCGTCATCACGCCGATGAAGAACGGCTGGACGAGGGCGCCGAACAGGAGGAAGCCGCTCACGGCGACCTCTTTGAACTGCAGCTCCGCCGCGGCCCGAGCGACGCGGAACGCCGCGATCACTCGACCCTGCCGACGAGCCGCACGTACGCGTCCTCGAGCGTCGCCTCGCGGACCGCGACGCGGCCGACCTGTGCGCCGCCCAGCGCCGCCAGCAGCGGCGCGACGGCCTGTTCGGCCAGGCGCGTCTGGACACGCACGAGCTGCCGCAGATCGCGCTGCTCCACGACGACCGAATCCACGAACTCGAGGCCCCGCACCCGGTCGATCGCGGCCGCGTCGACGCCGAAGACCTCGAGCTCGACGACGCCCTGATCGGTCACGTTCGCCTTCAGCTCCGCAGGCGTGCCGAGCGCGACGAGGTGCCCGTGGTCGATCACGCCGATCCGCTGGCACATCGCATCCGCCTCGAACAGATAGTGCGTCGTGAGGATGATCGTGCTCCCCTGTGCGTGGAGGTCGGTGACGATCTTCCTGAGCTCGCGCGCGCCGATCGGATCGAGACCGATCGTCGGCTCGTCGAGGAACAGGACCTCGGGCCGGTGCAGCAGCGTCCTCGCGAGGTGGAGGCGCTGCTTCATCCCGCGTGAGTAGCCCTCGACCCGCTCGTCCGCCCGGTCGCTCAAGCCGACGAGTCCGAGCAGCTCGACCACGCGCGGCGCGATCTCACGCGGCGCGACGCTGTACAGCTCCGCGAAGTAACGCAGATTGTCCGCCCCGGACAGGCGGTAGTAGAGCCCGCGTTCCCCGCCGAACACGAACCCGATCCGCTTGCGGATCTGCTTGGCCTCGCGCACGACGTCATGGCCGAGCACGGTCGCCGTGCCCGACGTCGGGATCAGGAGCGTCGTGAGGATCTTGATCGTGGAGGTCTTCCCGGCGCCGTTCGGCCCGAGGAGGCCGAAGAGCTCACCCTCCGGCACCGCGAGCGACAACCCATCGAGCGCGACGACGTCCTTCCGATGGCGGCGGATCGTGCCGGTCGTCGTCCGGAAGGTCCGGTGGATGTCATGCAGCTCGATCGCGTTCACCGCGCGAGCGTACTAGGGGAGCCGCTCCATGCCGATACCCGCGTCGGCAAGCGCGGCGCCGATCGCACCATCGTCGTCACGGCCGACGCCCGCGTCGAACAGCTGCCGTCGCAGGGCGGGGTGGGGGTCCGGGATCGCATCGACCTCGAACCAACGCGCGTCGCTCCCTCGCTCAGCCACGAGCGTGCCCTCGGCAGGGCCGCGGTACATCAGCACCGTGAGGTCATAGCCATCGCCGCTCGTGCGGTAGCCCGAGACGTACGTCGCGTCGGTCATCGTGAGGCCGGTCTCCTCGCGGACCTCGCGTACGAGGGCGTGCACCGCGCTCTCGTCGTCAGCCGCGCGGCCGCCTGGGAGCAGCCATGAACCGGCGAACGGCCCGCCGGTCTGCTTCACGAGGAGCACGCGCCCGTGGTCGTCGCGGATGAGCGCGATGGCCGCGATGGCCATTACCGCGTCGGTGACGGGCGCGGCGACGGGGTCAGGATCGGCGGGATCGTGAAGATCGGCGGGACCGTCGGCGTGGGCCGTCCGCTGCCGCTCGGGCGCGGCGCGGTGGGTGACGGCGTGCCGGCCGATGCGGTGGGGCTCGGGCTGGGACACTGCCCGCTCGGCGGGAACAGGTTCCAGGTGTACCGGCCGTAGCTGCGAGCGCCGGCGATGGCATCGTTGATCCACTGATCGGTGTATGGCTTCCACGCGGCCGGGCCGACCTCCTTCACCTGCATCGCCACCCGCTGCGCGCCACCGGGAGCCGCGCAGCCGGCGGTATACCAGTCGTCCACCTTGCGCGGCTCGGTGCCCTTCACGAAGATCTCCTTCGTCGAGAACGGCGTGAGGCTCGACGGCAGGAGGCCGGAGCCGTAGCCGCCGAAGGCGCCGGGCGCGCTCACGACGTTCGCCTCGACGATGTTCGCCGGGCGCTTCCAGTCCGTGGCCGGGAAGTCCGCGAAGATCTCCTTCATGTAGTCGCGCCACAACAGACCTGGCCCGATCGCGGATGAGATGCCCTCCATGACCTCCCCGTTGTTGTTGCCCATCCACACGCCCGTCACGAGCGTCGGCGTGAAGCCGACCGCGTACACGTCCTTCAGGTTGTCGGTGGTGCCGGTCTTCAGACCGGCCGGGCGGCCGATGTTCGTGAACCCGCCGAAGATGAAGTCGCGATCCGGCTGCGTCGTGTCCTTGAGGATGTCGACCATGACGTATGCGATGTTCTCGTCGACGACGCGCTTCTGCTGGTAGTCCTTGTGCTCCCAGATGACCTTTCCGTGCGGATCCTCTACCCGGAGGATGAACGTCGGGTCGACGTGCACACCGAGGTTCGCCACGGTGCCGTAGGCGTTCACCATGTCGATCAGCTTCACCTCAGCCGCGCCGAGGGTGAGGGAGAGGCCGACCTTCGACGTATCGATGACGGTCGTGATGCCGAGGTCGTGGGCGGTCTGGATCGTGTCCTCGATGCCGGAGTACTGCTGAAGGAACTTGATCGCAGGGATGTTGCGGGACTCGCGGATCGCCTGTCGCATCGTCACCGGCCCGTGGTACTGGAGATCAGCGTTCTCTGGGCAGTAGCCGCACTGGCTGTGCACACCCGGAGCGCTCGCGACAGCGGGCGAGGCTTTGCCGTCGAAGTCGGTGCGCGCGTCCACGACCACGGTCGCGGCGGTCGCGCCCTTCTTCAGGGCGGTGAGGTAGTTGTAGACCTTGAATGACGACCCGGGCTGCCGGACGCCGATGCCCGCGTCGTCGAACTGGCCCTGGACGCGCGGGTCACTGCGGTTGTTGTAGTCGACGGAGCCGACATAGGCGAGGACCTCGCCCGTACGGGTGTCCAGTGACACGAGCGCCGCGTTATTCACGTTGCTCCCGTCGCGCAACTTCGCGACCTGGTCCTTCACGTGCGCCTCGGCCGCCTGCTGCAGGCGCCAGTCGAGGGACGTGATGACCTTGAAGCCACCGCGCGTGACGGCGCCTTCGTCGCCGCCGAGGATCGCGGTGAGCTGCGTGCGCACCTGGAAGACGAAGTGCGGCGCCTCGATCTTCGCCACGGTGACGCCAACCGTCTTGATCGGTGTGGCGTTCGCGACGTCCTCTTCGGCTTGGCTGATCATGCCGAGGCTCTGCATCTGGTCGAGGACATATGCCCGCCGGTCCGCCGCGCGCTGCGCGTTCTCGGCCTTGGAGGGGTCGAGGATCGATGGCAGCTGGGGGAGCCCGGCGAGCAGCGCGGCCTCGGGGAGGGTGAGGGTCTTGAGGTCCGACTTGCCGAAGTACGACAGCGCCGCGGCCTTGATCCCGTAGGCCTGGTTCCCGTAGTAGATCTGGTTGAAGTAGAGCTCGAGGATCTGCTCCTTCGAGTAGGTCCGGGTCACCTCGACGGCGAGGATCGCTTCACGGATCTTGCGCGTGATGGTGTTCTCACTGCCGACGAGGCGGAGCTTCACGAGCTGCTGGGTGATCGTGGACGCGCCGCCGGCACCGACATCGCGATGGGTGAGGTCGGCGAACCCCGCGCGAACGATGCCGAGCACGTCCACGCCGGGATTGGTGAAGAAGCTGTGGTCCTCGGACGCGACGACCGCGTCCACGAGGACCTGGGGGATGTCCTTGTACTGGACGAGGTCGCGGCGCTCCTCCTCGAACTGGTAGAGGAGCTCCTTGCCGTCCCGGTCGTAGACCTTCGTGGACTGGGCGAGCGGCGCTTTCCCGATGTCCTGGGCCGACGGGAGGTCACGAGTGAAGAAAGCGAACGCCACCAACCCGCCGACGAGCGGCAAGCCGACAAAGGTGATCAGGAGAGCGATCAGCACCGGCGACAGGAACGTGACCTTGGGACCCAGGCCCTTCTTCTTCGGCTTGCTGTCCCGGTACGGTCCGCGACGGAACGCGTGATCGCGTGTCGTCGAACGAGGAATGGCTCAATCCTAGACTGAATCCATGCCCATCCGACCGACCGAGCTCGAGCTCGATGAGTTCCTGACGCGCGGGATGTCCGAGGTCATCGTTCGCGAGGACCTCCGGAAGCTGCTCGCGGCGGGCGAGCGTCCGCTTCGTATCAAACAAGGATTCGACCCGACGCACCCGAACCTCACGATCGGCCACTCCGTTCCACTACGAAAGCTCCGCAAGCTCGCGGAGTGGGGCCACGAGATCATCCTCATCGTCGGCGATTGGACGACGCAGATCGGCGACCCGACCGACAAGGATGAGAGCCGCCCGATGCGTTCGCACGATGAAGTCATGGCGAACGCGCGCACCTACATCGATCAGTTCCATCTCATCGTGCCGAAGGACCGCTCGCGCGTCGTCCTGCAGAGCGAGTGGTTCGGGAAGTTCGGACTGCGCGACGTGATCGAGCTCAGCTCGCGCTTCACAGTGCAGCAGATGATGGCCCGCGAGGAGTTCCGCAAGCGGCAGGCGGCGGGGACGCCCATCCCGATCAAGGACCTGCTCTACCCGCTCCTCCAGGCGTACGACTCCGTCGCGATCGAAGCTGATGTCGAGGCCGGCGGCACCGACCAGCTCTTCAACCTCCTGGCCGGCCGCGAGCTGCAGGAGATGGTCGGACAGCGCGCCCAGCACATCTTCGTGACCCACCTGCTCGAGGGGCTCGACGGCGATCGAATGAGCAAGTCGAAGCCGGCGACCGCGATCTGGCTCACCGACACCCCGAACGAGATGTTCGGCAAGGTCATGGCGCTCAAAGACGAGGTCATGCCGCATTACTTCGAGTGGGCGACCGAGATGCCAATGGAGGAGGTCCGGGCGCTCCTCGACGGTCTCGCGAAGGGCGACGTTCACCCGCGCGAGGCGAAGGAGCGGCTCGCTCGCCAGATCGTGACCGAGCTGCATTCCGCGGCGGCGGCCGACGAGGCCGCGGCCGCATTCGGGAAGCAGTTCCGCGGCGGCGAGACGCCTGCCGACATCCCGGACGTGCACGTGCCGAAGGACGGCGCGACGACGCTCAACGTCGTTGAGCTGCTCGTCCGCGCGTCCCTCGTGAAGAGCAAAGGCGAGGCGCGCCGGCTCGTCGAGCAGCGCGGCGTGAAGATCGACAATGCGGTCGCGGATCTCGCGACAGAGCTTGCGTTCACCGGCACACCGGTCATCCAGTACGGCAAGCGCAAGTACGCGCGTATCACCTGGGACTAGCGTGACCCCGCGATCCGTCGCCGTCGTACCGTTCGGGGCGCGCTCCGGTGATCCGCGAGCGGGTGTGTGGGGGAGGCAGATCGCCCGCCGCCTCGTGGACCGGTTCGCGGACCACCCCGACGTGGAGCTCAAGCCGGTGTTCCTCGTGGCGCTGCCCGAGGACGCGTCCGCGGCCGGCTACGTGGTGTTCGGCTCGACCCCCGACGCGGCCCTCGCGGCGCAGTACGGCGCGTCGCTCGGGACGACCCATGCCCTCGTCGGGGTGCTCGGCGGCGCCGAACGGCGGCTCGAGGTCACCCTCGTCGACGTCGCCGCGAAGCGGGCCATCGGCTCGTTCGACCGGTCATTCCCCGACGGCACGCTGCAGGAGGCCGAGCCGGCGCTCGCCCAGTGGCTC
>DATCPY010000026.1:0-8982 GCA_036569845.1 Candidatus Limnocylindria bacterium | reverse complement strand
CTTCGCGGCCGGGTAACGCTCAGGTAGTCATTGCCCGGCTTAGGGTCTTCGGTGTGAGGATCAAGTTCTGGCCGGTGTCAGCCACCAGCGCAATCAGAACCATCGTGGTCGCCCCTCGATCGGTCATCGGCTAGAGCTCCGGTTCGACCTGCCGAGGTGGCCGCACGCGCACGAAGTATTCGCGGCCGAGCATCTCTTGGAGCATCGGCATCGGGAAGAGCTCGGGCTCGATCGGGAACTGGGTCCGGTGCGCGGCGATGGCGCGGATCTTCTGGTCCACGTAGGCGGACACATCGATGGCGGCCGTCGGCTGCTCTCCCGGCCAGTCGGTGCGTTCCGCGCCTGGCGGATCGGCCGCCGACCCGCCTGGACCGCGTCCCGCGAACAGGGTCGGCGCCGCGGGCGAGAACACCAGACAGGTCACCGCGTCGACCGCGATCACATGCGCCGAGCGCGGCTGCTCGTACACGAGCGCGAGCTCGCCGAAGAACTCGCCCGGACCGATCTGCCGCAGCGTGCGGAGCGCGCCCGGCGTGGGCTCCTCGGCAACGCGCGCCGTGCCTGACACGATGAGGAACAGGCTCGTCCCGACCTCGCCCTGCTCGACGATGTAGGTGCCGGCGGGGAACCACCGGACCTCGATGAAGTCGCCGGCGTAGCGCAGCGTCGTCGACTCCTCCGCGAACAGCGACAGCGATCGCACGAACTCCGGCCCCCCACGGAAGCGAGCCTCGAGCGACACGAGCCATCGCGCGAGCCGGTCGAGCATGAGGAGCCGGCTACGCGCGAAGTGGCTGTGATAGAGGCGCGCCTCGCCGCCCGCCGCGAGCTCGAACGCGGCGGTCGTGGCTGCGCTGATGGTGACGTGATCCGGATGGCCGTACGCGCCATCCTCGCCGAACGTGATGACGACGTCGGGCCTGAACTCGCGGATGGCGTCCGCGGCCAGACGGATGAGCGCATCGAAGTCGGCGCCCTTGAGCCCGCCGTCCATGAAATCGCCGCAGACGGCGCGCCGCACACCGAGGATCTCGCAGGCCCGTCCGAGCTCGCGTTCGCGGGTCGCGCCAAGGGTGTGACGGGTGGCAGCGCTCGCGTCGCGGATCTGACCTGCCTGACCACGCGTGGCTGAAAGGACCATCGCCTCGGCGCCCTGCGCGGCGTACTTCGCCAACGTTCCACCCATGACGAACACCTCGTCGTCTGGATGGGCGAAGATCCCAAGAATGCGCATCGGACCGGCGGAGGCCTACGCCGCGGTCTTCTTGGCCCTCGCCTTCGTCTTGGCCGGTCGCTTCGCGGCGGCCTTCAGCAGCCGCGGCCGGCGCTTCTCGGCCGCGCCGCAGACGGTCTCGATGATCAGCCGCGTCACGACGTACGGATCGCAGTTCGCGTTCGGCCGGCGGTCCTCGATGTACCCCTTCTTATCGCGCGCGACCTGCCACGGGATCCGGACGGACGCGCCGCGGTCCGACACGCCGTAGCTGAACTCCTTGTAGGACGCGGTCTCGTGGAGCCCGGTGAGCCGCTCCTCGATCGCGTACCCGTAGTTCTGGATGTGCAGGTCGTGCCGTGTCGCGAGCGCCTCGGCCGCGGCCACGCAGGCCTCGTAGTTCGAGCGCATCAGCTTCGTGGAGAAGTTCGTGTGCGCGCCCGCGCCGTTCCAGTCGCCACGCACCGGCTTCGGGTAGAGCGTGGCGCTGATGCCGAAGTCCTCGGCCACGCGGTACAACAGCCAGCGCGCGATCCACATCTGGTCCCCGATCTCCGGAGCGGGGATCGCGCCGATCTGGAACTCCCACTGGCCCGGCATGACCTCGCCGTTGATGCCGGCGATCTTCAGGCCCGCGCGCACGCACGCGTCGAGATGCGCCTCGACGACCTCACGGCCGAAGACCTCGTCAGCGCCCACGCCGCAGTAGTAGCCGCCCTGCGGCGGCGGAAATCCGTTCTCGGGGAAGCCGAGGGGCCGCGAACCGTCGAAGAACGTGTACTCCTGCTCGATCCCGAACCACGTGTCGTCGCTGGCGTACTTCTTCGCCATCGCGGCGTTCGCCGCGCGCGTGTTCGTCGGGTGCGGGGTCATGTCCGGGAGGAGGACCTCGGTCATCACGAGCTTGTTCTCGCCGCCGCGGACCGGGTCCGGGCACACGAACACCGGCTTGAGCACACAGTCGGAGTTCTTCCCCGGTGCCTGGTTCGTGCTCGATCCGTCGAAGCCCCAGATCGGCGGCGCTTCGCCGATGGGCACGACCTTCGCCTTCGACCGGAGCTTCGGGGTCGGCTTCGACCCGTCGATCCAGATGTACTCAGCGCGATACACGCTCATCGGAGTCTCCCTCTCTTGAATGGGGTTCGGCCGAGGCCGGCGCAGCCGGGCTCGGCCGCACGACTGTAGTCACCGGACGCCGACCGCAGAGTTGCGGGCGCGGCGCGGAATGGTGCGCGCTCGGTGACGGCTTAGCCGACCTTGCGGCGGGCGCGGCCTCCCCACCGGAAATACGCGACCGCTCCATCCGGCGCCCGCAGGAAATCGCCCAGCGGTCGCGGATCCGAGGGCCCCACGCCCGAGACCGTGTCCGGGCCGGTGAACGCGAGCTTCAGCGGCGGCGGCGTCGGCCGTTCCGAGACCGACCCCTTCCAGCCCAGACGCATGACGAGCCCGCCGTCTTCGACGGTGAGGTCGATGTCCGACAACGGCGCCCAGTACGCGCCGGCGTAGGGAGCCAGGTCGGGCTGCTGTTCGAGCACGGCCGGGCGGGCGGGAGACGGGAGCCCGAGCCACGACGTCAACAGCCACTCCTGAAGCTCGGCGCACAGCCGTACGCCGTTCGCGCCGTTGGTCAAGATCACGAACGCGGCGCCACGATCGGGCACGAGGCCGAGCTGGCTCATGTGCGCCACGGTCGCGCCGCCGTGCGATGCGACCTGCGTGCCGCCGCGCTCGTCCAGGAACCAGGACAGGCCGACGTGGCCGGCCGGGCCCGTGCGGACACGCGGCTCGCGCATCGCCGCGAGCGCCGCCGGTGGAAGCAGCCGCGTCCCATTCGCCGCGGTCCCGTCGCCGAGATGGAAGTGCGCGTACCGCAGCAGATCGCGGACCGTCGATCGCACGCCGCCCACCGGATCGCCGTTGGTGCTCTCGCTCAGCCGGGCGCGCACCCGGACGGCCGCGCCGTCGCGCACGGTGTGCCCCGCGGCGACGCGCTCGTACAGCACATCCGCCGCGTCGAACGCGGACCGCTCCATCCCGAGCGGCTCGAACAGGAGCGTCCGCATGGCGTCGCGGTACGTCTGGCCGGTCACGACCTCGATGACCCGGCCGGCAACGATGAGCGAGACGTTGTTGTACGAGAAGACGCCCACCGGCGCGACCTGCTCGATCGCCGCCATCGCCGCGACGCCTTTGGCGATCGCATCGTCTCCCCGACCGGTCGCCACCAAGTGCTCGCCGAACCAGCCCGCGGTATGGGTGAAGAGATCGCGCACGGTGACCGTCGCGCTCACCGTCGGGTCGGCGACGCGGAACTCGGGCAGGTAGCGGCGGACCGGCGCATCGAGATCGAGCCTGCCGTCGGCCGCGAGCCGGGCCGCAACGGTCGCGGTCATCGTCTTGGTGACGGATGCGATCTCGAAGACGGTGTCCGCGTCGACCGGGAGCGGATGGTCGACGTTCGTCACGCCGAAGCCCCAGGTCCGCTCGCCATCTGCGTCCAGGACACCGATCGCGACGCCGGGCACAACGAAGGTGGTCATCAACGCGTTGACGCGCTCCGCGAGTGCGGCGGGATCCGGCCCGCTCACCAGCTGCCGCCTCCCCCGCCACCACCGCCGCCGCCGGAGAAGCCGCCGCCCGAGAACCCACTTCCGCCACTGCCAGCCGGCGTGGCAACGACCGTGGAGGCGACCGTGCCCGAGAAGCTGCTGAAGGAGTTGGCGAACGCCAGGGCGTTGAATGGACCCGGCCCGACGTAGAAGCTCGACACCGCTCGCGCCGTGTCCAGGCCCGCGAAGGCCCGCATCCACCTCTCGACGCTCCCGAACATGACCGCGTACGGCAGGTACGCCGTGAACAGGCCTTCCTGCTCGGCGAATTTCGCCCGATCGGTCTCGGCCGTCTCCATATAGCGCTTGAAGCCGAGGGTCTGCGTGAGGAGGGCGGCTCCCTTCTCGGTCCGCGCGGGCATCGCGCGGTTCATCACCAGCAGCGCGAGACCGACCGGCACCAGCGCCACGCCCGCGAGCCCCCAGCCGAGCGACTGGCCGAGGAGCCAGACCAGGCCGATGCCCGCGATCGAGGTGAGGCAACCGAGACCGGCGTACATCGTCCGGATCTTGGGGGGATCGGCGACGAACCAGCCGCGCACGACGTTCGCGTCGTCGTACAGCAGATCCTCGGCGCGCTTGAGGATCGGCGCGAACGTACCTTTCAGGCTCGAGAGCAGGACGCTGTCCCCAGCCGCGAAGAACCCATTGAACAGTTGCTGCTCGTACGCGAGCAGATCGTCGCCCGGCTTCTTCTTGTCGAGGGTCCAATCGGTATGCCCGAACAAGCCCGCCTTCGGGTGCTCGGTGATGGTGAGGTAGCCGCGGACAGCGAGGTCGACGATGGTCGCGACCAGATCGCGCGGATCGGCGGACTGGTCGACGAGGACGCCGAGCTGCGCGGGGCGCAGCTTCGCGGGCGGCTCGTACTCCGCGACGATCGCGCCGCGCGCGGGACCGCGGTCGCGGCCGCGCGTCCACCACAGCCACCAGACGAGCCACAACCCGCCGACCAGGACCGCGGCGGCGATCGCCAGCGCGAGAGGGGATGTCGAGAAGTAGTCGGCGAAGCCGCGGGGCCGGGTCACCAGCGCCGGTGTCGCGACGGCGACGGCGCCCGGCTTGAGCGCCGTCACGATCGTCAGCTGCTCTCCCGGCGCGAGCGATCGCGTCGCCGTGAAGTCCGCATGGTCCGTGGTATTCGTGGAGGCACACGGCGCCGTGGATCCCGTCGGGCCCTGGAAGCAGGTGACTTTTTGGACCGAGCCGGCCGGCGCGGTCACTCTGGCGGCGATGATCGCCGCCGGCACGCCCCACTGGTCGCCGTTCACATTCCAGTACAGCTCGTCGTGATCGCCGAAGGCGTTCAGCGCGCCGGCGACCGTGTAGCGGATCCGGTACGTCTGCTTGCCGCTCACCGTGCGGTTGGGGTCGCCGATCTTGAGCTCGGTGACCGTGTCGCCCGAGCTCACCTGATAGGTCAGGGGACGTCCCGAGGCGTCGGTGACGCTCTGCACCGTCACGCGGTACAGCCGGTCGTGGGTGTCGTCGTAGCGATAGCGCGTCGGGATATCGCGGAAGATGCCGTGCTTCTGCAGGCCGTCGAAGTCGACGTCGATCGCCTCGGCGATCAGCAGCGAGCCGTCCGCCTGGATCGCGATGTCGACGTGGAACGCGTCGATCGTCCAGCCGGTGTCGGCGGCCGCGGCCGGCGCCGACATCGCGAAGACGATCGCAATTGCCGCGACGAGTCGGACGAGGCCCTTCACTCGACCTCGATGCTATCGTTGCGCGTGCGCGCGACTGCGCGACGACACCTGGAGGTGCGATCGATGACCGAGCTTGCCGCAACGACGACCCGCACCTCCGGCCGCGCCGCCTCCTGACCTTCGTCCTTCGGCGTCGCGACCGGATGGTCCGCGACGACTTTGAAGGAGGCGCGATGCATCCTCGCCTTGCCGACCTCGGATGGGACCCCGCATGGGAGGCCGTCCGCTCGACCCTCGCACTCGATCACCTCGAACCCGCGCGCATCGCGACGCAGCACCGCGGCGGCTACGTGCTCTTCACCGAGAGCGGCGAGCAGACAGCGGTCGTGTCCGGCCGGTTCCGTCACGAGACCCACGCGCCGGCCGACTTTCCCGTTGTCGGCGACTGGGTGCTGCAGAGCGACGGGGTGATCCACGCGCTGCTGCCCCGGCGCACCGCGTTCTCGCGAAAGACGAACCTCAGCCTGATCGAAGAGCAGGTCGCGGCCGCGAACGTCGACGTCGTGTTCGTCGTCGCGGCCCTCGACACCGAGCCGAACCCGCGCCGGATCGAGCGGTACGTCACCGTTGCCTACGAGAGCGGCGCTCTGCCTGTGCTCCTCCTCAGCAAGTCCGATCTGTGTCCAGACCTCGACGCGACCCTCGCGGCCGTCCGCGAGGTCGTGCCCGGTACGCCGGTGCACGGCGTGAGCGCGCGCACCGGGCAGGGGCTCGAGGTCCTGGACACGTATTGCCAGCCGGGCCGGACGACGGTGTTCCTCGGACCGTCGGGTGTGGGCAAGACCACGCTCCTCAACGTCCTCACCGGGACCGAACGCGCGACGGCGGCGGTGCGCGAGGACGGCCGCGGACGCCACACCACCACCCAGCGCGAGCTCGTGCTCGTGGACGGACGCGGCCTCGTCATTGACACCCCCGGCATGCGCGAGCTGCAGCTCTGGGATGCGGACGCCGGGATCTCGGCGGTGTTCGCGGACGTCCTGAGCATCGCGGGCGAGTGCCGGTTCGCCGACTGCGGGCACGAGGCGGAGCCCGGCTGCGCGATCCGCGCCGCGCTGGAGAGCGGACGGCTCGACGGCGAACGCTTCGCCGGCTATCGCAAGCTCGAACGCGAAGAGCTGTTCATCGCGAAGAAGCGCGACGCGCGTCTGGTGTCCGATGAGAAGCGCCAGCACAAGATCTTCGCCCGCCGGCTGCGGCGGGACGGATGGCGCGGCCGGGACTGAGCCCGGGCCGCGCTGGCCTACCGGACCGCGACCGAGGTCGCCCCACCGGTCACCGTGACCGTGACCCGATCCTTCGCCGCCGCGTAGCCGGTGGTCTCGATGGCGCTGCCGCTCTTCGTCGTCCGCGGATTCGTGGTGCTCGATGAGACGAGGCCTCCGGTGATGGTCACGCGAGCTTCGACGTCGGACGGGATCTCGACGACCAGGCTGGACGCCCCGCCGTCCACTCGGACGCTCACATCGCCGGTCGGGTGCGGCAAGACGAGCGTGGTGCTCGAGGCGCCGATGTTCATGCGGACGTCGGTGACCTTCACGTCGTGCAGGTCGAGGTCGAACTCGCCCGCGCCCGCGTTGACCGTCAGCGAGACCGGGAGATCGCTCGCGAGCTTCACGTTGATGTCGTTGCTCCCGCCGATGCGCGTGCCGCCCTGGGTGAGCCGGATGTCGCCGCGCGATGCGCCCGAGTCGCGGACCGTGAGGCAGAGTCCGTCGGGGTCGGCGGTCGCCTCGACGGCGGCCGACGCGCCGCCGCTCAGGTGGTACCGCGCTGCGCCGCCGTTGACGACGAGCCCATAGCTCTGGAGCGAGCCACGGCCGGCCGAGACGGACGACTGCGGGTCTTTGCAATTGCTCGTCCCGCCGAAAGTGAACGTGGCAAGGCTGAGCGCGTTCGGCATCGTCGCGGCGAGCAGGAGCGCGAGGCCGATGATGACCACCTCCGACGCAAGCGTCTCGAGCGGCCAGCGCCGCGCGAACGCGATGTCGAGGCCGAGCAGGATCAGGAGCACCGGCCACAGGGCAAGGAGGGACAGGAAGGAAACCGGCTGGATGAGGCCGTAGTTCCCGAGCAGGAACATGAGCCCGACTCCGATGAGGACGAGTGGCCAGAACATGCTGCGATACGGGCGCCAGCGCGGGCCAGCCGGTGGTGTCGAACTGCTCATCGCCGTGCCCGCTGCGAGATCAGATAGACGCCGAGCGCGATGATGATCAGCGGCCAGATGTATTTCCAATCGAGGCCGCGGAAGAAGCCCAGATTGCCGAGCATGAAGATCGCGCCGACCGCGACGAGCAGGATCCCGACGGCATTGCGGCGTCGCTCGGCGGCGGCTGGGTCAACGACGATCGGAGCCACCGGAACGCTGGGGTCGACCGGCGTCGTTGCATCCGTCGCCGGACGCACGAACGGCACCGACGCGCCGGGCTGTGGCATGAGGATCAGCAGCAGGATGTAGAGCAGGATCCCGACCCCGCCGAACCCGAGGATGACCATGACGACGCGGACGAAGGTGGCATCGATGTCGAGGTACTCGCCGATCCCCCCGCACACCCCACTGATGACCCGGTTGCTGCGGCTTCGTTCAAGACGCCCGGACACTGATCGACTCCCTTCCGATGCTGCGCTCATAGACGGTCGCGAGGACGACGGCTGCGAGGGTCGCGGTGAGGATCGCCGGATCCGTCGCGAGCGCGGCGAGAGGCACGAGCCGCTCGGCCGCCAGCGCCAGGATCGACAACGCCAACCCGAATGGCTCGCTCAGATCGACGTTCGCAAGGACGTTGAACGCGGCCAGCGCGACCGCCGACTCGATCCCGAGGCTCACGCCGACGAGCGCGATCCCTCGCGTGACCCGCAGGAGCCGCTCGAGCAGGGTCCGGTGCTCGGCCGCGGCGGCGATAGCGGTGGCGTCGAGGCGCCCGATCTGCTCGTCGGGCTCGAGCCGCAAGGCGCGGCTGAGAGTGCCTTCGTTGAGCGCATCGAGCTCGTCCATGTCCCTCATACGCTCCGCGCCTCGAGCGCCTTACGCAGGAGCTGCCGGGCCCGAAGGAGCTGCACGCCGACGGTCGATGACGACCGTCCGAGCACGGCGGCGACCTCGTCGAGCGACAGCTCGTTGAAGTACCGAAGCACCACGACCTCGCGATAGAGCTCTGGCAGCGCCGCCACCGCCGCCCGGATCCCGTCGCGCGACTCGCGGTCGAGCGCCGCGACCTCGGGTGTCACGCCGCGGGCCGGCACATTGGCGGCAGCGACCTCGGGCGCCTGCCTCGCGCGCTCGCGGCTGCGGGCCCGGCCGATGGTGATCGCCTCGTTGACGGCGATCCGGAGCAGCCAATGACGAATGGGCCGGCTCGGGTCATACGAGCCGATGGACCGATAGGCCTTCATGAACGTCTGGTTCGCCGCATCGAGCGCGAGTTCGCGGTCTCCGAGGATGCGA
>DATCPY010000025.1:0-9440 GCA_036569845.1 Candidatus Limnocylindria bacterium | reverse complement strand
GTTCCAGTACAACGGCTCCGGCGAGATCTGGCCGCAGATCATCTATGGCGACGGCGGCCAGTCCGGCTTCAACGCCGCCGATGACAAGCTTCGCTTCAACACGTTCACCGGACAGGCGAACGACGCGAACTTCCGCGATGGTGACCCGACGAAGTGGGTGATCATCTCCGCGCCGATCTTCGATAGCCCGGAAGGCGCATTCTTCTACCCGCCGATCATCGCCGACCCGAACCCTGCGGCGGCGGGCTCGATCTTCCAGGGCTCGTTCTCGGTCTGGCGCACCCAGGACTGGGGCGGCGACCGGGACTACCTCGAGGCCAACTGCCCCGAGTTCACCACGTACGCCGGCCAGCCAGATTGCGGTGACTTCGTCATCATCGGCGACGGTGCCCCGTCCACGCGGCTGAACTCGACCGCGTGGGGCACCCGAGCTGGCGGCGCGGTCGCATGGATCGCGCGTACCCCCCAGAACACCGGCACCATGTGGGCCGCGACCTCGACCGGTCGCGTCTTCGTGACCGACAACGCGAATGCAGCGGCCGCGTCGGTCCACTGGTACCGGCTCGACACGCTGGCGGCCAACTCTCCGACCCGCGCGATCTCGAGCATCTACGTCGATCCGGCGAACCCGAACCGCGCGTGGATCTCGTACAACGGCTACAACATCAACAACCCGACCCAGCCCGGCCACGTCTTCGAGGTCCTCCGCACCGGCCTGACCACCGCGACGTGGGCGGACAAGAGCTCGAGCCTCCAGGACCTGCCGATCACGGCGGTCGTCCGAGATGACCCGACCGGCGACCTCTACGCGGCGTCGGACTTCGGGGTCATGCGTCTCGCGTTCGGCGCGACACTCTGGACCACGACCGGCGGCATGCCGGTGGTCGAGGTCGCCGGCCTCACGATCGTTCCCGGCTCCCGCGTTCTCTACGCCGCGACCCACGGCCTCGGCGCCTGGGTCTTCGATCTCGGCAAGCTCAAGTAAGCGGAGCTTGCTTCGCCTTCCGGCGAAGTAGCAGTCGACCGATCTCGCGTCTGGATGGGGCCTCGGCAGTTCGATGCCGAGGCCCCATACTTTTCACCTGATGCCCCTGCTCGACACGCTCTCCCGGCCGCTCCACGACCTCCGGATCTCGGTCACCGACCGTTGCAACTTCCGGTGCGTCTACTGCATGCCAAAGGAGATCTACGGCAAGGGCTACCAGTTCCTCCAGAAGGATCAGCTGCTCACGTTCGAGGAGCTCGCGCGCCTCGCCGCGGTCTTCGCGAGCATCGGTACAAAGAAGATCCGGCTGACCGGCGGCGAGCCGCTCATGCGCCGCGGGCTCGACGTGCTGGTCGGGATGCTCGCGCAGATCCCCGACATCGACCTGACCCTCACCACGAATGGGTCCCTCTTGACGGAGCAGGCGCCGGCGCTGGCCGCCGCCGGGCTGAAGCGCGTCACGGTCAGCCTCGACTCGCTCGACGACGAGGTGTTCAAGTGCATGAACGACGTCGAATTCCCGGTCGCTCGGGTGCTCGCGGGCATCGATGCCGCCGTCGCGGCCGGGCTCGAGCCGGTGAAGATCAACATGGTCGTCCGGCGCGGGCTGAACGAGGGCAGCATCCTGCCGATGGCCCGCTACTTCCGCGAGAAGGGCCACATTCTCCGGTTCATCGAATACATGGACGTCGGCCACACCAACGGCTGGCGGCTCGAGGATGTCGTGTCGGCGCGCGAGATCGTGCGCACGATCGACGCCGAGCTTCCGCTGCTGCCGATCGAGGCGAACTACACCGGCGAGGTCGCCGAGCGCTGGCGGTACGCCGACGGCTCCGGCGAGATCGGGGTCATCGCCTCGGTCACGCAGCCGTTCTGCGCCGACTGCACGCGCGCCCGACTCTCGGCCGACGGCGGCCTGTACACGTGCCTGTTCGCGACCACCGGCCGCGACCTGCGCGGGCCGCTACGCGCGGGCGCGTCGGACGCGGACATCCGTGCGGCCATCGAGGCGACCTGGGTCGAGCGCGCGGACCGCTACTCGGAGCAGCGCTCCAGCGAGACCGCCGGCCTGCACAAGATCGAGATGTCGTTCATCGGCGGGTAGCCACTAGGCCCGATCCGGATCGAACAGGTCCGCGTCGGGGTGCGACCCGGTGCGCACGAGCGCACCGATCAGCTCGCCCGCGGCCATCGCGTACCCCTGGCCGTGGCCGGTGAAGCCGCCGCAGCGATAGATCCCATCCGTGGCCTTGCCGATGTACGGCAGGCCGTCGTGCGAGAAGCCCATCGTCCCGCCCCAACGATGCGTGACCGGCGCGTCGATCCCGTGCTCGCGCAGGAACCCATCGAGCTGTCCCTGGATCCGCTCGCTCGTGCCGTCATCCTCGCCGACCTCTTCGTCGACGGCGGTGTCGCGCCAGCCGCCGACCAGGACGTTGCCTGCAGGAAGCTGCCGCCAGTAGCGATAGCCGCGGTCCGCGTACGCCGGTCGCGGGAACACTCGCTGGGCGACCGGCGCCGTGGCGCAGATCTGACCTCGCACCGGCCGCACGCGCGTGTCGGCGAGGCGGTGCGTATAGGCGTTCGTGCAGAGGATGACCGCGCCCGCGCGCACGACGGCGCTCGGCGTCCGGATCTCGCCTCGCGCGCAGGACACGACGGTCGTCCCGGTGTGGATGCGCGCGCCCTGGGTTTCCGCGACGTCGGCGAGGCCGCGCACGAAGCGCACTGGATGGATCTCGCCGTCCTCGTCGTACACGGCCTTCCGCTGTGCGGGCTCCAACCGGACTCGCACGCCGTGACTCGCGAGGTGGCGCGCGCTCTCGGCGATCTCGTGCCACTCGTCGTCATCGCCGGCGACCTGATCCGAGCCGTTCCAGTTCGACTCGCATGCGATCGCGTTCGAGCGGATCGCCGAGCGGAGCAGGGCGCGGTTCGCGAAGGTGAACCGGAACACGCGTGTCGCGCGTGCGGCGCCGAACGCGCGGCAGGCCGCGACGTAGTTCTCGGCGACGCCGCCGAGGACGAAGCCCGCATTCCGGCCGCTCGCGCCGTCAGCGAGCTCCCCGCGCTCGAGGACGACGACGGTCGCGCCCTCGCGGGCCAGCGCGTACGCGGTCGCGATACCCGCGATGCCGCCCCCGACGATCGCCGCGTCGACGGTGAGGTCACGATCCAGGGACGGGCGCCGCGTGATCGGCGCGCCGTCGAGCCAGAGGCTCGTCACCGCGCGGGCTGCGCGATCCTCCCGAGCGCATCGTCGAGCTCTCCGGCCATCCGCTCGGCGTTCGCCGCTCCGATCCGCATGCGCTCGACGGCCTGCGCCACGGTCTCCTTGAGGTCCGGGGTCTGCTTCTCCTTCAGGAACGCGGATGCCTCGTCCACGAGGTTCCGTGGCGTCAGCTGGCCGGGCGCGTTCGCGCAGCGTTGCTTGCCACCTGGATCCATCTTGGTGATGTACTCGTCCCAGGCCGCCCGCAGGGTGCGGAACGCGACATCGCGGGCATGAGCGAGACCGTGCATGCGCAGCAGCAGGATCGCGCGGTCCTGGTCGCGGATCAGATCGGTGAAGATCGAGGCCGCGAGGCGCTCCACGATCTTGGGATCGCGGAACTCGGTGAGCGCGCCGCGGAAGCGGCTCTCTTCCTGCGGGTCGGTCTTCTCCGCCTCCTTCATCCGCGCGACGTAGCGGTCGTACAGCGCGCCGTCGCCCTCGCTCGCGGCGGCCCCCGCGATCGGGCCGGCCACGTCCGGCTGGAGACGCGCGGTGCCGTCGAGGTGCGCCACGATGCGGCGGCGGGCCTCCGCACGCACGTCGGCCGCGGCGGCCCACTGGCCGAGTGCGCCGATGACCAGCTGGCGCTTCTCGCGCTCGTCTGACGTGTCGTCCTCGCGGTTCTCCCAGCCGAGCTTCTCGAGCTGCGGGCGGTAGGTCGCGTCGACGAGCTCGCGGAACGGGCGCTCCGTGGCGCCCGTCACGACGTTGTGGTTCAGCCAGCCGAGGATGTCGCCCAGGGCGCGCAGCACGTACAGGTCGTCCTCGCCCTTGAGTGCGGCGACGACGTCGAGCACCTGACCGACCGTGGCCTTGTTCGCGCGGGCGAGGGCCCATTGGTCGTCGAGCAGCGACAGCCGCTCCTCGGGCGTGAGCGTGGACATCCTGCTCGCGAGCAGCGCGATCGACCGGTCGTCGAAGGCGTAGCGGTAGAAGCCGACCCCGGCCGCGTTCGGGAAGTACCAGGACGCGCCGGGCAGCTCGACCGAGCCGGATGGCTTGTCGAGCAGGTAGCGCAGCTCCTTGGCAGCGCCGTCGCGCGTGCCGTACCGGAACACGAGCGGGACGGGCCAGACCTGGCTCGTCGCTTTGGCGCTCGGGTCGGCGAAGAAGCGTGTCTGGGTGAGCGAGACCGACAGGCCGGTCGCGCTCTCGCGGACCGCGCAGCTCACGAGCGGATGCCCGGGCTCGGTGATCCAGGCCGTCGCCAGGCCGGTGACATCGCGGCCGGAGGCCTCGTCGAGCGCGCGCCAGAAGTCGCCCGCGGTCGCGTTCGCCCATTTGTGGCGGTCGAGGTAGATACGGACGCCGGAGCGGAAGTCGTCCTCGCCGAGGTAGCTCTCGATCATCCGCAGCACGCCCTGGCCCTTGAGATAGGTGACCGCGTCGAACCGCTCGTTCGCCTCGTCGACGTTCTTGGCTTCCATCGAGATCGGGTGCGTGGACAGCAGGGCGTCGAGATTGAACGCCGGCGTGTTCTGCGCGACCACGTCGCGGGCGTACGCCCAGTCCGGGTTCACCTCGGCCGTGCACTTCTCGCCGACGAAGCTCGCGAACGACTCGTTCAGCCAGAGGTCGTTCCACCAGGCCATCGTGACGAGGTCGCCCCACCACATGTGGGTGAGCTCGTGCGCCGCGACGCTGAACACCGCCTTGAACGTGGCGGTGGACGCCGTCTTCTGGTCGGCGGCCAGCAGCGTCGTGCGGTACGTGATCGCGCCCGGGTTCTCCATCGCGCCGGCCTCGAAGTCCGGGATGCCGATCGCGTCGACCTTCGGCGCGAAGGGGTAGGGGAGGCTCGTGTACCGCTCGAGCCACTCGACCGACCTCACGTGCGCATCGCGGGCGAAGATCGCCTGGTCCGCCGTGCCCTTCGGCAGCCAGACGCGGCACTCGGTGCCGGTCTTCGTGCTGGCGACCGGGGTCGACTCATACGGCCCGACCGTGAAGGCGACCAGGTACGACGACATGACCGGGGTCTCGCGGAACCTCGTGCGCTGGCGGCCGCCCGCGAGCTTCTCGGTGCGCTCGATGGGCATATTCGAGATCGCGGCGAGGCTCGCGTCGTGGATCAGCTCGACGGTGAATCGAGCCTTGAACTCCGGCTCGTCGAAGCAGGGGAAGGCCCGGCGGGCATCCGCGGCCTCGAACTGCGTCGCGGCGTATCGCTCGCCCGGCCGGGTCGACCGGTAGAGCCCGCGAAGCTTCTCCGCGATCGCCCCGGTCCACTCCAGTGCCAGATCGTGCGATCCGGCAGGAAGCTCCCTCGCGAGCTTCAGGGTCGCCGTCTGCGACTCCTCGTCATACGCGACGCCGCTGATGTCGCCGCCGGTCTTGATGTCGAGGTCGACGCTGTGGAGGGTGATCTCGCGCGCTGGACGAGCGAGCGTCAGGCTGATGGTGCCCTTTGCCGCGCAGGTCCACGCCTCGAGGTCCAGGTCGAATCGCAACGCGTAGCGCGCGGGGCGCACGTCCTTCGCGAGCCGGAAGTCGTTCACGCGGTCCTCCCCAGGTCGAACTGCGCGCAGCCTAATGAATTACGGTTAGGGCCCACATGCCGCCCCAGTTCATCTTCACCATGCGCGATCTCAAGAAGATCGCGCCCGGGACCCAGCGCGAGATCCTGAAGGGGATCTACCTGGCGTTCTACCCGGGCGCCAAGATCGGCGTGCTCGGCGCGAACGGCGCAGGGAAGAGCACGCTCCTCCGGATCATGGCCGGCCTCGACAAGGAGTACCTGGGCGACGCGCGCCTGACCGAGGGCCACAGTGTCGGGTTCCTCGCGCAGGAGCCGCAGCTGAACCCGGCCAAGGATGTGCGCGGGAACGTCGAAGAGGGCGTCGCGAAAGAGAAGGCGGTCCTCCAACGGTTCAACGACCTCTCCGCGAAGTTCGCCGAAGACCTGAGCCCCGCGGAGATGGAGAAGCTCGGCGAGGATTTCCAGAAGACCCAGGATGAGATCGAGGCCAAGGGCCTCTGGGACCTCGACTCCACGATCGATTTCGCGATGGACTCGCTGCGCCTGCCGCCCGGCGACCAGGACGTCAGCACGCTGTCCGGCGGCGAGCGCCGGCGCGTGGCGCTCTGCCGGCTTCTGCTCTCGAAACCGGACCTGCTCCTGCTCGATGAGCCGACGAACCACCTCGACGCCGAGTCCGTCGCGTGGCTCGAGCGGTTCCTCAAGGACTACCCGGGGACCGTCGTCGCCGTCACGCACGACCGCTACTTCCTCGACAACGTCGCTGGCTGGATCCTCGAGCTCGACCGCGGGCAGGGCATCCCGTGGGAGGGCAATTACAGCTCGTGGCTCGGGCAGAAGCGCAAGCGGCTCGCCGACGAGGAGAAGCAGGAGAGCGCCCGGCAGCGGACCCTCGCCCGCGAGGCCGAATGGGTCGCGCTGTCGCCGCGGGCCCGTCACGCGAAGAGCAAGGCTCGCATCCAGTCATACGAGAAGCTCCTCGCGGAGAACCCGGATGAGCGCGAGCGCGATCTCGAGATCAGCATCCCGCCCGGGCCGCGGCTCGGCGACATCGTCGTGAAGGCCGACGGCCTGCGGAAGGCGTACGGGGACAAGCTCCTGTTCGATGATCTGACCTTCGACCTGCCGCGCGGGGGCATCGTCGGCGTCATCGGGCCGAACGGCGCGGGGAAGACCACGCTCTTCCGACTCATCACCGGCGAGGACACCCCGGACGGCGGCACGCTGCGGATCGGCGAGCAGGTCCAGGCGGCCTACGTGTCGCAGTCCCGCGACGCGCTCGATCCCGCGAAAACGGTCTGGACCGAGATCGGCGGCGGCCAGGACACGATCATGGTCGGCGGGCGACCGCGGAACGCGCGGAGCTACGTCGCGTCATTCAACTTCCGCGGCACCGACCAGCAAAAGCGCGTCGGCGACCTCTCCGGCGGTGAGCGGAACCGTGTCCACCTCGCGAAATTGCTCCAGCGCGGCGGGAACCTCCTCCTGCTCGACGAGCCCACGAACGACCTCGATGTCGACACGTTGCGCGCCTTGGAAGAGGCGTTGCTCGATTTCGCAGGCTGCGCGGTCGTGATCAGCCATGACCGGTGGTTCCTGGACCGCATCGCCACGCACATGCTCGCGTTCGAAGGCGATTCGAAGGTCCGCTGGTTCGACGGGAACTACGCGGAGTACGAGGAGTACCGGCACAAGGAGCTGGGCGCCGAGGCGGACCGGCCGCACCGGATCCGTTACAGGCCCCTGATGCGCGCCTAGCCCCGAACCCTCCAGTCCCGCCTGGCGGTATCTTCTTTCCGATGGCCGAAGCCGCCCGGAGCTCCGCGTACCGCCGGGGGGTCGTTGGCCGGACCTTCGGCCACCTCCTGGACAGCGAAAAGGTCTTCGGCTACGCGCTCGTCGCGCCGGCGATCATCTACATCATCGCGCTCGTCGCCTACCCGTTCGGCATCGCGCTCTGGTTCACCGTCACGAACGCCACAGTCGGCGATCCGCTCGGCAAGTTCACCGGCCTAGACAACCTGCGGGCGGTGCTGGACGACGACGTGTTCAAGCGCGCCCTCGTCAATACGTTCGTCTTCACGCTGGGCTCGCAGGCCCTGCAGATGGTCCTCGGCACGACGCTCGCATTCCTCTTGATGCGGAAGTTCCGGTTCCGCCGCACGATCCGGGCCCTCATCCTCCTGCCGTTCACGATCCCAGTCGCCATCGGTGCGATGGCCTGGAACTGGATGCTGAACCCGACGTACAGCGTCATCAACTGGGTGGGCGAGCGGATGGGGCTCTTCCAGTACGGACCGAACTGGCTCGGCGAGGAGAAATACGCGATGGCCTCGATCATCCTCGTCAACGTCTGGCGCAACCTGCCATTCACAGCGATCGTCCTGATGGCCGGCATCAGCGCGGTGCCGCAGGAGATCATCGAGGCGGCGAGCCTGGACGGCGCCCGGTTCCTCACGCGCTGGCGCAAGGTCATGGTGCCGATCATCGCCCCGATCCTCTACATCGCGCTCCTGTTCTCGCTCGTGTTCACGTTCACCGACATGACCGTCGTCTGGCTCCTCACGCGCGGCAACCCGGTGAACTCCACCCACGTGCTCGCGTCCTATGCCTTCCTCCAGGGAGTCGTGGCCGGTTCTCTTGGACGCGGCGCGACGATCTCGCTGTTCCTCTTCCCGGCCTTGCTGCTCGGCGCGCTCGTGATGCTCCGTTCGTTGAAGGCGAGGCAGCTGGACTAGATGGCCACCGCGATCACCCACGTAGCGACGGCGCCGCGCAGGACGAAACACACGTTTGCCTACCGCCGAAACAAGATCCTCAAAGAGGTCGGCTTCTGGGGCCTGCTGTCGGTGTTCATCATCTTCGCCGCGTTCCCGGTGTATTGGATGGTCATCACCGCGTTCAAGCAGGTCAACGACCTCTACAACCTCCAGAACAACCCGTTCGTCTTCAACCTCGCGCCGACGCTCGACCAGGTGCGCTATCTGATCGACAAGACCCAGTACCTGGCCTGGGTCCGCAACACGCTCGAGGTCGGGCTGCTGGTCGTGATCATCACGCTGCTCATCTGCGTGCCCGCGGCCTACGCGCTGTCGCGGACGAAGTTTCCCGGCTCCGGAGCGCTCGGCATCGGCATCTTCCTCACCTACCTGGTCCCGCCGACGCTCCTGTTCCTGCCCCTCTCGCAGCTCGTCGTGGGATTGGGCCTCGTGAACACGAAGTGGGCCCTCGTCGTCGTGTATCCGACGTTCACGATCCCCTTCTGCACCTGGCTGCTCATGGGCTTCTTCAAGAACGTGCCGCGGGAGATCACCGAGGCGGCGCGTGTGGACGGCTGCAGCCGGCTTGGCGCGATGTTCCGGATCGTGCTTCCGGTGAGCGTGCCGGGCATCCTGACCATCGCCATCTTCGCGTTCACCCTGGTCATGCAGGAGTACGTGTACGCGCTGGTGTTCGTATCCGACTCGTCCGAGAAGATGGTCACCCTCGGGGTCGTCACCGATCTGGTCCGCGGCGACGTGTTCTTCTGGGGCTCGCTCATGGCCGGAGCGCTCTTCGTGGCCGTGCCCGTGGCCATCGCCTACAACTTCATGATGGATACGTTCGTCCGCGGGATCACCGGCGGTGCGCTGAAGTAGAGAAAGGCCGAGGCTTTCACCTCGGCCTTTCGATCTAGCGCGCGCGGCGGGCCCGGCTTGGCC
>DATCPY010000024.1:0-7900 GCA_036569845.1 Candidatus Limnocylindria bacterium | reverse complement strand
GTACTACGCCCGACCCGAGCTGTTCTCGGTTGAGGATGCCTACCTGCGCTGCGGTGCGCTGTGGGGTCTGCGCCTCGACAACGACAATCCGGACAAGGTCATCGTCTTCCTAGGCGACCTTGGCAGGGATCTTCCCGCGTCAGAGCGCGATTACTGGCGCAGCTACAACGTGGCGCCAGTGGGCACGATCAGCGAGACGGCATTCCGCCGCGGCTTCCTGGCGCAGCCGACGAACGCCACCGCTGTCGATCTGCGTATCCGTTACGAATACCCCGCGCTGCGGCGCTCGTGGCATCAGCGGTTCGGGTGGCCTCTCTACCGCGATCCCGAGCCAGGCGACGAACATCTGCTCAATATCGTCCGCACGCCGCTTCACGACACCGATTCGGAGTTCGAGGATCTGGTCCGTACGCTCGCGAAGCTGCTCATCGACTCCCTCGATGAGCCAGAGTTGGTCCGCTCGCTACCGCAAGGTCCGCCAGACGAGAAGGGCATCTCGAAGTTCGAACGATGGCTCCGGCAGGCGGCGTATCCCACGCTGGACGCGGACATCCGCTTCCTTCGTGATCTCCAAACGGTGCGTTCGAAAGGCGCCGCGCATCGAAAGGGGTCCGACTACGAGACGACGCTGCACCGAATCTTCGGTGACAAGAGCAGGGCGGCCGCTGGCACAGTGCTGCTGGAGAAGACCCTCGCCCTTCTGCGAGCCCTCACTGTCTTTGCCGAGCGTCCGCAGGACACCGAGAAGCAACCCGCAGACAGCGCTGACACCTAGCCTCGAGCGCCCTCCAGCATCCTTCGCTGCCGCCAGGATCGTGCCCAAGGCGCGAGCGTTGGAGTCAGCCGCCACGCGTCCGGTCGACCTGACACGACCGCGCGGCAGGATGTCGGCTACCGCGTGCGGGCTTGAACCCTCCGGGGCCAGAGAATTAGCCCGACCCCTGCCAGCGCGACAATTAGCCCGGCCAAGCCGATGACTCGTGTGGTTGGTGGCGCTGGAGCTTCGGTACTCGTATTCGGCAGGCCCGCCGGGTCAAGGAACACCCTGCCATTTGTGACGTCGACAGACCCGTCTGCGAGAACACGGAAGTCACCTTCCACGCAGGCACGGACGCCAACGCGGAGATCGCTCAGACCCACAGCGTCCGGTCCACTCCCGCCGATCCTCCATTGACCTGGGCGCGCTCAAATTCCTCACGAGTCATCAGCTTCGCCTGGATGCGCGTCACGGTCGGCGCCTCCGCGGTGGGTCGTGAGAATCGATCAATCACCTGCTGACGTGTGACCGGGACGGTCACGACCGGCGCGGATGATGCGACCACCAGCGGCTCGGGCGATCGATACGATGCGACCGCGATACCGAGGAGCAGGCCCACGGCGATCGCGCCAACGGCACTCGCGCCGAGCGCCCGCGCGGCCGCCGGAGTCGTCACGGTGCGACCGTGCGTAGCCAGTCCGCGACCTCTCGATCTGCCACGCCGGCCGCATCGAGCTCCGCCTGCCCCACCTTGAGGACCGGGATGCGGACGACGTAACGCAGCTCGAGCGCGGGATCGGTCGTGATGTCCACCCGCTCGATGGCCAGCGGCCGGTCGAGACCGATGCGCCGGAGTGCGCGATGGGCCTCGTCGCACAGACGGCAGCCCTCCCGTTCGTACAAGGTCACCGGCAGCGGAGGCGAGCGATAGCTGCGAAGACGGGCGAGCGCCAGGCCGCGGCGAAGGCTGCCACGTAGCACAGCTAGATTGTCGCGGTGAGCCCATTCGCCCGTCCGGACCTCTTCTGGTCCACCGAGAACGTCGCCATGCGAATGCGCGACGCGAAGATCCAGCTCGTCGACTGCCGGTTCAGCTTCGATGCCGAGGCCCGCGCCGAGTACCTGAACGCCCATCTGCCCGGCGCGGTCCACATCGATTGGAGCCGCGACATCGCCGCTCCCCCACCGCCGTCCGGCCACCCGAAGTACATGCTCCAAGGCCCGGCGGAGTTCGCGGCGACCATGGGCCGCTTCGGGATCGGCGACGACACGTTCGTCATCGGCTACGACGCCGAAGGCGGTCATCACGCCGCCCGCCTGTGGCTCGCCCTCCGCCGCTACGGCCACGACCAGATGGCCGTGATGGAGGGTGGGCTCCAGAAGTGGGTGCGCGAAGGCCGCCCCGTCGAAAGCGGCGAGGTGACGCCCGAGCGTGCGACGTTCACGTCGCGCCCGCGCGACGCGGTCGTCGCATCCAAGGATGAGGTCCTGTCCGCGGTCCGCACCGCCGATCCGTGGCTCCTCGATGTTCGGCGGGACAGCGAGTACACGGGCAGGGAGGCCCGGGCGAAGCACGGGGGACACATCCCTGGCGCGGTGAACGTGCTGTGGAAGGACGCGCTTCGCGACGACTGGATGCTGAAAGATCCGGATGAGCTCGAGCAGATGTACATCGACGCGGGCTTCGGCCCCGAGACCGCGACGATCACCTACTGCCAGGCGGGCGTCCGCGCAGCTTTCACGCATTTGGTGCTTACAGCGCTCGGCCACGACAACGTCCGCACGTACGACGGGTCGTGGGAGGAATGGGGTAATCGCGACGATGTGCCGATCGTCGTCGGGCGCAGCTGACCTACCCTTGGCTGGACGCATGAAGATCGGCTACAAGGCCTCGGCGGAGCAATTCGGCGCGAGCGAGCTCCTGACGTTCAGCGTCCTCGCGGAGGACTCGGGCTTCGACAGCGTGACGGTCAGCGATCACTTCCAGCCGTGGCGCCACACCGGCGGGCAGGCTCCCAACGCCTTCGTCTGGCTCGGCGCCCTTGCGGCGCGCACCACGCGCGTGCAGATCGGCACCAGCGTGGCGACCCCGACGTTCCGTTATCACCCGGCGCTCGTCGCCCAGATGGCCGCGACCATCCAGTCGCTCGCCGGCGGCCGCTTCTTCCTCGGCATCGGCACCGGCGAGTCGATGAACGAGGTCCCCCTCGGCATCGCGTGGCCCGAGATCAAGGAGCGCTTCGCGCGGATGAAAGAGGCCGTCGAGCTCATGCGCAAGCTGTGGAGCGAGGACTTCGTGACGTTCGATGGTGACTTCTACAAGACGAAGAACGCGTCGATCTACGAGCGGGCGCAGTCGGGGCCGGTGCCGCTGTACATCGCCGGCACCGGCGAATCTGCGGCGCGGCTCGCCGGCCGCCTTGCGGACGGATTCATCTGCACGAGCGGCAAGGGCGAGGAGCTCTACACGACGACGCTCATCCCGGCGGTCCAGGAAGGCGCGAAGAAGGCGGCCCGCGACCCGAAGGCGATCGAGATGATGATCGAGGTCAAGGTCTCGTACGACACCGACCGCCAGAAGGCGCTCGACAACACCCGGGAATGGGCGGCCCTCGCGCTGCCCGGCGACCAGAAGGTCGGCGTCGAGGACCCGCGGGAGATGGAGCGGCTCGCATCCGCGCTCACGACCGAGCAGGCCGCATCGCGGTGGATCGTGTCGACGGACCCGGCGGAGATCGTCGAGCGTGTCGGTAAGTACGCCGACATGGGGTTCGAGCATCTCGTGATCCATGGGCCCGGCGCGGATCAGGAGCGCTTCATCAAGCTCTTCCAGAAGGACGTGATGCCCGGATTACGTGCGCGTGCGGCCCGCGCGGGCGCTGCCGTCGGTTGAAGCGCCGTCAAGCGCACAGTCCCATCGGATCCACCCGCGGCCAGCGTTCCGCACCGGACGGTGCCACGACGTAGAGCCCCTGGTCCTGATCGGTCGGGCTCAGATAGAGCTCGATCAGGCCGAGCCGGTATCCCGTCGGCCTCGCGTCCGCGGGCAACGTCGCGTTCCGCACCAACAGGTCGCGGTATTTGGCGCTGTACACGCCTTGGGGATCACGGATGTACATCCGCGAGCCGGCGCTCGTTGGAGCTATCGTGCCCGGCGGCCAGCCGATGAACACCATCGCCGCCGATTGCCAACCGCAGTGGGACGGTCCCGCGATCGTCGTGAGCTCGAACTCTCCGACGGTCTGGCCGTTGCGCGACCAGTGGTAGCCCGGATACCCCGGCGGCGCATCGAAGGCTGAGGCGACGGACGCGAACGGCGCCCTCGCCCGAACGTCCAAGACGTTGAACTGCCAGCTCGCGGCGACCAGGCCGATCACGACGAGTGCGACGTACACCGGCCGCCGCGCGATCACGCGCCTAGCCGCGCTCGCTCGACGGCACCATCACGAACGTGAGCCCGGCCGCGGCGATCGCGAAGGCCACAGCAGCGGCGAGCGCGACCGGGGTCGAGATCGCGAGCAGTGGCCCGGAGAGCGCGGAGCCGACGGGGATGCCCGAATAGTTGAGGTGCATCGAGACCGCGAACGCGCGGCCGAACCAGGCCGGATCGGTCACCCGCTGGCGTAGCGAGAACAGCGCGACATCCATCACCGCGCCGCCGATGCCCACGAGGAACACGCCGACCACCAGCCCGCCGAGCGATGACGCCGTCGCGATGGCGCCGATGCCGGCACCGATCCCAAGGATCCCGCCGACCAGCATCGGACGCTCGCGCCCGACGCTCCCCAACCGCCCGGCGAGGAGACCGCTCGCGATGCCGCTCAGTCCCATGAGCGACCAGAGGACGCCGACGACCTGGACTCCGCCGTACCCGCCCTCGAGGACCTTCACCGGCAGCGCGACGATGAGGATCCCCTGCCCTAGATTCACCACCGACATCCCGACCGCAAGCCCGCGGAGCGCCTGATTCCGCAGGACGTAGACGACCCCGGCGCGCGCTTCGGCGAGCAGACCGACGCGATCTGCTCGATCCGAGGGCACATCGCGGACCCCGACGAGCGTCGCGGCCCCGGCGACGAAGACCACCGCCGTCGCGGCGATCGCGGCCTCCGGTGAGTAGAACGCGACGATCGCCCCCGCGAGCGGCGGGCCGAGCACGGTCGTGACCATGTAGAACATCGAGTCCATCGCGTTGGCGCGGTCCCACAGGTGGGGCGGGATGACGAGCGGGAACAGCGAGCGCGAGCCGCTCGTGCCGAGCGGGTTCATGAGCGAGCTGAAGACGACGAGGGCGAGGATCGCCGGCAGCGGCGCGTGGACGTTCGCGAGAACGACGATGCCTGCCAGGGCGACGGCCGAGGCGACGTAATCAGAGACCATCAGCCGGACGCGCCCGTACCGGTCGAGCAGCGCGCCGGCGAGCGGGCTCACGATCACTCCGGGTGCGATCGCGAGGAACACGCTGATCCCGGCGAGCGACGCCGATCCGTAGCGCTGGAGGACGAATAGCACGAGCGCGAGCTGCCACATCGACGCGCCTGCGCGGACCAGAAGGGTCGCGATCGCGAGACGCGGGAATCCTGGTACCCGAAGGAGCGCCCGGTAGCTGGTGACCGGAGCCGCGGTCGCCGCCACTACGCGCGGGCCAGCTCGCGCAGCTCGGCCGCGAGGTCGGCCGGTACATCGGCCTCGACGAGGATGCCGCCCTCGGAGTACTCCTCGCGCTGCAGCGCGCCACGCTCGCGGATCCGCTGGATCATCGCCCCACCCCGGTCGTACGGCAGCGTGAGCCGGATCTTCGTCCAAGTCGCGCGCGCGGCCTCGCCGAGGCGCGTGCGGAGCAGCTCCATGCCCTCGCCGGTCTGGGCCGAAGCGAGGATCGCCCGCGGGAACTCGGCATTGAGCGCCTCTCGAAGACCATCCCCCTCCGGACCGCGGAGCAGGTCGGCCTTGTTGAGGACGAGGAGCTGCGGCCGGTCCGCGAGCTCGAGGGTCGCGAGCGTGTCCTTCACGACCCGCATCCGTTCGTGAACGTTCGGGTGCGAGACGTCCGCAACATGGACGAGCAGATCGGCGTCAGCGAGCTCCTCCAAGGTGGCCCGGAACGCCGCAACGAGGGTCGGCGGCAGCTTGTTGATGAAGCCAACGGTGTCGGAGAGCAGGACGTTCACGCCGCCACCGACCGTGGCGCGGCGGGTCGTCGGGTCGAGGGTCGCGAATGGCTGATCCGCGACGAGCACGTCCGCGCCCGATAGCGCGTTGAGGAGCGTCGACTTCCCCGCGTTCGTGTAGCCGACGAGGGCCGCGAGGAACAGGCCCTCCTTCTTGCGCGACTGGCGCGATCGCCCGCGCTGCTCGGCGACCGTCGCGAGCCGCTCCTTGAGCTCCTGGATGCGCCGGCGGATGACCTGCCGGTCGCTCTCGAGCTTCGACTCGCCCGGGCCGCGGGTGTTGATGCCACCGCCGAGCCGCGACATCTCGCTCCCGACACCGGCGAGGCGCGGCATCCGGTACTCCATCTGGGCGAGCTCCACCTGGAGCTGGCCTTCCCTGGAACGAGCGTGACGCGCGAAGATGTCCAGGATCACGGCGGAGCGATCGATCACGCGGACGCCGAGCAGCTCCTCAAGGTTCTTCTGCTGCTTCGGGGAGAGCTCGTCGTCGAAGACGATGAGGTCCGCGCCGATGCGGGCACGCTCCACCGCCAGCTCTTCCGCCTTCCCCTTCCCCACCCACGTATTCGGATCGGGCGTGCGGCGATGCTGCGTCGCGCGGCCAACGACCGTCGCGCCGGCGGCGACCACGAGCGTGGCGAGCTCGTCGAGCGAGTCGTCGGCCTCGAGCGCGGTTCCCTGCTGCTCGAGCCCGACGAGGAACGCGCGCTCGCCGGGGACAGCGGTCTCGAAGGTCATGCCTCTCCTGTTCCTGTTTGGGCTGCGCCCAAATTGCTCATGGCTGGTGCGTTCGCTCCTCGCGGCAAAGCCGCTCGTCGCTCATGCCTCTCCTGAAAAGACGTACTCGGCCGGACCGGCGAGCTCGTAGCGGTCGCCACGTGGCCGGACGACGAGTGTGCCACCCGGCAGGCGTACGCGGACCGTATCGCTCGTCACATCGCCGCGCGCGATCGCCGCGGCAACGGCCGCGCACGAGCCGGTGCCGCAGGCCAGGGTCTCCCCCACGCCGCGCTCGTGCACGCGGAGCGCGATCTGGTCGGGTCCGCGCGGCGCGAGCGCACCGACATTCGCCGGGCCCGCGACCGCGGTCGACGCGGACGCGAGCGCGACCAGGTCGACGCGTGCGGGGTCGTCGACGAACACCATCACGTTCGGATTCCCTACCCGCACGGCCCGTGCCTCGTGGCCGTCGACGCGCAGGCTGACACCGAGCTGCGGCGCCGGGAGCTCGATGGCGAAGCCTTCCGGGTCGCGCCACGCGCGGATGACGCCGCTCGCCGTGTCGAGCTCCAGGCTGTCGCCGCCGTGCCGCTCGAGGAGGTAGCGCGCGACGCAGCGCGAGCCGTTGCCGCACGCGTCGGCGATCGACCCATCGGCGTTATGGATGGCAAGCGGCCAGCGCCGCTCACGCGGCGCACCGATGACGAGGATCCCGTCCGCGCCGATGCCGGTGCGGCGGTCGCACAGCGCCCGCGCCCGCGCCGGGTCGATGGCCATAGGGCCGTCGACGACGATGAAGTCGTTCCCGCAGCCGTGCATCTTCGTGAACTTCACGCCGGCACCTCCTCGAGGAGCGGCAACGGATCGGCGGCGGTCGGGTCGACCCAGCGGATCGCCGGGTCGCGCCGGAACCAGGTCATCTGGCGGCGCGAGTACGCCCGGACATCTCTTGCGGTCGCCGCGACTGCAGCATCGATGGTCAGCTCGCCGCGGAGGTGCGCGGCCCAGTGGATGTATCCGTGCCCGGTCATGCTCGGAAGCCGGGGGTCGAGCCCGCGATCGACCAGCCGTCGGGTCTCGTCGAGCACCCCGTCGTCGACCATGCGCTGGACGCGCGCGTCGATGCGCTCGTCCAGCCAGACGCGCGGCGGGTCGAGACCGACACGCCGGCTGTCGACCGGCGCGCCACGCCCGGCCGGGACACGGCCTGCGAGCATCGCGAGCTCCAGATACCGGACGACGCGACGCT
>DATCPY010000023.1:0-2217 GCA_036569845.1 Candidatus Limnocylindria bacterium | reverse complement strand
GCCGCCTGCGCGCCCGGCACCACGCCGGTCGCGACCGGCGGTGGCGGCACGGCAAAGAAGGGTGGCGAGTTCCATGCCGCATGGCCGTGGGACCTTCCGCCGAAGGGCCACTACAACTGGCTTTCCAGCGGGAACATCATGCAGGGAAGCTACCTCCAGGACTTCTTCATCCCGTCGCTCGCGGTGTACCGCTGGGCCGAGGGCAAGTGGGACAACTGGCTCATGGAGTCGGCGGCCCAGAACGGCGAGAACTACGAGGTCAAGCTCAAGCAGGGCCTGAAATGGGACGATGGCAAGGAGTTCACCTCCGCCGACGTCGCCTCGACCTACTGGGTCGGCCGGGCCCAGGGCTTCGGCATCTGGACCTACGCCGACAAGCTCGAGACACCGGACAAGTACACGGTCCGGTTCCACATCAACCGTCCCTCATCGCTTGTGCCGCGCCTCGTGCTCCGCAACGGCATCCGGCCGGACTCGCAGTTCGGCACCTTCGCCAAGCAGCTCCAGGATCTCTACACCGCCGGCAAGACGACGACGTCCGACGAGGTGAAGGCCGTCGCGAAGCAGGTCGCCGACTTCCGTCCCGACCTCCCGGCGTCCGTCGGCCCGTACAAGATCGATAAGGCCAGCGTGACCGCCGCGCAGCTCACGATGGTGAAGAATCCCGGTGGCCTGCTCGCGGACAAGGTGAACTTCGACAAGATCGTCGTGTACCAGGGCGAGACCGACGCGGTGACGCCGCTCGTGCTCGCCGGCGACGTCGACTACGCGACCCACGGCTTTCCGCTCGCGACGGATAAGGCGTTCGGCGATCAGGGGCTGCGGGTGATCCGCGGGCCGCTGTACACCGGACCGGCGCTCGTCTTCCACTGGACCGCGGCTCCCGAGTTCCAGGACAAGCGGCTCCGCCAGGCCGTCGCGATGGCGATCAACAAGGCCGAGTCCGCCACGATCACGTACGGGCAGTCGGCCAAGGCCCAGAAGTTCATGGCCGGCGTCAGCGACAACATCGTCCCGCTCTGGGTGAGCACCGCCGACCAGGCCAAGCTGAAGTCCTACGACTACGACGTCGCGGCCGCCGCGAAGCTGATGACCGACGCGGGCTACGCGAAGGGCAGCGACGGCATCTGGGCGAAGGGCGGCAAGGCCCTCGCCTACGAGCTGTACTTCCCGAGCGACTTCGCCGACTGGACGAGCGCCGCGAACCACGCGAGCGACTCGCTCAACAAGTTCGGCATCAAGATCACGCCCCGCGGCGCCATCCGCTCCACCCAGCTCGCGGACGTGAACAACGGCAAGTTCACGATCACGCTGATGGGCTGGGGCATCGGCAACCCGCACCCGCAGGCCTCGTTCATCCAGGGTCTGCAGACGTTCAACACCCTGCAGGCGAACGGGGGCATGAAGTACCCGTTGAAGCAGGGCGACGTCGACTTCGAGGCGCTCATCAACGCGATGGGCGACGGCTTCGACACCGCGAAGCAGAAAGATCCCGTGACGAAGACAGCTCTCGCGTTCAACGACCTGCTGCCGATCATCCCGCTGTGGGAGCGGTACGGCAACAACCCGGTGAACGAGAAGAAGCGCGTCGCACCGTGGCCTGCCGACAGCGATTCGGTGTACAAGAACGGCGGCGGCGACAGCTTCGTGTCGATCCAGATCTACAACGGGACCCTGCACTCGCTCTAAATACCCGCCTAACGGTGGAAGCACGAGGCGCCCCGAAAGGGGCGCCTCGTCATTTCTGTAGGGTTCGATCGTGGACATGGTCGCAAGTGCCCCTGAGCTCGCCGTCGTCCTCGGCGGAGGCGTGACCACCAACGGCGACCCGCTCCCCTCGACGACGGCGCGGGCCCACCGCGCGGCGCAGCTCGCGCGCGAGCGCCCTGAGCTCGGCCTCATCTGCTCGGGTGACCGGCAGCTCGACGCGCCGTCCGGGACGCCGAGCGAGGCAGCGCTGATGCGCGACCTGATCGTCGGGTGGGGCGTGGGTGCCGACCGCATCGCCATCGAAGACGAGTCGCGAGACACGATCGGGAACGCGCTGCTGACGGCGGTGCGCTATCTCAAGGACATCGAGCCGCGCCCGCTGTCGGTGATCACCTCGCCGTTCCACCTCGAGCGCGCGACCGAGACCTTCCGCCACGTCCTCGGCTACGCCTGGCAGATCCAAGCCGTCGCGTCCGACGAGACCGACGACGACATCGCGCGGGCCGC
>DATCPY010000022.1:0-9394 GCA_036569845.1 Candidatus Limnocylindria bacterium | reverse complement strand
CGCCCAACCGTCGCCATCGAAGAAGCCCGCCGCCCACGCCAGCTCGTGCTCGTCCACCTTCGAAAGAGAGCACGTCGACGCGCGGTTGTCGTGTCCGCCGTTCGGCTACATCGAGGGGGTCAACCGGCCCGCTAGTTCTCCACCAGCGGCCGTCGCGCGGGAAAGCCGCCCTCGAGGGTGTGCCACCAGGCGATCCGGTCGCCCTCGCCGAGCCGCCAGCAGAGGTAGACCTCTTCCCCGCCGCGCTCCGTGCGGAAGTCGACGAGCCCGTTGTCCAGGTCCTTCACCTCGACGCCGAGCTCGGCCAGCTCGCGGAGGAGCGCCTCGATCTCGCTGGCGACCGGCGGGCTCGGCCGCGCGTCGTAGGTGGCCTTCCGGCGCTTCAGATCCTCGAGGAGCGGCCGGACACGCGGCAGCAGCGCCTCGGCCTCGGCGCGGGTGAACTGCGGCATATCCTCACTCTAGGTCGCGAAACGGGAGGGACCGATGGCCACGTTCGTCCTGCTCACCAAGGTGACCCCGGCAGGGGTCAAGACGCTCCAAGCGAATCCGCGACGCATCAAGGAAGTGAACAAGGAGATCGAGGCCCAGGGTGCACGGGTCATCGCCCAGTACGCCACCCTCGGTCGCTACGACTTCGTGAACGTCGTCGAGGCAAAGGACGCCGAATCGATGGCTCGCGTCTCCGTGAGCCTCGGCGCGCGCGGCACGCTCTCGATCGAGACCCTGAGCGCGATCCCCGTGGAGTCGTTCATCCGATCCATCTCGGCGAAGAAGAGCGCGCGATAGCCGGCGCCGACCAGCGCATCACGCCGCCGGCGTACCCGGACATCGTTCGGAGCGATGAAGACCGCGATCGCTTCGGCCGGCTGTACGACGATCTCGTCCGCGTCCTCGGCCTATCCCCCGCCGAGGCGTTGCTGAACGCTGCGACGCAATTCGAGCTGGGCTTCGACGTGCGCGGCCCGTTCGAGAAGCGCAAGCGGCGCAAGAAGGTGGCGGCGCAGACCGCGCACGATCGCCGCGAAGAAGGCGCGGAGCCACTGCCCTTCGACCTCGACCCACCCGGCTAGCGGGTGCGCTACGTCGCGCCGACGCTCGCCGCGGCGCTCGTGACAGCTGCCGCGACAGTCGCCGTCGCGCTCTTCTCGGCGTACCGCCTCGCTGATGCGCCGATCCGCGGCCGCCTTGCGGGGCCGGACCCGATCGGCTCCATCGCGTCGGCCGCGGCGCTCGCGATCGGGGTCGTCGCCTTCTACCGTCTCGGCCGATCGATCCCCGCAACCACCGCGCGCCCGGCGTTCGTCGCAGGCGCGTTCGGCGGCGCGCTCGCCGGGCTCGCCGGCGGCGCGGCGCAATCGCTCGCGCTCTCCGACTACCTCGGCGCCGTCCTTGCCGGCTACGCCGTCCCACCGGAGTTCCTCGCGGTCGCGCTCGGTGTCTATGTGCTTGTCGCGACGTGCGCCGCTGCGGCCGTCGCGGGGGCATTCACCTACGCGGGGTGGAGTCGCGCGCACCGCCGCCCACCGGATCAATCCCCGACCGGGTAGGCCCCGATCAACGCGCCCGCGGCCGTCGCGTGGGCCAGGGCTTCGTCCCACGGACGATGCAGCAGCGTCCCGACCACGCTGGGCAGGCTGGCCGCGGTGACCAGCGTGCCGTCCGCCGCGAGGGCCGCGGCTCGAGCCTCGGGATGTGCGCGCAACGCGTCGAGGTACCGACCGACGTCGCTCGGCGGCGTGCCGAACAGCTCGAGGCCGTCGCTGAGCCGCACGATCGTCACGTCGTAGGGCGTCATCGTGTGATTCGAGATGCCCTGACCGGCGACGTACACGACCTCGCCGGTCAGCAGCACCACCTGTCCGCGCTCACCCAGTGCGTTCGCGTGAGCGAGCATGCGCGTCGCTACGGTCAGCTCGGTCGCCGGATCCTCGCGGATGAGCACGCCAGGGCGACGTGCTAGGCGGCGACGGCGGCGAGCAGGTCCACCGCGCTGCGAACGGGCGCGTCTGCCGCGATCTCGTCCTCGCGCGGCGGTTCGATCGCCGCATCCCACGCCAGCTCGCGGCCAAGGCGCTCGGTGATGCGCGCCGCGCACACGCGCGTGACCTCGGCGACCGTCGCAGCGACGCCGAGCCGCGCGAACGATCCGACCTCGTGCCTGAACCCGCACGCGATCATCCGCCCGAAGGCGACGAGGTCGGTGTCCACGTTCAGCGCGAACCCGTGGCGGGTCACGCCACGCGAGACCCGCACGCCGATGGCCGCGATCTTCGCATCCCGATGGTCCGGCAGCGTGACCCACACGCCGGTCTTGCCCTCGATCGTGCGTGAGGCGATCCCGAAGTCCGCGAGCGTGGCGCGCAGCCCATCTTCGAGCGCCCGGACGTACGCGACCACGTCCGGCGCGTCGCCGAGCGACAGGATCGGGTAGCCGACCAGCTGCCCCGGCCCGTGATAGGTGATGTCACCACCGCGATCGACGCGGTAGACCGACGCGCCTGCCGCGCGCAGCTCGCTCGGCGACGCGGTGAGATGGTCCAGAGTGCCGCGGCGGCCGATCGTGTACACCGGATCGTGCTCGAGCAGCAGCAGCCGCTCGGGCCCGCCGGTCGCGACCCGTGAGGCCACGGCTTCCTGCAGCCGCCAGCCGTCGAGATAGCCCATTCGCCCGAGCACGGTGGCCCGCAGCTCAGCCGGCACTGGCCATCCCGACGTGACGCTCGGCGTGATACGAGCTACGCACGAGCGGGCCCGACTCGACATGGTCGAAGCCCATGGTCATCCCGAGGTCGCGGAGCTCGGCGAACTCCGCCGGCGTCCAGTAGCGCTCGATCGGCAGGTGCTCCGGCGACGGCCGAAGGTACTGCCCGATCGTCAGCACGTCGGTCCCCTGCTCGGCGATCGCGCCCATCGTCGAGAGGACCTCGGCCTTCGTCTCGCCGAGCCCGACCATGATCCCGGTCTTGCACACGAGCGTCGGCGCTCGCTGCTTGGTGCGCCGCAGCACCTCGAGCGAGCGTTCGAACCGCGCCTGCGGACGGACTCGCGTGTAAAGGCGCGGCACCGTCTCGACGTTGTGGTTCATGATCTCGGGCCGCTCAGCGAGCACGATGTCGAGCGCATCGAGCACGCCGCGGAAGTCAGGGATGAGGACCTCGACCGACGTGCCGGGCGATTGCCGGCGGATCTCGCGGATCGTCTCGGCGAACATCCGGGCGCCGCCGTCCTCGAGCTCATCGCGATTGACGCTCGTCACGACGGCGTGCTTCACGCCCATGCGCGCGACGGCTTCGCCGACACGGGCCGGTTCGAGGAGATCGAGCTCCATCGGTTTCCCGGACTTGACCGCGCAGAAGCCGCACGAGCGAGTGCAGGTGTCACCGAGGATCATGAATGTCGCCGTGCCGGCGCCCCAGCACTCGGCCATGTTCGGGCAGTGCGCTTCCTCGCACACGGTGTGGAGCGACTTGCTGCGCATCAGCCGCCGCAGCTCCTCGACCTGCGGGCCCATCGGCAGACGGACCTTCAGCCAGTCCGGGCGCGCGTGGTCGATGGGCACGCGTTCGTTGGCGGCGCTCCGGCCGCGCGACCGCGGCCGCTCGACGTCGCCGGGCATCTCGAACGCGATGGGGACGAGCTCTGCCACTAGCTCAACGCGACGTTGGCCGGGTCGACGCCCTGGATCCACGCCTTCACGTCGCGAAGGAACGCCGCAGCGGTCGCGCCGTCCATGATCCGATGGTCGAACGACAGCACGACATTCCCCATCGTCCGGATGCCGATGGTGTCGTCGTCGAGCGCGACGACGCGCTTCCCGATCGCCTCCGTCGTCATGATCGCCGCCTGCCCGGGGTTCACGATGGGATAGCTGAGATACGTGCCGAGGGTGCCGCCGTTGTTGACGGTGAATGTGCCACCGTCGAAGTCCTGGAGCGTCAGCTTCTTCGTGCGAGCGCGCGTCGCGAGGTCACGCACCGCGCGCGCGATCCCCGTGATCGACAGCTCGTCGGCGTTCTTCATCACCGGCACGACGAGCCCCTCATCGCCCAGGGAGATCGCGATGCCGAGGTTGATCGCCTTCACCTTCAGGATCCCCTGGTCGGTCCACTTCGCGTTCACGAGCGGGTGCCGCCGGAGCGCGATGGTCACGGCCTTGATCGCGAACGGCAGGTAGGTCAGCTCGTGGCCCTCGCGCGACTTGAACGAGTCGCGCACGGACTCCCGGAACTTCGCGACGTTCGTCCAGTCGATCTCCATCATCGCGGCGGCGTGCGGGATCGTGGTCTTCGAGACGACCATCGCGTTCGCGATCGCCTTTCGCATCGGGGTGAGGGCCGTCGTTTCGTCGCCGGCCAGGCCCTGCGGCATCTCGGGCTGGACGATCGCGGCCGGCCGTTGAGTCTGCTGGGCCTGTTTCGGCTGGGGCTGCGATTGCAGCTGGGCCACGAGCTGCTCGACGTCCTGGCGAGTGACGCGTCCGTTGAGCCCCGTGCCCGGCACTCGATCGAGGTCGACGCCATGCTCGGCCGCAAGCTTGCGCACGACCGGTGTCGCGCGGATGTCGCCATTCGACGACGGCGCCGTCGCGGCACGCGAGGAGGACGACCCTTGAGTGGACTGGGGTGCCGGCGGGGCCTCCGGTGCCGCGCGCGGTGCTTGGGGCGGCGGCGCCGTCTGCGCCGACGGCTGTTGAGGCGCCGGCGAGGACGACAAGGAGGGAGCCGGTGACGGAGGCGCCGAGTTAGCCAGCGGCGCGGACGGCGCCGCCGCCCCTGGCGCAGGGCTCGGCATCGCCTCGGCCTCCGCGGCCTCCGCCGTCTCAAAGGTCGCCAGGAGCGTGCCGATCGGCACCGTGTCGCCCTCTTTCACCTTGACGTCCTTCAACGTCCCGGCGACGGGCGACGGGATCTCGGTGTTCACCTTGTCCGTCTGGACCTCGACGAGCAGGTCGTACTTCTCGACCTTCTCGCCGGGCTGCTTCAGCCACTTCCCGATCGTGCCCTCGGTGACCGACTCGCCGAGCTTCGGCATCTTGAGCTCAAAGACACTCATATCAATACGCCGCCAATTCCCGCATCTTCGTAGCGATATTGTCCGCGTTCGGCAGGAACGCGTCTTCCTGGATCTTGTTGAACGGCGTCGCCGGCGATTCCGGCCCCGCGAGACGCATCACCGGAGCGTCAAGCGAATCGAACGCCTCCTCGGCGATCATCGCGCAGATCTCGGCGCCCGCGCCGAAGAGCCGGTTGTCCTCATAGACGACAAGGCACTTGCCGGTCTTGCGGGCCTCGCGGAGGATCGTGTCCGAATCCAGCGGCCGCAGGCTGCGCACGTCCACGACATCCACGGAGATCCCCTCCCCGGCGAGGACCTGCGCGGCCTCGAGGCAGCGATGCAGCATGAGCCCGTACGCGTACACGGTGATGTCGGTGCCCTCGCGCTTCACGTCGGCGGGTCCGAGGGGGATCGTGAAGTCCCCGTCGGGCACGTCACCCTTCACCGCGCGGTACGTCGCCTTGTGCTCGAGGAAGATGACCGGGTCGGGGTCTCGGATGGCCGACCGGAGCATGCCCGTGATGTCCTTCGGGGTGCTCGGCACGACGACCTTCAACCCGGGCACGTGCGCGTAGAACGCTTCGAGGGACTGCGAGTGATACAGCGCGCCGTGGACCCCTGCGCCCCACGGCATCCGGATCACGATCGGCACGTTCCATTGGCCGTTCGAGCGGTACCGGATGCGCGCCGCCTCATCCACGATCTGCTCGAACGCCGGTGTGCTGAAATCCGCGAACTGCATCTCCGCGATCGGGATCAATCCCGCGATCGCGGCGCCGATCGCGACGCCGACGATGTTCGACTCGGCGAGCGGCATGTCGATGACCCGGTCCGGGCCGAACTCCTCGATGAAGCCATCGGTCACGCGGAACACGCCGCCGCGCACGCCGACGTCCTCGCCCAGGATGATGACCCGTTCGTCGCGCCGGAATTCGTCGCGCAACGTGTCGTGGACCGCCTGGACGTTGCTCTTCTCGGACATCGACTCAGCCTAGGCGCAGGTCGGGGAGGTCGCGGGGCCGGCGCTCGCGTGCGATCGCGTACGCGGACTCGACGATCTGCTCCCGGTTCGGCTTCGCGAAGTAGTCGCCATCGACGCCGACCGCAGCGCGGTGCTCCGCTGCCGTGAGGGTGCGTGGCGCGGCATCGAGGTGGTCGAAGCCGTGCTGGACCTCAAGGACCTCGCGGAGGATGTACGCCGACGCGCCACCCGGGACGTCCTCGTCGACGACCAGGAGGGCGTTCGTCTTCTTGAGCGACTTCGCGATCGCGCCTCCGAGGTCGAAGGGATTGAGCGTCTGCACGTCGATGATCTCGACGTCGATCCCCATCGCGCCGAGGATCTCCGCAGCCTCGAGCGCGATGCGCACGAGCGCGCCGTAGGTGACGATCGTGAGGTCGCTGCCGGCGCGGACGGTCTCGGTGACGCCGAGCGGCAACCGGAAGTCCCCGAGGTTATCCGGCACACGTTCCTTGAGGCGGTAGCCGTTCAGCACCTCGACGAGGACCGCCGGGTTGTCGCCGCGAAAGAGCGTGTTGTAGAAGCCCGCTGCCTGGACCATGTTCCGCGGCACGACCACATAGATCCCGCGCAACGCGTTCAGCACGACCGACATCGGCGACCCGGTGTGCCAGATGCCCTGGAGCCGGTGCCCCTTCGTCCGGATGATGACCGGGGCCTTCTGGCCGCCTGCAGTGCGGTAGTGCAGTGGCGCCAGGTCGTCGCTCGCGAGCTCGAGCGCGTACAGCAGATAGTCGAGGTACTGGATGTCCACGATCGGTCGGAGCCCCCGGAGTGCGGTGCCGATGCCTTGACCGAGGATCGTCGCCTCGCGGATGCCGGTGTCGGTGAAGCGGCGATCCCCGTACTTCGCCTGCAGCCCTTCGAACACGAGGTTCACGTCGCCGAGCTTGCCGACATCCTCCCCCATGACGAACAGCCGCGGATCGCGCGCGAAGTTCAGATCGAAGTTTCGTAGCAGCACGATCCGGCCGTCGATGCTCTCGGAGCGGTCGGAGTATTCGGCCGCGATCGGCGTCACGTTGAGCGGCGAATCCGCGGATCGGCTGTAGAGGAACGACCCGTAGCGCTCGGCGTTCCGCTCCGCGTACTCCTTCGCGAACGCGCGGAGCGCGTTGGATGCGGCGTCCTCGCGGCCGCGGAGCGCATACCCGGCGCGCCGCACCGCGGACTGCACGACGCGGCGGCTGATCTCGAGCGGGTCGGCGAGCTCCGCGACGACGTCCGCGAGCCGCACCTCCGGCGCCTCCTGCTGCGCGCGCTCGATCAGGCCGCGCGCGCGGTCCAGCTCGGCCTTGATCGGTGCCTGATAGGCCTCCCAGGCCGCGATGCGTGCCGATTCGACGGTCTTGCGGTCCTCGTCCGCGAACGCATCGAGCTCCGCGGCGGTCGTCACCTGCTCCGCGATCATCCAGTCGCGCATCTTCGCGATCGGATCGCCGGAGGTCTCGAACGCGAGCCGCTCCTTCGTCTTGTAGCGCTCGTGCGAGCCACTGGTGGAGTGGCCCTGCGGCTGGGTCATCTCGGTCACGTGGATGAGCGCGGGTGTCTGATCGCGGCGCACCTGATCGGCGATCTCCGCGTAGGTCTCGACGAGCGCCGGGTAGTCCCAGCCCTTGACCACGCGGATCTCGAACCCGTTCGTGCCCGGCTCGCGCTGGAATCCGGCCAGCGCCGCGGAGATCGAGCCCTTGACCGTCTGGAATTCGTTCGGCACGGAGATGCCGTAGCCGTCGTCCCACACCGATACGAGGAGCGGGATCTGCAGCACGCCGGCCGCGTTCATGGTCTCCCAGAACAGCCCCTCGCTCGTGCCGGCGTTCCCGATGGTGGCGAAAACGATCTCGTCGCCGGTAACGGAGAAGCCGGGCGCCGCGTCGCGCAGCTTCGCGTCGGCCCGATAGAGCTTGGATGCGTACGCCAGGCCGAGCGATCTGGGCATGTGGGCGGCGACGGGTGACAGGTCGGACGACGACTGCATCGATCCCGCGAGCCGCTTCCACTGCCCGTTCGCATCGACGGTGCGGGTCGCGAAGTGGCTGACCATCTGCCGGCCCGCGCTCGCGGGCTCCATCTCGAGGTCGGTGTTCGTGTAGAGCTGAGCGAAGAACCGCGGCAGATCCGACATGCCCGTCGCGAACATGAACGTCTGGTCGCGGTAGTAGCCGGAGCGCCAGTCGCCCGGCCGGAAGGCCCGGGCCATCGCGAGCTGCGCGACCTCTTTGCCGTCGCCGAAGATGCCGAACGGCGCCTTGCCGGTGAGCACTTCGCGCCGGCCGGACACGCTCGCGACGCGCGAGCGGAACGCGAGCCGGTAGTCCGACACGATCTCCGCTGGACTGAGGCGCTGCCGCGACTGGGTCGCCGCGCTCGATGGAGCGGCGCGGCTACCGCTCTTGATGTGCCACTCCGGGCTCCATGGTACGAGCGCCGTCCGGTGCGCGTTCCGCGCGCTCGAGGAACGGCAGCAGCGTGGCCGCGAACGCATCCGGCTGCTCGGCCATCACCAGGTGGCCCGCATCCGCGATCACCTTGAGCTCCGCTTTCGGATAGGTCTCCTGCAGGGCCCTCAGGTGCGCGGCGGGGATGATGCCGTCCTGCTTGCCCCAGACCACGAGGACGGGGCCCGCATATTCTCCCGCCCGCGCGAGCCACGTTTCGCGCAGCGACCGGCGGACGCCGCGGAACGTGGCCACCGCACGCATGACGCGCAGCGTCTCGGGATACGTGCGGTCATAGCGCGCGCTCTCGACATAGAGATGCGCCGGGATCCGCGCGCGGTCGCTGAAGCACGACTCGAGGACCGCGCGGCCGGCCGACGCCGGACGGGGCAGCCACGTCGTGACGCCGAGGAACGGGAGCGAGAACACGCGCAGGAAGAGCGCGATGTCCGGACCGAAGCCCCCGGGGGCGACGAGGGTCAGGGAGCGCCACGCCGCGGGATGGACCACCGAGGTGACCCCGGCGATGCCGCCACCGAGCGAATGCCCGACGAGATGGGGGCGTCCGAGTCCGAGCGCGCGCCTGACCCCGTCGACGACCGCCGGGTAGAACGGATCGCGAAGATCGAAGTACCGCGCGCCGGGGACGCGCGTGCTCTCGCCGAACCCGGGCAGATCGAACGCGACCGCGCGCCGTCCGCTCGCGGCCACGCGCTCCATCGCCTCCGACCAATTCTCCGCCCAGCCACCGACGCCGTGGACGAACAGCACGCTCTGCTCGCCTGCTCCATCGTCGATGACGCGGATCCGCGAGCCCGCGACCTCGATCGTCGTTGTGCGCATTTCCCCATAATGCGCTCGTGCTCTTCTATTA
>DATCPY010000021.1:0-3934 GCA_036569845.1 Candidatus Limnocylindria bacterium | reverse complement strand
CGCGGCGGCGGTGTATCCCGTGAACCGGTCATCGAGCTCGAACACCGATCCGGCGAGGCCGCCGCGATTCATCGAGCCGAACACGACCTTCTCGTCGAGCGAGCCGTCCAGCGCGAGATCGTCGACGATGTCCGCCGTCGCAAGCAGTCCATCCACGTCCGGATGGATGAGGGCCATCTTCACGCGACGGAGCAGGTCGCCGCGATCGGCCATCGCGCGCGGATCGCCGCCGGCGGCGAACACGCCGCGCCCGGGATGGTCGGCGGCGATGAGGAACAGCTTGCGCGGGTACGTGAGCATCCCGCGCGTCCGGCCCGCGAGCGCGCTCGCGACCGCGTCCGGGTCCGCGGCGCGCAGCGCCGTGAGCCGGCTGACGAGATCAGACATGCGCTGCGCGTCCCAGCAGCGCGTCGACCTCGTCCGCCGATGGCATCGCGTCGGCGCAGGCCAGCCGCGACGCGACGATCGCTCCGGCGGCGTTCGCGAACGCGAGCACGCGCTGCAGATCCCAGCTCGCGAGCAGCCCGTGCACGAGCGCGCCGCCGAAGGCGTCGCCCGCGCCGAGCCCGTTCACGACCTCGATCTCGACCGCTGGGACCTCGACCCGCTTGGAACGGGACCGCGCGAGCGTTCCGCGCGGACCCTGCTTCACGATCGCGAGCTCAGGACCCATCGCGAGCAGTGCCTCGGCCGCCGCGTCGGGATCGCGCGTCCCGGTCGCCATCTCCACCTCGTCGATGTTGCCGACGACGACCTGCACGTCCTTCAGGATCTTCGCCGCCTCGTCGCGCGCGTGGAGCATCGACGACCAGAACGCCGGCCGGTGATCGAGATCGTGGATGACCTTCCCTTTCGCGATGCGTGCCGCCTCGAGCGTCGCGGTGCGGCTCGGCTCCTCCGAGAGCGCCGTGCCGCTCGTCCAGAGGATCGGCACGCGTGCGATCGCGGTGCGGTCGAGCTCCTCGATCCGGATATTCAGGTCGGGCGCCTTCGGCAAGCGATAGAAGAGGAGCGGGAAGTTGTCTGGCGGGAAGATCTCGCAGAACACGACCGGCGTTCGCAGTGCCGGGTCGGTGCCGACGAAGCGCGTGTCCACGCCAAAGCCCTTGAGCGCCTCACGCACGTAGAGCCCGAACCCATCGTCGCCCACCTTCGTGATGACGGCACTCCGGTGCCCGAGGCGGGCCGCGGCCACCGCGACATTCGTCGGGCTCCCGCCGAGCGACTTCGCGAATGTGCGGACCTTCGCGAGGGGCACGCCGATCTGCTCGGGATAGAGGTCGACGCTGACGCGGCCGATGGTGATGAGCTGAAGGTCGTCAGACACGCGCGCTCACGAAGGTGAGGCTGCGCTCGATCGCCGGCAGCGGATCGGCCGTCGCGTCCTTCAAGGCGACGTCCTGCTCGAGCACGTACCAGCCGCTGTAGCCCGCGGCGCGCAGCTCGGTGAGGACGTCCGAGATGCCCGCGTCGCCGTCGCCGAGCGGCCGGTAGAGACCCTGTTGCACGGCCGCAGCGTAGGAGAGCCGGCCGTTGCGGACCGCGGCGCTCAGCGTCGCGTCGGCGTCCTTGAGGTGGACGTGGCGCACTCGGTCACCGGCTAACCGCGCGATGGCCGCCGGATCGCCACCGCCGACGAAGACGTGGCCGGTATCGAGGCAGAGCCGGACGTGCGATCCCGCGAGCAGGCGCTCGATGTCCCCGGTCTGCTCGATGGCCGTCCCGACGTGCGGATGCACGACGACGGTCAGCTGCTGGGTGGCGGCGATGCGCTCGACGAGCGGCAGCGTCTCGAAGAGCGTCGCCCATTGCGCCTCGGTGAGCTCGGTGCGCTCCTCGTAGCCGTCACGGCCGGTGGCGGCAGCGAGGACGAGCAGCTCCGCGCCCGCGGCGTGCAGCCACGCGGCCTGCTGCGCCACCGACGCGAGCTCCGCGTCGCGGCGCGCAACATCGTGCAGCATCGCTGCCACGAATCCGCCGATGCAGCGCAGGCCGTGGGCGTCGAGCACCCGCGCCGCCGCTGCCGCATCGCCGGGCAAGAATCCTGGCGGGCCTGCCTCCATCGCGCGGAACCCAAGACGCTGAGCGTCGGCGAGCACGCGCTCGCTCGACAGCTGCATCCCCCAGTCCGGCACTTCGCACACGCCCCACGAGATCGGCGCGCCCGCGATCTTCCGTTCGCGCATCGTCGGTACAGTAGTCGCGGTCTCAGGCGCGGGAGGGATGATGCGGATCTCAGTACTGGGCGTCGGCCGTCTTGGCGCGTCGCACGCGGCGATGCTCGCGGCCTTGCCCGGCGTCTCGCAGCTCACGCTGTACGACGCGGATCCCGCGCGCGCGAAGGATGTCGCAGCGCCGCTCAAGGCGCGCGCCGTCGGCTCGATCGACGAAGCGTTCGCGGGCGCGGAGGCGATGGTGATCGTCACCCCGACCGACACGCACGCGCCGCTCATCAAGCGCGCGATCGATCAGGGCCTGCCGACGTTCTGCGAGAAGCCGATCGCCATTGGGATCCCCGAGACCCGCGAGATCGTGGACCACGTCAAGCGGAAGAATGGCCGGCTCCAGATCGGGTTCCAGCGGCGGTTCGACGCCGGCTACCAGCGCGCCCGGACCGAGCTCGCGAGCGGCGCGCTTGGCGACGTCTACTCGTTCCTCATGGTGAGCTGCGACCGGCTGCCACCGCCGGACGCGTACATCAAGAGCTCGGGCGGCCAGTTCAAGGACCAGTTCATCCACGACTTCGACATCACGCGCTGGCTGTTCGGCCAGGAGGTCGTCGAGGTCACGGCGACCGGATCGACGAAAGGCGTACCGCAATACGAAGCGATGGTCGATGTCGGCACGTCGGCGGTGATGCTGAAGCTCGCCGACGGCACGCTCGGGCTGATGACCGCACTGCGGCACAACGAGGCGGGCTACGACATCCACGTCGAGATCCACGCGGCGAAGGACACGATCGCGATCGGCATCGATCCGCGCACGCCGTGGCGGTCCGTCGAGAATGACGCGCCGAAGCTGGCCGGACCCGCGTACCCGTCGTTCTTCGTGCGCTTCGGTGACGCGTACAAGGCCGAGCTCGCGTACTTCCTTCAGTTCGCGACCGGCAAGGCCTCCAACCCGTGCACCGCCGCTGACGCGCTCGAGGCCCTGCGTGTCGCCGAGGCCGCAGGCACATCGTGGCGCGAGCGGCGCCCGGTCGCCCTCAGCGAGATCGCGTGACGGTCAAGGTCCGGTTCCTCGGCACGGGCAACGCGTTCGCCGACGGCGGACGGTCGCATGCGTGCATCCATCTCGAGGCCACGGGCGCGTCCCTGCTCCTCGACTGCGGCGGCTCCTCGCTCCCGGCGATCAAGAGGGCGCTGGACCCGGAGACCATCCAGGCCATCGCGATCTCCCACCTCCACGGCGACCACTTCGGCGGCGTCCCCTACTTCCTGATGGAGCAGTACTTCGCCGGACGGAAGGCGCCGCTGGCGATCGGCGGACCGCGCGAGCTCCAGCAGCGCTCGACGCGCGCGGGCGAGGCGCTCTTCAAGGACTTCTTCGGCAAGATCACCATCGACTACGGCCTCTCGTTCGTGACGTTGAAGGAAACGCCCGTCTCGCTCGGCGGCGCCCTGGTGAGCGCCCTCCCGGTGAAGCACGTCGCGGAGAGCGACCCGCACGGCCTTCGGGTGAAGATCGACGGGAAGCTCATCGCGTACTCAGGCGACGCGCGCTGGAGCGAGGAGCTCGTAGCCGTTGCGAAGGGCGCGGACCTGTTCATCTGCGAGTCGACGAACTTCTCGAAGTCCGACCCGGCACACCTCAGCTACAAGGACCTGATCACGAACCGCGCGCAGCTCGACTGCGGGCGCATCATCCTCACCCACCTCGGCCGCGAGATGCAGGCGCACCTCGGCGAGCTGGAGCTCGAGCCGGCGCAGGACGG
>DATCPY010000020.1:0-8568 GCA_036569845.1 Candidatus Limnocylindria bacterium | reverse complement strand
CTCGCCCATTGCGATCCGCAGCTGCTGCTCGACGAGATCGAGGCCCCAGGTCAGCTCCGTGACCGGATGCTCGACCTGGAGGCGGGCGTTCACCTCGAGGAAGAAGAACGCGCCCTTCGAATCGACGATGAACTCACAGGTCCCCGCGTTCACGTAGCCGACGGCCTTCGCGAGCGCGATCGCGGCATCGCTCATGGATCTGCGGAGCTTCGCGGAGATCGCCGGCGACGGTGACTCCTCGAGCACCTTCTGATGCCGGCGCTGCGCCGAACAGTCGCGCTCTCCGAGGGCCACCACCGTGCCGTGCGCGTCGCCAAGGAGCTGGATCTCGACGTGCCGCGGCCGCTCGATCGCGCGCTCGAGGATGAGCCGCTCGTCACCGAACGCCGCGCGCGCGGTGCGCCGCGCTCGGGCGAGCGCCTCAGGGAGATCCGCCTCGCGGGTCACGAGCTGCATGCCGATCCCACCGCCGCCCGCCGCAGGCTTCAGCATCACGGGGTAGCCGACAGCCTTCGCCGCGGACGCGAACGCACCGTCCTGCTGGTCGGCGCCGTGATACCCCGGCAGCACCGGGACCCCGGCGCGCTCAGCCGCTGCTTTGGCCTCGGCCTTGTCGCCGAGCCGGCGCAGCACCTTCGGGCTCGGACCGACGAACGTCATGCCCGCCGCGGCCACCGCCTCGGCGAACGTCGGCTGCTCCGACAGGAACCCGTAGCCCGGGTGAATGAGTCCTGCGTCACTCTCGCGAGCAGCGGCGATGACGCTCGCGACATTGAGATAGGAATCGCGTGCGGGCGCTGCGCCGATCCGGATCGCGCTGTCGGCCTCGCGAACGAATGGCGCGCCGGCATCGGCGTCCGAGTACACCGCGACGGTGCGCAGGCCCATGCGCTTCGCGGTGCGGAAGACGCGACGCGCGATCTCGCCGCGGTTCGCGACGAGGACGGTCATCATGTGGGGAGATTGTCACCGCAACGAGCCGCGCTCGCCGAAGGCTGGCCGGTGCTGACCACGGTCCTTGTCGTCGGCATCCCGTTCGGGATCGTGGCTCGCCAATCGGGCCTTTCGCCGATCGAGATCATGGCGATGAGCCTGTTCGTGTTCGCCGGCGCATCGCAGTTCGCGATGGTCCAGCTGTTCAAGGACGGCGCCGGGTGGCCGGTCGTCGTCGCCACGGTCCTCCTCATCAACCTCCGCCACATGCTCATGGCCGCGGCCCTGCGGCCGTACTTCGCCGGCGTCTCGGTGGCCCGGCGGCTCGCGGCCGCGTACTTCCTGACCGATGAAGCCTTCGCCATGGGCATCGGCTGGTTCCGGCGCGGCCGCACGGAGCTCGCGTACTACGCCACCTTCGCGGTCGCGCTGTACCTGCTCTGGAACACCGCCACGGTCATCGGCATGCTGCTCGGGCCGTCGATCGGCGAGCCACGCCGGTTCGGGGTGGACTTCGCGATCACCGCGACGTTCATCGCGATCGTCGTGCTCGGTGTGCGGCGCCGCTCGGACGCGGTCGTCGGCATCGCCGCGGCGCTGCTCGCCTCGGCGCTCGCGTACCTCGGCGCGTCGGTGGTCGCCGTGGTGACCGCGGGCGCCCTCGCCCCGCTGCTCGTCTTGTTCGCCCCCGACGAGGCCACGAGGTGACGTGGCTCGCGATCGCCGGGTCGGCCGCTGTCACCTATCTCGTCCGCGCCTTCGCGTTCCGCGTCGCGCTGCCGAGCAACATGCCGCGCGGCGTCGCGCGCTACCTGGACGCGCTCCCCGCCGCGATCATCGCCGCGCTCGCCGGGCCCGCGATCCTCGTGCCGAATAGCGCGCCGACGCGCGGGCCTGAGCTGGCCGCGGCGATCGTGGTCATCGCGGTGGTGGCGTGGCGCCGGAACCTGCTCGCCGGCGTCCTCTCGGGCGTCGCGGTGGTCGCGCTGCTGCGGCTAGTTCTGGCGGCGTGATCCGCCCAGCCAGCTCGGTGGGCGTTTCTCGAGGAACGCGCGCATCCCGTCCTGACCCTCGGCGCTGACCCGCGCGCTCGCGATGCGCTCCACGGTGAGGTCGCGTACCTCAGCCGGAGATCGGTCGGTCACTTCCCGGACCAGGCGCTTGGCGGCGTTCACGGCCTCCGGCCCCCCGGCGACGATCGCCTCGATGAACCGGTCGATCTCGGGATCGAGCTGTCCCGCATCGACCACGCTGTGAATGAGCCCGGTGGCGAATGCGCGATGCGAGTCGAAGCGGATGCCCGTCGTGAACGCGGCCGTCGCGAAGCTCGGTCCGACCTTGCGCACCACGTACGGTGAGATGACTGCAGGCAGGATCCCGAGGCGCACCTCGGTGAACGCGAAGGTCGCCTCTTCGACGGCGACAGCGATGTCCGCCATCGCGACGAGACCGGCGCCCCCGCCGAGCGCGGCGCCCTGGATCCGCGCGATGATCGGCATCGGCAGGTCGTCCAACTTGGCGAAGAGCTCGGCGAGGCGGCCGGAGTCCATCCGGTTCTCCTCGAGCGTGTAGTCCGCCATCGACCGCATCCAGCCAAGATCCGCGCCGGCGCAGAAGGTGTCGCCATCGCTCCCGAGGACGACGCAGCGCGCATCAGCGGGCACGGCCCCGACGGCCTGGGTCAGCTGCGCGATGAGCTCGGCGTCGAACGCGTTCTTCCGATCCGCTCGCGTGAGCGTGATCCGCGCGACTCGGCGCTCGTCGAATGCGCTGCGCACGAGCTCGGTCACATCCGGAAGACGCCGTAGCGCGGCTCGCCGATCGGCGAGTGCCGTGCCGCGGCGAGGCCGAGAGCCAGGACCGCGCGCGTATCCATCGGATCGATGACGCCGTCGTCCCAGAGCCGTGCCGTCGAGTAGTACGGGGAGCCCTGGGTCTCGTACTGGTCGCGGATCTTGGCTTTGAACGCGTCGCGCGCTTTGTCGTTGTCGAAGGTGCCCACGAGCGACAGGACCGTCGCGGCCTGCTCGCCGCCCATCACGCTGATGCGCGCGTTCGGCCACATCCACAGCTGCCGCGGCCCGTACGCCCGCCCGCACATGCCGTAGTTCCCGGCGCCGAAGCTCCCGCCGATGATCACAGTGAACTTCGGCACGACCGCGCAGGCGACCGCCGTCACCATCTTCGCGCCGTCCTTCGCGATGCCGCCCTCCTCGTACTCCTTCCCGACCATGAAGCCGGCGATGTTCTGCAGGAACACGAGCGGCACCTTGCGCTGATCGCACAGCTGGATGAAGTGCGCGGCCTTCAGCGCGGACTCGCTGAACAGGATGCCGTTGTTCGCGACGATGCCGACGCGGAACCCCATGATCCGGGCGAAGCCGCACACGAGCGTCTCGCCGTAGAGGGCCTTGAACTCCGTGAACTTCGACCCATCCACCAAACGGGCGATCACCTCGTGCACGTCGTACGGCGTGCGCGTGTCCGCGGGGACGATCGCGTACAGGTCCGTGGGATCGTGCGCCGGCGCGTCTGGGGCGATGACGTCGTCGCCCCAGAGGTTCGGCTGCGGCCCGAGGTTCGAGACGATCTCGCGCGCGAGCGAGAGCGCGTGGGCGTCGTCGAGCGCGTAGTGGTCCACCACGCCGCTCTTCCGCGCGTGCACGTCGGCCCCGCCGAGCTCTTCCGCCGTGACTTCCTCGCCCGTCGCGGCCTTCACGAGCGGTGGGCCACCGAGGAAGATCGTCCCCTGGCCTTTCACGATGACCGTCTCGTCGCTCATCGCCGGTACGTACGCGCCGCCCGCGGTGGAGCTGCCCATCACGACGGCGATCTGCGGGATGCCGACCGACGACATCCGGGCCTGGTTGTAGAAGATGCGCCCGAAGTGCTCGCGATCCGGGAACACCTCGTCCTGCCGCGGCAGGAAGGCGCCGCCCGAGTCCACGAGGTACACGCACGGGAGCCGGTTCTCGAGCGCGATCTCCTGCGCTCGGAGGTGCTTCTTCACGGTGAGCGGGTAGTACGTCCCGCCCTTCACGGTCGCGTCGTTCGCGACGATCACGCACTCGCGATCGGAGATCCGCCCGATGCCCGTGACGATGCCCGCGGCCGGTGCCTCGTTGTCATAGAGATCGAGCGCCGCGAGCGGAGCGATCTCCAGGAAGGGGGAGCCCGGATCGAGAAGCCGCTCGACGCGTTCGCGCGGGAGGAGCTTGCCCGCCTTCGCGTGCTTCTCCCGGGCGCGCTCCGGACCGCCCTGACGCACGGCGTCGAGCTTCTTGTGGAGATCGGCGACGAGGGTGCTCATCGAGTCGCGGTTCGCCCGGGCCTGGGTCGAGCCGCGGTCGAAGGACGATGAGAGCACCGGCATCAGGGCGCGATGCTAAACTTGAGTCTCCGCGAGCGCCTGTAGCTCAGTTGGATAGAGCGCAACGCTACGAACGTTGAGGTCGGGGGTTCGAGCCCCTCCAGGCGTACCGTCCACCGCTTTCGGCGCCGCTATCCTCGCCGCGTGACCTGGCTTCGCGAGCAGCTGCGCCTCGGGATCCTCGGCCAGCGTTGGCGCGGGGCCATCGTGACCCTGGCTCTTGGCCTGATCGCGATCGTGACGAGCCTCTTCTACGACGCCTTGAATCACGGCCCGAGTGTGTTCTTTCTCCGTACGCCGATCGACGACCTCATTCCGGTCGTCGGCCCGTTCGTGATCCCGTATGTGTCCCTTCGGCCGTTCATCTACGCCTCAGCGGCTGTCTTCCTGTTCTTTCGCGCTCGCATCTATCGGTCCGCGGCGGTCTCGATGACGGTCGTGCTATTGATCAGCTACGCGTTCTACGTCTTCGCGCAGACGTACATCGATCGGCCGGCCCTCGGGGGCGACGACCTGTTCTCACGGATGATCAAGGACGTGTATGCGAGCGATCAGCCGTACAACGACTTCCCGAGCCTGCATGCCTCGCTGTCGACGGTCTTCGCCATCCACTGGCTGCGCGTTGACCGGCGCGTCGGACTGCCGATCGCGATCTGGGCGGGGCTCATCGTGGTCTCGACCGTGTTCGTGAAGCAGCATTACGTCCCGGACGTGATCGCCGGCGTCCTGCTCGCGTACGTCACGTCGCGCGCGGCCCTTCGACTCTTGGTCGAACAGGGGAGACCTACGCCGGCCTAGGCGGACCCGAGACCGAAGAGCTGCGACAGCGAGCGCGCGTCTCTGCGGGGTGCCGGACCTCACGCGGTGATGCAGCGTCCATGGCACTCGTTAGGCACACGCAGTGCCAAGCGACGAGGCAGCGCCTCGGCGGACGTCCTTAGATGTAGTCGGCGCGCCGGACCTTGAGCGGTCCCTTCGCGTAGTTCGGCGGGGTGTCCTCGATCTTGACGTGGTGGTAGCTGTGCGTCGTGACTTCATGCGTCGTTCGCTGCTCGCTTGCCGCAAGAAGCGACTGCATCGAGCTCTGGTCGAGCACCTGGAATCGGACATCGCAACCGGCAGAGCGGCACGGGAAACCACCGGACTTCATACGGTCAATTCCTCCCGAGGATGCGCCTGGATGGGACTCCCCTCCGTTGGCCGAGATGATACCGATGAACCTGTCGCCCTGCACCGCTGTACCGTCCGGAGATGAGGCGCCTAGACCCCTGGCTCCTCGCCGGGCTGGCGCTCTGCGGCGTCCTCCTCTTCATCGCCTTCTACGGCGACCGGATCGCGCCGCACGAGCCCATCTTCAGCGCCCTCAACGTTCCCGACCGCGCGCCGTACCCGCTTCCCCCGGGCGATCCCTTCATATTCGGCTCGGATCCGGCCGGCCGCGACCTGCTCAGCATCGTGCTGTACGGAGCGCGGACGACCCTCGGGATCGTCGTCCTGGCCGGCCTGGCGCGGCTGGCCCTCGGCGCGGCGTTCGCATCGATGGCCAGCGTCGGGCCGGTGCGCGCAGCGCTCGATGCGCTCGCCGACGTCGTTTCGTCGATCCCGTCGACCATCGTCGCGGTCCTCGTGGTGCTCGTGTTCAGCGGGCTGGAGGCACCGGCACTCGTCTTCATCGGCGCCCTCCTCGTGACGGGATGGGCCGGCCCATACCGGGTCGTGCGATCGGAGCTCGCGCGGCTGCGCGCAGCGCTCTTCACCGAGGGCGCCCGGGCGCTCGGCGTCCCCAGGCGCGAGATCCTTCTTCGTCACCATCTGCCACACCTCGTGCCGGTGCTGGCGCTCGCCGGTAGCCAGCAGGTGGCGGCCGCGCTCGTCGCGCTCGCCGAGCTCGGGGTCGTTGGCGTCTTCGTCGGCGCCGTGCGGTCACTGAACCTGACCAACTCCCTCAATCTCGTGCGCGTCGGAGAGCGTGCCGGAGGCTTCGTCTCGGAGAGCTCCGAATGGAGCGCCATGCTCGCGAGCGGGCGCTCGATCGAGAACCTCTATGTCACGCGCTGGGTCATCCTCGTGCCCGGCATCGCCATCGCGTTCGCGGTCCTCGCGGTGTCGATGTTCGGGATCGGACTCGCGCGCCATTACCGCCGGCGGAACTTGCTCGATGAGCTCCGGCCAGCGCGTCTTGCGGCCGTGGTCGCGATCCTCGCGGCGATGATCCTGCCGGCGTACGTGCTGCCCGATCACGATGCGGCAGCGCGCAACACGTCGCGCGATGCGCGCGCCGCCACCGCGATCGGGGCCGATGCGAGCGCTGCGCTGGTCGGTGCGGGCCTCGCACCGACGACGTTCGAGCGGACGGCCACGCTGTTGAAGCAGGTGGGACCCGGCACCGTGACGGTGAGCGGCCCGGCGGGGCGCGTCGAGCTCTCCGAAGGCTCGTCCCTCCTCGCGGTCCTCGCCGGAAAGAGCAGCGGCGGCGTGGTCGATGCGCCGCTCGTCTTTGCCGGGTGGGGCCTTTCCCCGACCGACTTCCCGTCGCAGCACCTCTCCGCATTCGCGGCACCCGACTTCGGTACTGCGATCAGCACCTGGGAGGACGACTACCAAAAGGTCGATGTGCGCGGGAAGGTGACCGTCATCCTGCGCCTGGCCCAGCTCCGTCAAGGCAGTCGCTTCTTCTCGGCGCCCGCCCCCGACCAGCTCGTGGCGAAGGCGATCCTTCATGGCGCCGCCGCGGTGATCCTCATCGATAGCTTCCGCACGTCGCCCGGCTTCGGCGGTCCGAGCCTCAGGGTCTACCAGCGCATGGGCGTGGAGGATCCGATCTCATCGGCGGTAGGCATCCCGACGTTCGTCCTGACCCCGGACGCTGCGGACAGCCTCTTGGCGCCCGCTGGATTGAGCGCGACCGACATCTTGCGATCCGTCAACCGTGATCTGTCTCGCGCATACACGAACGGCGTCTCCATCGCGGCCGCCCTGCCCGAGATGGCGCATGTCGAGCTACCCGTCGCCCGGGTCAGCGAGACCGCGCGCAGCCTGGTTGCGCTGTCGCCCGCGCGACCGGACGGGCACCGCATGGTCCTCTGGGCCGTCGCGCCATCGTCGATCGACGGCTCCCGCAGCGCGGCCGACTCAATCGCCGCGGTGCTCCGCGGGATGAGCGGGGGAGCGCCGCGTGGTCTCGCATTCGTGTTCTTCGATCCACATGGCGACGTGGACGCGAACTCGAAGGAGATCGCCGCAGAACTAGGGCAGAAGATCGACCTCGTGCTCGTTCTCGACAGCCTCGCCGGTCAGACGCTCCGCTTCATGACGATCTACGACGATCTGTTCCTGCCCATCGACCATTACGCGGACGAAGCAGATGCGCCACACGCGAGGACGATCGCGGAATCCGAACCCGATTGGCCGACCGGACTGTCGGCCTTGGGCCGCTTCAAGTACGTGCTCATCCGGGGTAGCGGATCGCCGCGCGCGGATCTTGACCTGCGCCCCGATGCGGCGGCGCTCGTCGCGTTCGCGATCGCGCGGTATGTCGCTGAAACGCCGGAGCTACATCAGTGAGCCGGTTCGCTTGGAGCATCGCGCGCGTACCGATCGTCCTGGCTGTGCTTTGGCTTGTGTTCGCGACGGTCACGCCGCTGGCGACCGAGCGGTACCCCGGGTTCACGCTCAGCCGCGGCGCCGGGGAGGGCTGTGTCATTCGGCCGGGTGGGCTCCAGCCCGGAGCCGATCCGTGCGCGAAGTCGATCGAACATGTGTACGGCAAGCCCATCCAGGAGATCGTGACCGATGCGGCGACGCGCAGCGTCGCGCTCCTTGCGGGTGTGTCGTTCTTCGCGTTCACCGCGGGCATGCTGCTTGGCATCGCGGCGGCGCTGCTGCGCTACCGCTCGCTTGCGAGCGGGGCGATCCTCGGCACAACGGGCGTCATAGCCGCGATCCCTAGCTTCTTCCTCGCGTACTTCCTGCAGATCGCGATCATCATCGTCGGCGGCCTCGCCGGGCACCCCGTGCTCCCGGTCTATGGCTTCGGATTCGATGGCCACGTCGTTCTGCCCCTCCTGACGCTCGGGCTGCCGGCCGTCGCCATCGCCGCGCAGATCGCCGCCGCGCGCACCGCCGACGTGCTCGACGCGGATTTCGTGACTACCGCGCGCGCGAAGGGTCTGCCGACGAGCTGGATCGTCCGCGTCCACGTGTTGCCCCACGTCGTCCCCGTACTTCTGGAGGCCGTGGGCAGCGGCGTTCGGGTCGCCGTCGCC
>DATCPY010000019.1:0-4337 GCA_036569845.1 Candidatus Limnocylindria bacterium | reverse complement strand
CATCTCCCGCGTCTCGCGTTCGAGCCGCTCTTCGGGCTCCGACTCGGCGCCGATGAATTTGTTCCGTGCGCCGGCGATGGCGCGGATCAGCTCGTCGAGCTTCAGTTCGGTCGCCTTCGCGTCGCGGTTCTGGGTGTTCTGGATGAGGAACACCATCAGGAAGGTGACGAGCGTCGTGAATGTGTTCGCCATGAGTTGCCACGTATCGGAAAAGCCGAACACAGGTCCGGTCGCCACCCACATCAGGATCAGGGCGATCGCAAGAGCGAATGTCCAGACTGAACCTGTGGCGTCCGACACCCGGGTCGCCACCTTGCCGAACCACGCCCTGACCGGCGACTCGCGCTGCGCGGCCTCATCCACGCGCTCCTCGGCCACTGCCGCCGCCTCCGCCCGCGCTCCGATCTTGTGCTTCATCGACCAAGCAACGAAGCATGCCCCGTGCCAGCGACAATTCGCTCGTGCGCGTCACTCGCTGTCCCCGCTGCCGCGCCGAGGACATCGCCGCCGACGCGCATCCGACGCGCGTCCTCAGCAACGGTGTCGAGGCCCGCGTCTTCGTGTGCCGGAATTGCTATCGACCGAGCGAGCTCGAATACCGGATCGCCTGCGAAGCGGTGGGCGTCGCCCATCGGCCGCTGCCGATCCGCGACGCTCTGCGCGGCCTCCACGACTTCTACGTCGCGCAGCTCGCCGAGGTCGACGACCCGAAGCACCTCGTCGAGGATGATGAGCGCAGCGCCCGCGCGAGACCGATCCGAGCCGCGCTCGATGACGTCGACCGCCGGCTCGCGATCGGCCCAGTGGCGGAGCCGGACACCTAGACTTCGCGCGTGACCAGCGTGCGTCCAGACCTCATGCTCCTGTGGCCGTCATACACGCTCTTCCCGCTGGCCGGCCTGGCCGTGCTCGTCTTCGGGGTCGCCGGTCAGGACGGCGTGATGGCGACCATCGGGATCGGTTTCCTCGCGCTGAACGCGCTCGTCGTCCTGAACTACGCGTACTTCACGGCGTTGCGGATCGAAGGGGACGAGCTCGTATACCGCACCTTCTTCGGCACCCATCGGGAATCGGTCGCCGTCGGCTCGCTCCAGCGGGTCGACGCGAAGCGCTACCCGGGGGCTCACTCCGGCGTCTCGGCACCGCACTTCGTTGCCCGCGGTCGGGCTTCGACGGTGAAGGTCAACACGAAGCCGTACCGGCTGCGAGATTTCGCGGGGCTCATCGCGACGCTGCGGGTCGCCAACGCGCGGTTCGAGCTCGATCCGTTCTGGTCGCGGGTCGCCGCAGGCGAGGACGTGACGAAAGAGGTCGCCCTCACTCCTCGCTCGCGCTGGTGATGCGCTAGCCGTCCGCGCCGAGCTGGCGGTGCTCGATCGCCGTGCACCGGTCCCAGACCACCCGCATCCCCATCGACTCCGCTCGTCGCGCCGGATCCATGTTGCCGAGTCCGAGCTGGAACCAGATCGCGCTCATGCCGCTCGCAAGCGCGTCGTCCACCACCGCGTCGAGGAGCTCGCCGCGACGGAACACGTCGACGAAGTCGATGTGCAGGCTGGTGGGGATGTCCACGAGCCGGTCGTACGCGCGCTCGCCCTCGACCATCGCGCCGCCGAGCTGCGGGTTCACCGGGATGATCCGGTAGCCGTGCCGGCGGAGGTATGCGGATACGGAGTTGCTCGGTCGGTCGGGCTTGGCGGAGTACCCGACGACGGCGATGGTGTGCGCCGAGCGGAGGAGGGAGCGCGCGAGGTCAGGCTCGTTCATTTTCTCACGTCCGTCGCGTCATGAACAGTCTTGTTCATCGGTCGAGCGGCAGGATAATCGGGCACGATGCCCCCTCGTGCGCCCGTCGTCTGGACGACCACCGCAGTCCGCAGCGAGCGCTTCCGCCAGCGCATCGACGAGCGCCATCGCGAGCTCTCGGTGCAGGCGAAAGCCCGCGGGCGGGCGTACCGGCGCTCGCGCGCGATCCCCGGCAGTGATGAGGCCATCCGCCTCCGGGCGGACTTCCTCGCCGCCCTCGGCCGCCTGACGACGTTCGAGACCGCGAGCGTGCGCCTGGCGCGCTGCCGGTACGAGGCGCAGCTCACGGTCCACGCTGACGATCTGTCGCGCGACTACTTCGAGCTCTGGCAGCTCATCGCCCGGCGCGGCAGCGAGCAAGCCGACCTGGACGCTCGCGGCGCCGAACGGCTGGACTATTTCGCGACGCAGCTCGGCAGGCTCGAGGGCATCGCCGACGCGCTCATCCTCGCCGGACGGAACGTCCGCCTGTTCCCGCTTCCAGCGATGCCGTGGATGGTGGTCAGCTAGGTGAGGTCTCCCTAGACCTGGGTCACACGCCACCGGTCTAGCCAGTCCAGCGGCGCGAGTCCTCCGAGTGCGATGTGCGGACGTTGGCGGTTGTAGTAGGCGACGAAGAGCGCGACCGCAAGATCGCGCTCTTGTTCTGCGTGGAAGGTCTGGCTGTAGAGGCACTCGTGCTGGATCGTGCGGTTGAATCGCTCGACCCGGCCGTTCGTCCAGGGGTGGTACGGCTGGGTCCGGGTGTGACGGATCCCGAGGCCGAGCGTCCGCTCGTGGAACGTCCGCTTGTACCCCGAGCCGTTGTCCGTGAGCACGCGCTGCACGTGAATGCCCTGGGCGTCGAATGCCGCGATGGCGTGCTCGAGGAAGCCGATGGTGTCGACGTTGCCGCAGGTCGAGCGCAGCTGGGTGACCACGACCCGGCTGGCAAGATCGATCGCGACGTGCAGGTGGCGCCAGCCGACGAACGGGATGCCCTTGTCGTGCGGATGCCGGCCGCCGCCGCGGTCCAGGCGGCCGAGGCTCTTGGTGTCCATCGCGATGAGCTCACCGGGGGTGGTCACGTCGAAGTGGCCGAAGCTCCGCCGGGGCTTGGGGAACAGGTGCGCGAGCCGGTTCGCCCCGTGGCGGCGGAGGATCCGGTGCACGCTCGAGGGGGCCAGGCCGAGGACCGGGCCGATCCGATCGGGTCCCCAGCGCTGCTCGAGCCGCAGCGCGAGCACGCTCGCCTCGGTCGCGTCGGCCGCGCGCCGCGGCGAGCGATGCGGCCGGCACGGACGGTCGGCGAAGTCGGGTGCGCGACGGCGCCAGCGATAGATGGTCCGACGACTGATCCCGAGGTGCCGAGCGGTCCGGCTCACGCCGATCCGCTGCGACTCGGCGACCAGGAACCTGCGCATCGACTCGGTGGTTGCGGCTGAGTGATACAAAAGAAGCCCCTCCGACTAGTGGTGTTTGGTTCAGCACCGCGCACCCTAGTCGGGGGCTTCTATTTGTGACCCAGGTCTATGAAGACCTCAGCTAGCCGGCCGCGGGGCTCGTCACCGAGCGCGCTGTGCTGGGAGTCTCAGCGGCGCTCCTGCACCGGCTGCATCGCCTCGGCCGCCTGAGACCCGCTTCACGCATGGCCGCCAAACACCGCTGGCCGAACTCGACCTGGGTCACAGACGACGTACCTCATCAGGTCAGGCGCTGGAAGCCCGAATGTTTGATCGGTCCACGAAGTCGACGCGCCACGTCGCCGGCGGCCACGGCGTCGGCCAGGACCATGAACACGCTCTCGACGGCGTCGAGGTAGCCGTCGATGTGGCGGCTCTGGTGCGCGAAAGACGCGTAGAACTGACCCGACGCCAAATAGCTGCGATCCAGCATGTCCTGGCTGAAGAGGGTCAGGAGGGCCGAGCCGTCGTCCCCTTCCACAGCGAAGTGGGACAGCGGCGGGATGCCTCCCACACTGATGCGCAGGCCGGCGCGCCTCGCGGCGCTCTTCCAACCGGCCTGGATCCGCGCGCCGGCGTCGATCAGGTGGTGAGCGACGTCCAGGTCGCGGTGCTTGCGGATCGTGGCGAGCGCCGCGACCGGTCCGATCCGCTCCGTCCAGAACGTGCTGCTGATGAACGACTTCTGCGACGCCTCCATGGCCGAGCGGACGCCGATGACGGCCGCCATGGCGTAACCGTTGGCCATGCCCTTGGCGAAGACCGCGATATCGGGCGCGACCCCGTAGGTCAGGTGGATCCCGCCGGTGTTCATCCGCCAGCCCGAGGTGACCTCGTCGAAGATGAGCACCGCCCCGATACGCGTCGCGATCTCGCGGATCTCCTCGAGGAATCCGGGCGCCGGGCCCTCGTCACGCGCCGGCTCGATGACGATGGCGGCGAGTTCGCTTCCGTGCCGCGAGACGATGGCGCGCAGCTGGTCGATGCGGTTGTAGTGGAACGGCAGCATCGTGCCGGTGAGGCCGCGCGGAACGCCGGCGGGCTCGAGCCCAGCGAGCAGGTGCCCGTCGAGCGCGTGATCCTCCGACA
>DATCPY010000018.1:0-3034 GCA_036569845.1 Candidatus Limnocylindria bacterium | reverse complement strand
GTCCGACCCGGCACACCTCAGCTACAAGGACCTGATCACGAACCGCGCGCAGCTCGACTGCGGGCGCATCATCCTCACCCACCTCGGCCGCGAGATGCAGGCGCACCTCGGCGAGCTGGAGCTCGAGCCGGCGCAGGACGGGATGCTCGTCACGCTCTAGCCGGTCGCCGATCCCCCACGTACACCGCAACGGCCGCGATGCATGACAGCGCGATGAGCGCCCAGAAGCCCGGGATGTAGCTGCCGACGCTGTCGTACACGGCGCCGAGGCTCACCGGAGAGATCGCCTGGGTCAGGGTCGTCGCGAGGGTCAGCACCGCCGCGATGCTCGCGATGCGCCGCGGCCCATACAGCCCGGCGACGATGGTCGATCGCACGAGCGTCTCCGCGCCGCGCGCCGCGCCGAACAGGACGACGAACGCGATGATCCCGAGCTCCGACTGCGCGAACAACAGGATGAGCAGCGCGATGGGCTGCCCGGCGTAGATGAGCACCGAGATCGTTCGCGGTGCGAACCGTCGCTCGAGCGGCGCGAAGAGCAGCCGGCCGAGGACCTGGGCCGCGCCGATGCCGCCGGTCGCGGCCGCGGCGAAGGCGAGCGAGTAGCCGTGATCACCGAGGTACGCGACCAGGTGCACCGGCACCCCCACGCCGAGGGCGTACAGGGCGAAGGCGAGGGCGAGCCACTTGAAGGTCGGATGGCGCAGCGCCTCCCGGAGTGACGCACTGATCTCGGGCGTGGCGACGGACACATCCGGGCCGGCCTCGAGCGGAGCGCCGTCGACGGCGACGCCGATGTCCGCGGGCCGGCGGCGCAGCAAGAGCGCATGCGGAGCGATCGTGAGGACCCCGAGCACGATCGCCAGGGTGACGAGCGCAGCCCGCCAACCCTGGACCGAGACGAGCCAGGCCGCGAGCGGCACGAAGACCGTGCTCGCGAACCCCGCGATGAGCGTCACGAGGGTGAGGGCGCGCGACCGATGGTGCCGGAACCACACGATGATCGTCGCGAACGCCGGGCCGTAGTTCGTGGCCGCGAACGCGAACCCGATGAGGATCCAGATGACATAAAAGGAGAAGAGGTCGCGGACCTGAGACCACGCGATGACGAGCGGGACCGCGACGATCGAGCCCGCGGTCATCAGCTGCCGCGGCCCGTGCTCATCGAGCCACCGGCCCACCCAGAGGCCGGCCAAGCCGGAGACCACGAGCATGGCAGACAGCGCGCCGGAGATCTGCGCGCGCGTCCAGCCCAGCTCGGCGGTCGTCGGGGCGATGAGGACGCTGAACGTGTAATAGAGGACGCCCCAGGACACGGTCTCCGTGAACCCGAGGGTGACCGCGAGGATCCACCCGTAGTACGGCCGCTTCACCGCCCCGAGGCTACTTCGCCGGAAGGCGAAGCAAGCTCCGCTTACGGGCGGGGGGCCGTCAGTGCCGAGAGCGGGATGGCAGCCTGCGTCGTCGTGCCGCAGCAGGTGCTCTCCGCCGAACCGCAGTCGACGCCGTCGCAGCAGTCCGCGCCACCGGAGCAGACGCCGGTCTGCGGCAGCACGAGCTCGACGGACAGGGCGCCCGTCATGTCGCCGACGAGCGCGCTGGCAATGGAGCGGACCTGCTCGTAGCCGGTGAGCATGAGGAACGTGGGGGCGCGGCCGTAGCTCTTCATCCCGACGATGTAGAAGTCCGTCTCGGGATGGCTCAGCTCGCGCACGCCGTGCGGTGGCACGGTGCCGCAGCTGTGGACGTTGGGGTCGATGAGCGGCGCGAGCGCGGGCGGGGCCTCGAGGATCTCATCGACGCGCACGCGCAGCTCACGGAGCGGTACCAGGTCCGGACGGAAGCCGGTGGTCGCGATGATCTCGTCGAACGGTCCGAGCTCGCGCGTGCCGTCGGACACATACACGCCGTCGGTCTCACTGCGCAGCTCGGCGATGCGCATGACGACCTGCGTCACCGCGCCGCGATCGACGAGGCCGCGCATCCGCGTCCCGAGCGCGCCGCGCGCGGGGAGGGCGTCGTTCTCGGCACCGCCGTACTTCGCGTCGGCAAGCGGCCGGCGCACGAGCCACGTGATCGGGGTCCCCGGAAGCTCCGCCAGATCGATGAGCACGTCGAACGCGGAGTGACCGCTGCCGACGACGAGCACGCGCTTGGCCTCATACCTGGCCCTGTCGCGACCCAATGGATCCGCGATGCCGTAGTGGATGCGCCCGGCGGCCGCGGCCTCACCACGGGCGAGGACGCCGCTCGCGCCGAGCGGGTTCGGGATGCCGTACGTGCCGGAGGCGTCGATGACCGCGCGCGCGAGGACCTGCTGCTCGCCCTGCGCGGTCGCGACGGTGAGCACGAACGGTGCGTGGTCGCGGCCCTCGGTCTTCATCTTGTCGAACCCGAGCCGGGCGACCGCGGTGACCCGGTGCCCGACGCGCACCCGGTCGCCGAGAGCGCGGCCGAGCGGGGCAAGGTACGCGTCCACGAGCTCACGGCCGGTCGGGTAGGCCTCACCATCGGGCTCGGTCCAGCCGGTGTCGCTCGTCGCGAGGAGCTCGCGCGCGGCGGGGTCGATGTCGTACTTCCATGGGGAGAAGATCCGGACCTGCCCCCACTGAAGGACCGAGGCGCCGACCGTGTCGCCGGCCTCGAGGACGAGCGGCACGGTACCGCGCTTCAGGAGCTGGGCGGCTGCGGCGAGGCCGACCGGTCCCCCACCGATGACCGCGACGGGCAGTTCGTTCATGAGGCCCATGATGCGCATCTATCGACGCTTGTCAATATCGAAGTTTGTGGATATAGTGGGCGGCATGGACGAGATCAAGATCCTGCAAGCCATCGCCGAGCCGACCCGGCTGGCCATCGTGCGCCAGCTCGCCTCCGACGGCGAGGTCTGCGCCTGCGACTTCACCGATTGCTGCGGCGTGAGCCAGCCGACGGTCTCGCATCACCTGAAGGTGCTGCGCGAGGCCGGCGTCGTGAGCTGCGAGCGCCGCGGGACCTGGATCTACTACCGCCTCGAGCCGAAGGCCGCGTCGCG
>DATCPY010000017.1:0-5552 GCA_036569845.1 Candidatus Limnocylindria bacterium | reverse complement strand
ACCGAGCTGCACGGCGGCACCGTCCTCATCGAGGACCACGCGCCGACGGGAAATACCTTCGTCGTCGAGCTACCGGTATGAAGATCCTCGTCGTCGACGACGAGCCCGACGTCGCGAACCTGGTGAAGATGGGCATCGCGTACCAGCGACCGGAGTACGAGATCGTCGAGTCGCACAGCGGGGCCGACGCGCTCGAGCTCGCCGCTCGCGAGAAATGGGACCTGGTCATCCTTGACCTCACCATGCCGGAGCTCGACGGATTCACGGTGCTCGGTGCGCTGCGCGGCGGCGGCAGCGACGTGCCGATCATCGTCCTCACGGCGCGCGACGCCGAGCAGGATCGGGTGCACGGGCTCGAGCTCGGCGCCGATGATTACGTCACGAAGCCCTTCAGTCCCAAGGAGCTCGTCGCGCGGATCGACGCGGTCATGCGCCGCTATCGCGCGGGGACCGAGGCAACGCGCGCGAACGAGCTCATCCGCGGCGACGTCCGCATCGACTTCGCGCAGCGCAAGGTCACCGTGCGGGGCCGGCACGTCGCGCTCACGCCCACCGAGTACAACCTGCTCTTCCAGCTCGCGACGAACGCCGGCCACGTCATGGCCCACAAGGACCTGCTCAAACGCATCTGGGGCGACGAGTACCGCGAGGAGGTGCACTACCTCAAGGTGTACGTGGGCCGCCTGCGCACGAAGCTCGAGCACGACCCCGGGAAGCCCGAGCTCATCCTCACCGTGCGCGGCGTCGGCTACCAGTTCCCCGCGGGCTAGTGCCGCAGGGGTCTGACCAGGTCGGCGCCCTCGATCGCGAGCAGCCTCCGCTTGGTGTCGAGGCCGCCGGCGTACCCGACGAGCGAGCCGTTCGAGCCGACGACCCGATGGCACGGCACGACGATGGGGATCGGGTTCTGGTTCAGCGCCCCGCCGGCCGCGCGCGAGGCCTTCTCGTTGCCCGCGCGGCGCGCGACGGCCTGGTACGTGCTCACCGCGCCGAACGGGATCTTTGCCGTCGCCGCGAGCACCTTCGTCTGGAACGGCGTGAGGCCCGAGAGATCCACCTCGATGTCGAATTCCCGCCGCTTCCCGTTGAAGTACTGCTCGAGCTCGCGCGCCAGAGCGGACGAGCGGCGGTGGTCCGGCACGACCCCCGGCCCATACACCCGGACCAGGCGCCGGAGCTCGCTCTCGGAGGGCTCCAGGCCGTAGTGGATCGTCGTCACGCCCTTCGGTCCGATCGCGACCCACAGCGGTCCGAGCGGCGAACCGAGCACGTCGTACCCGATCGTCGCGAGCCCCTCTTTCTTCGCCTTCGCGACGAGGCGCTCCCGCGCTTCGCCGATCACCACATCGATCGTCATCTCTAGGCCACCGCCGCTTTCACTTTCTTCAATGCTTCGCTCACCCGCGCGCGCGCCGCTTCCTCCGAGCATTCGAGCGCCACCGAGACCTCGAGGTAGGACAGGCCCTGCACCTTTCGCAGCACGAACGCCGCGCGCTGCCCCGCGGGCAACGTCTCGATGGCGCCGGCGAGGTCCGCGAGCGTGACGTCGTCGCGCTCCGGAGCGGCGAGGGCCAGATCGTCGACATTCGCGACGATCCGTTTCGCGCGCCGCTCGCGATCGATCGCGCGATTTGTGGCGATCTTGTACAGCCATGCGCGTTCATTGCCCCGTCGCGGCGGCGGCCAGGCCCGGAAGGCCGCGAGGAACGTGTCCTGGTACAGGTCCTCGGCGTCCGCGCGCTGCCCGGAGAGCCGGAGGGCGTATGCGAAGAGCTCCCGCTCGTGGCGTTCGAGGAGTTGGCCGAAGGTCAGCGGTCCGATGGTCAGCGGTACGTTATCCACCCTCCGTAGATGGAACGCTGGACCTACCTGGGACGTGAGACCGCCCGCTCATAAAGGTCGTCGCCGAGGCGCAGCGGCCGCCCGCTGCCGCCGTATCGCTCCATCGAGAGCTCCGCGAGCACCGAGAGCGCGATCTCCGCCGGCGTCCGGCCGCCCAGATCGAGGCCGACCGGTGCGTGTACCGACCGGATGCGCTCCTCTGGGAGGCCCTCCTCGCGGAGCATCCGTTCGATCAAGATGGTCTTGCGCTTGCTGCCAAGGAGACCGACGTACCGCGCCTGCGTTCCGATCGCGGCCCGTACGCACTGCGCGTCGAGCTTGTGGCCGCGTGTGGCGACCACGATGAACGCGTTCCAGCCGATCGTGAGGGACCCGAGGGCTTCCACCATGTCCGCGCGGACGACCTCGACGCCTTCAGGGAACCGCTCCTGTGACGCGAACTCGGGCCGGTCGTCGATGACCGTCACGTCGTAGTCGAGCCCGTGTGCCAGCTTCGCGAGCGCGAGGCCGACGTGGCCTGCGCCGACGACGACCAGATGCGGCTTCGCCACGATGGGCTCGACCAGCAGCTCGCTGCCGTCATCGAGCGGGGCCGTGCGCGCGGTGCCGGCCTTGAGCGCCTCGGCCGCGATCACGCGGGCGCGCGCATCGAGCGCAGCGTCGCCGAGCGATCCACCTGAAGCGCCGCTCTGCTCCACGTACAGGCGGCCCGCGGGGATGACCAGGCGTCCTTCTTTCCGGAGCAGCGTCGCGAGTCCGATCGGCGTGCCCGTCGACGACGCGGCGAGCACGTCTGCGAGCAGATCGCGGCCCCCGACGGTGAGCGCGCCCTCGCCTGGCTCGATGTGGATCCACATCGTGCCCCCGCACACGAGGCCGGTGTCCCAGGCGAGCTCCTCGGTGAGCTCGTACTCGCGGAGCGAAGAGCCGCCCTCGGTGACGATCCGCTTCGCCTCGGCGTAGGCGTCGCCTTCGACGCAGCCGCCGCCCAGGGTGCCGTACGTGCGCCCGAGATCGTCGATCAGCATCTTCGCGCCCACGACCTGCGGCGTGGACCCCACGGTCCGCACGACCGTCGCGACGGCGAACGGCCGGCCTTCGCGGCCGAGCTCGGCCATTCGGGCGTACAGCTCTCTCACGCCCCTAAGTCTCTCCCAATCTCGCCCTTCGGGCGAGACCGCTCAGGCTGGTCGATTCGCTCCTCGCGGCACAGCCGCTCGTCGCTCATTTCAGGTCTGCCACTCGGTCCACGTCGCGTACGACGCCGCGATCGGTCACATCCACGTCGACCCGTTCCGCCGCGTGCCGCTTCAGGATGTCGTGCAAGGTGATCGTCGGCTCGGCCTGGCGGACCTCGTCGCGGAGCGCGGGCGGCAGGATCACCGGATGGCCGCGCTTTCCCTCGTATCGCGGTGACACGATCGCCGGCCGCGAGGCGAACACGTCCAGCAAGATCGCGACGGTGCCGCTTTCGACGAACGGCATGTCGCCCGGAAGCACCACGAGCGCGTCGCCTTCGGCCTCGGCCATGCCGGCCTGCAACGAGGAGAACATGCCGCGCGACGGATCCGGATTCACGACCGGCCACACCCGTGGGTCGCTGAACGCGTTCACGTCGCGGGCGAGCTCGTCCGCGTCGGGTGCCACGACCACGACGATCTGATCGACGCCCCCGTTCAGGAGCGCGGAGATCGTTCGGTCGAGGAGCGGCTCGCCGTGGACGAGCGCGAGGAGCTTCTTGCCGCCGAACCGCTCGGCGCTGCCGGCCGCGGGGACCACCGCGACGCTGCGCACCTAGATCGCCCGCAGTGAAACGAGCGCGCGCGTCGCGAATACCGGCACCGTCTTCTTCCGCTGGGCGATCGTGCCCGAGGTGTTGTCCATCGGTCGCGCGATCTTGTGCGCGGCGTCGGCCGCTGCCGCGATCGCGCCGTCCTCCAACCGCGATCCCACGAGCGCAGCCGCGGCAGCGTCGACGAGCACCGGTCGCGAGCCGACGGCGGTCATCGCGATCCGCGCTTCGCGGACGACGCCGCCATCCATGCGAACGGCAGCGGCAAGGCCGACGATGGGGAAGTCGAACGAGCCCCGGTCGCGTAGCTTCAGATACGTGCTGCGCCAGCCATCGGCGGGCGGGAGGATCACCTCGGTGACGATGTCGTCGCGCCCGATCGTCAGGTGGCTGATGCCGTCCTCGCGATACATGTCGGCGAGGGCGATGACCCGTTCGCCCGACGCGTTGACGACCCGCACGGAGGCACCGAGCGCGAGCAGCGCCGGCACGGTGTCCGCGCTCGCGACGGCCAGGCACTTCGGGCTCGACGGCGCGACCCGGCAGACCACCGACGGGTCGGTCTTCATGCACATGCCCTCGGCCATCCGCCAGAACAGCGACTGGTCGTACCAGTTGCACCGGGTGTCGAGGCACAGGTTGCCGCCGAGGGTGCCCATGTTCCGCAGCTGCGGCGTCGAGATCGCGAGCGCGCCCTCCGCCAGCGCCCGATAGCCCTTCACGACCCGCGGGTCGCTCGCCACGGCGGTCAGCGTCGCACCCGCGCCGATGGTCAAGCCGGTCGCCTTGTGGATCGTCTTTGGCAGCGCGCGGCCGAGCGAGATCAGGGTCGCCGGCGTGAACTGCCGGCGCTTCATGTTCGGGTACAGATCCGTGCCGCCGGCGACGAGCATCACCGTGATCCCGGGCGTGCCGGTCTTGGCCGCATCCTGCTCGGTGGCCCGGTGCTCCTGCAGGAGAAGCACAGCCTCTTCGACCGTCGCGGGCAGGTGGAGCTGGAAACGGGGGAGCCTAAGCATCGCGCTTCTTCTGGCGCGCATCGGTCGATGCCGAGAGGCGCCGGAGCGCGGCCTTGGGATCCGTTGAAGAGCTGCGGCCGCTCCCGGACTCGAGGCCCGTCGGGCCGACCCGGTCCTTCTTCTTGGCGAGCGCGTCCAGGATCTTCTCCGCGGTGATCGGCGTCTCGTCGAAGCGAACGCCGATGGCGTCGTAGACCGCGTTCGCGATCGCCGGGATGACCGGGTTCAGCGGACCCTCGCCGGCCTCCTTGGCGCCGTATGGCCCTTCGGCGTCGACGGTCTCGACGATGATCGCCTCGAGGACCGGCGTGTCGAGCGAGGTCGGGATCTTGTAGTCGAGGAGCGAGGCCTTCTTGAGCAATCCACCGCGGAAGACCTGCTCCTCGCCGATGACCTCGCCGTATCCCATGTACGCGGAGCCCTCGATCTGGCCCTCGACGTTCGTCGGATTGAGCGCGCGGCCGCAGTCGTGCGCGGTGACGAGGCGATCGACGGTGAGCTGCCCGGTCTCGCGGTCGACGGTGACCTCGGCGACGCACGCCTGATAGGAGTAGGCGGGGGACGGTCCGACCCCGGCGCCCTTGAACGTTCCACCGATGCCCTTGGGTGGCTTGTACCAGCCGGCCGCGGAGAGGGTGCCGTAGCGCGCCTCGGCCGCGACCGCGACATCGGTGAAGCTCAGGTGCTTCGCCGGATCCGCCGGGTCGAAGAACCGCCGGTACTCGCAGTGGATCCGCTCGACGGGGACGCCGAGCTGCTCGGCGGCGACGGTCGCGAGCTGATCGCGAAGCTTCATGGCCGCGTCCTTCACCGCGTTGCCGGCCATGAACGTGACCCGCGAGCTGTACGAGCCGAGGTCGACCGGCGCGAGTGCCGTGTCGCCGGACACGACGTGCACG
>DATCPY010000016.1:0-6654 GCA_036569845.1 Candidatus Limnocylindria bacterium | reverse complement strand
GTCGCCGAGAAGATCACGGCGGAGGGTGGCGCGCCGGACGAGCGTGGCTCACGTCCGTTCCTGGGCATCGACACGCCGCTCGATGAGCTGAACGGGACGACCTACGAGACCTGGCGGGAGCGGCCGATGGCCGAGCGATTCGATCGCTGGCTTGCTGCCCACAGCCGCATGATGGACGCGTTCCGCGCGCTCGAGCCGGACCAGCTCTTGCAAGCCGATGGTGGCATGGAAGGGATGAAGCGGTACTTCGCGGTGCCGGGACTCATCCACCTGCGCATGCACCGCGAGAACATCGAGGCCGCGTTGAAGGAGACCACCACGACATGACCGTGATGACCAAGACCGACATCCCGCTCGTCGATCTCAAGGCGCAGTACCGCACGATCCGCGACGAGGTGCGCGCGGCGATCGACGACGTGCTCGAGAGCATGCAGCTCACCATCGGGCCGAACGTGAAGGCGTTCGACCAGGAGTTCGCGGCGTTCTGCGGCGTGAAGCACGCCATCGGCGTCGGCAGCGGGACCGACGCGATCCAGCTCGCGGTGCGCGCGCTCGGCATCAGCTCCGGCGACGAGGTCATCACGGTGTCGCACACGTTCTTCGCCACCGTCGAGGCGATCCTCTACTCCGGCGCGCGGCCGATCCTCGTCGACGTCGACGAGAAGACCTTCAACATGGACTTCGCCGCGGCCGCCCAGGCGATCACGCCACGGACGAAGGCGATCATGCCGGTCCATCTCTACGGCCGGACAGTCGACATGAAGCCGCTCCTGTCGCTCGCGAAGGAGAAGGGCCTCCAGATCATCGAGGACGCCTGCCAGGCCCACGGTGCCATGCTCGACACCGGGGCCAAGGCCGGCGCATCGGGCCGGGTCTCGGCGTTCTCCTTCTATTGCAGCAAGAACCTTGGCGCGTACGGCGAGGCCGGCAGCATCACGACGAACGACGACGCGCTCGCGACCGAGCTGCGATCGTTGCGCGAGCACGGCCAGAGCACGCGCTACTACCACCCGGTCGTCGGCTACAACGCGCGGCTCGACGAGATCCAAGCGGCGATCCTGCGCATCAAGCTGCGCAAGCTGCCGGAGTGGAACGCCCGCCGCCTCGCGATCGCGCGTCACTACAACGACCGCCTGAAGGACAGCGGCGTCATCGCGCCCGAGATCCCCGAGGGCGGCCGCCACGTCTTCCACTGCTACGTCATCCGCGTGCCCGGCGCGCGGCGCGATGCCCTCCGCCAGTACCTCTCCGAGCGTGGCATCGGGACCGGCGTGCACTACCCGGTGCCGATCCACCTCCAGGAGGCCTCGGCGTTCCTCGGGTATCGCCAGGGCGACTTCCCGGTGACCGAGCGTCTTGCGGGCGAGGTCGTGTCGCTCCCGATGTACGCCGAGCTCACCGACGCGCAGGTCGACACGGTCGCCGCCGCGGTCGCGGAGTTCATGCGCGCGTGACTTCGGGTTCCCCGCGGAACGCGGGGGTCGAGCAGGAGCGTGTCGTCAAGGCGGTCCATGGTGTCCAACCGGTCCAGCCCGATGCCGCTGATGAGCTGAAGGAGTCCGCGGACCTTCGGGCGACCGAGTCGAAGGAGCAGCTGCTCGCGCGGTACTCCGCGGCCTGTTACGAGGACACCACGGCTGGCGCCCGCGCGCGTCGCGTGATCCTGCGCGCGATCTGCAAGTCGTTCGGCAACGGCGTGAAGATCGGCGTCGGCGTGCTGGTGCTCCATCCACACACGTTCGAGATCGGGGACGCGGTGTTCATCGGCAACCAGACCTTCCTCCAGGGACGGCACGACGGGCGTTGCGTCATCGGCGCGCACACCTGGATCGGGCCGCAGTCGTACTTCGACTGCCGCAACATGGAGCTCGGCGAATACGTCGGCTGGGGCCCCGGCGCGAAGGTCCTCGGCAGCGAGCACACCGGCGAGCCGGCGAATGTGCCGATCATCCAGACCGATCTCGTTATCAAGCCGGTGCGCGTCGGGAACGGCGCGGACATCGGCGTGAACGCGGTGCTGCTGCCCGGCGTGTCCGTCGGCGAAGGCGCGATCGTCGGCGCGGGCGCCGTGGTGACGAAGGACGTCGCGCCGTACGCGATCGTCGCCGGCGTGCCGGCGAAATTCCTGCGCTCGCGCGGGGATCAGACGGCCTGAGCGCGCTCTCCGGCGCGCGCGTCGTGGTCACCGGCGGCGCGGGCAACGTCGGTTCGCACATCGTCGATGCTGCGATCGCGGCCGGCGCGCGCGAGGTCATCGCGCTCGACGCGCTCGTGCGCGGCGTCCCTGAGAATCTCGACGCCGCGCTGAAGACTGGCAAGGCGAGCCTGCGCGAGCTCGATATCCGCGACCGTGAGGCGGTCGCCGCCTCGATCGCGGGCGCGGACGTGGTGTTCCATCAGGCCGCGCTCCGCTGGACGCGCTGCCAGGAGGCGCCGCGCGAGTGCCACGAGGTCATGGTGGACGGCACGTTCAACGTGCTCGAAGCGGCCGCCGCAGCGAAGGCGAAGCACGTCGTGCTCGCGTCGAGCGCCGTCGTGTACGGAGAGCCCGAAGCGCTGCCGATGCACGAGGACCAGCCACTGAACGGCACGACGTTCTACGGCTCGATGAAGGTCGCGAATGAACAGGCGGCGCGGGCGTTCGCGCAGCTGCATGGGATCCCGACGGCGGCTCTTCGCTACTTCAACGTGTACGGGCCGCGCATGGACGTGCGCTCGCGGTTCGTCGAGGTCATGATCCGTTGGCTGAACCTCATTGACGAGGGCAAGCCGCTCACGCTGTTCGGGGATGGATCGTCGTCCGTCGACTTCGTCTACGTGGGCGACGTCGTGCGCGCGAATCTGCTGGCGTGCGAGACGGACCGGCCGGCGGCGATCGTGAACGTCTGCAGCGGCGTCGAGACCACGATGCGCGAGCTCGCCGCGCTGCTCCTCCGGCTCACCGGCAGCTCGGTCGGCATGGAGTTCAAGCGTGAGCCCAGAGGCGCCCTGCCGGCGCGACGGGTCGGCGATCCGAGGCGGGCGGCCGAGATCCTCGGATTCAAGGCCGAGACGTCATTGGAAGAAGGCGTCCGGCGGCTCATCCAATGGCGACGCGAGGCGCTCGCCCGGGTTTGACGGTCATCGGGGCGGCGATGTATACATACATCATGCGCCGGACGCAGATCTACCTGACCGACCAGGAGGCAGAGGCGTTGAAGCGCCAGACCGAGAAGAGCGGCGCATCGATGTCGAAGCTCATCCGGTCGGCGATCGACCAAACCTACGTGCGCGCCGACGCCCCGCCGTCGAAGGAAGAGGCGCTACGCATCATCGAGGAGACCGCCGGCGCCTGGAAGGATCGTACCGAGACGGGCGAAGAGTACGTGGAGCGCATCAGGCCAGGTCTGCTCCGCCGCCGCTACGGCAGGTCGACCTGAGGCTGGTCATCGACGCATCCGTACTCATCGATCACGCGCGCGAACGCGGCCCTGCGACGGGGTTCATCTCCGCCGCGATCGAGCGGGGCGACGAGCTCTGGAGCTCGCAGGTCATCCGGGCCGAGGTCCTCGCGGGGATGCGGCCAGGCGAGGAGCGCGGTACCCACTCGCTCCTATCGTTACTGCGCTGGGCGGATGTCGGTGGAGCCGAGGCCGCCGGCGCTGGCGCGCTTGGGCAGCGGTATCTCCCCGCCAGGCCGGGGATCGACACTCCCGACCTCCTGCTCGCAGAGCTCGCGCAACGGCTTGGCGCGGAACTTGTCACGATGAACGTGAAGCACTTCCCGATGTTCCCCGGGCTGAAGCGCCCGTACTCGTACTGAGGAGAAAGCTGATGGCCGTCGAAGCGCGCAAGAAGATGAACGTCCCGATCACCAAGCCATCGCTGGGCGAGGAAGAGGCGCGCGCGCCGTACGAGTCGATCAAGTCGGGGTGGGTGACCCAGGGCCCGAAGGTCGCCGAGTTCGAGAAGGCGATGGCGGCGTACGTCGGCGCGAAGCACGGCATCGCGACCACGTCATGCACCACCGGGCTGCACCTCGCGCTCGCGACGGCCGGCGTCGGCCCGGGCGACGAGGTCATCGTGCCGTCGTTCACGTTCATCGCCTCGGCGAACGCGATCCTCTACACCGGCGCGACCGTCGTCTTCGCCGAGATCGACCCGCGGACGTACAACATCGATCCGAACGACATCGAACACCGCATCACGAAGAAGACCAAAGCGATCATGCCGGTGGACCAGATCGGGATGACCGCGGACATGGACGCGATCAATGCGATCGCGAAGAAACACGGCATCGATGTCGTCGAGGACGCCGCGCCGACGATCGGCAGCGAGTACAAGGGACATCGGACCGGCTCGAACGCGCACCAGACCGTCTTCAGCTTCCACCCGCGCAAGGTCATCACGACCGGCGAGGGCGGCATGATCACGACCGACGACGACGCGCTTGCGGACCGCGCGCGCAAGCTGCGCGCGCACGGGATGAGCGTCTCCGATCTCGACCGGCACAACGCCGACCGCGTGATCATCGAGGAGTACAACGAGCTCGGCTTCAACTACCGGATGACTGACATTCAGGCGTCCATCGGCCTCGTGCAGCTGCGCCGGCTACCCGAGCTCCTGAAGACCAGGATCGAGAAGGCTCATCGCTACGACCGGGAGCTCCCTGGCCTCAAGGGCCTCGAGATCCCATACGTGCCGTCATACGCGACGCATACGTATCAGAGCTACTGCCTGCGCCTGACGAAGGACTGCAAACTGGATCGCGAGACGCTCATGACGAACCTGCTGCATCGCGGCATCGCCACCCGGCGCGGGGTGATGGCGTCGCACCTCGAGAAGACCTACATCGATCGGATCGGGAGGGTCTCGCTGCCGATCACCGAAGAGGCGACGGAGCACACGATGCTCATCCCGCTGTTCGCCACGATGACCGACGAGGAGCAGACCTACGTCATCGACGCGCTGCGTGAGGAGCTTGGGCCGGCGTAGCGGCTGCTGCCTCTTGGTGGCCGCGGCGGTGCTTGCGGCGTGTGGCCGAACGGCCGGCGCGCCAGCCACGACGCTGGCGCCGCCGCCCACCGCGCTGGCAGTCAGCTCGGGCACGGTGCCTCCACCGCCGGCACCGCTTCCGACGTCGACAGGGACGACGGCCGTGACTACCACGGAGCGCGACGCGTGGGCTCGGATCCGCACCCAGCTTCCGCCCGGTTCGCCTGTCGCGATGCCGACCTGGTTACCTTCCTCGCTCGATCGCGATCACCTCGTGACCGGCGAGACACGAACGGACGCGGCTGATCCGCACTATCTCGTCACGTACCGCGGATCAGGTCGATCGATCGACTTCGGGATGGGTGGGGCGGGACCAGGGCAGACGTCCGGCCAGTCGGGCGTCGGCACGCGAGTTCGGCGCTCCTCAGCCGTTCTGAGCTTTCCGCCGTCGCTGTTCTCCGATCCAGCTGGACCGGCATTGCGCATCATCCGCTGGCAGGAGGGCGGCCATGACCTCTGGGTCAGCTCCTCGACATTCAGCGGCGGCGATCTGCTCCGCGTCGCGTGGGAGCTCGATCTCGGGAGCGCACCGCCGCCCGTCCACGCGTACCAGCGCCCGTCGATCGGGAACTTCACCGAATCGGGTTGCGCATCGTTGGCCGGACCGAGGGATACCGTCGATCACCTGCTTCCGTTGATCGGCGCGCACACGCGGACAGCGATCCTCGACTGCTTTGCCGCCGATCAGATCGACGCCTTCGGTGAAGACGCGATCCTGCAGTGGTCGGAGCTGCCCGCGACATCCGACCAGCTTGCGACGGCGTTCTCCGAGGTGGGCGGGCGCGTCGAGGTCGAAGGGACGTGGACGTTCGCGAGCGACCCAGGCGGCGCGTGGAATCAACGTCAGACGATGTTCTTCCTCATGGGACGCGAGGATGGGCGCTGGCGGGTGTTCGGCGCCGGGACCGCGCCGTTCGGCCGGCCACCGTAGCACCGCTGCTCGACGCGCTGCGCGCGGAGCCCGGCCCGGCCTACGCCGGTTTCATCAGCTGGATCTGGTCCTTCAGCCGGGTGTAGCCCATCGATGCGTTGAGATGCAGGATCGGCGCGTTCTCGCCGTCGTTGTCGGTCCGCACCGTCTTCACGCCGAGCACGATCGCCTGCATTACCGTCTCGCATTTCAGGGCGCGGGCGACGCCGCGGCCGCGCACCTTGCGCGCCGTCCCGGTCCAGTCGGTCTGCACAGGTCCGCGCACCGGCGGGAAGCTGAGCTGCGAGACGCCGACGATGTCGTCACCCTCGCGCGCGATCCACTGCCGGTCCTCGTGCAGGCCCGGCGAGCGCATCCACTCCTCGAAGACCTCCCAGGGCGTTCCGATGTGCGGCACGGTCGTCGGGATGTCCTGCTCGGCTTCGTCGCTCATCCGCCAAAGCTTGCGGTACTTCTCCGGATCGGTGTCGCGCGCGAGCGTCAGGATCTCGATGCCGTCGGCGCGCATCCGCGCGCGCGACTCGTCGGTCATCTTCTCGATCCGGTCTTTGTTCGCAACGAGATCGAGCTCCCAGAAGCGCTCGCGTCGCTCCTCGGCGAAGCCTCGTGCCCCAAGCATTGCCAGCAACGCCGCGTCGTCCTCCCAGGCCCACGTCGTGAACCGCTTCGTGCCGCCGGCGCGCGAACGC
>DATCPY010000015.1:0-4786 GCA_036569845.1 Candidatus Limnocylindria bacterium | reverse complement strand
CGGTGATCGTGCTGGTCCCCGAGATCCGGCTGGTCGCCGTGCTGTCGACGATCGCGCCGGCCACGGAGGCGTCGCTGTCGGTCGCCGCGTGGCCCGCGTCGCCGGCGGCGTTGACGGTGCTGGTCATGACCGAGCTGGCGGCCAGTGAGAGGTCGCCGGAGCTGGTGATCGTCGAGTCGGCGACCTCGATCGTGGCGGTCGACGTCGCGTGCACGGCCTGCTTCGACTCGGCGGTCGGGGCGGCGGTGACGGTCGACGTGGCCGAGATCGAGATGTTGCCGCCAAGGAGCGCAGCGCCGCCGGTCACGCTGACCGACGATGTCGCGGTCGCGGTCGTTACATGGAGCAGGTCGGGCGATCCGCCGGCCTGAGTGTCGGCCGCGGCAAAGGTGATCGCCCCGGTCCCGGTGTTGACCGTGACGAGCGGGCTCACGACGATCGACTCGGCCACGACCGTAAGCGTGGCGTTGCTGAGGCTGAAGTCGAGGTCCTCGGCCACGGTGACGGAGTCGGTGCCCGCGGCGCCGTCAACGGTGAGCGAGCTGGTCGGCGTCGCGAAGCTGACGCTCTCGATCGTGCCGGTGGTGGTCTTGATCTCGATGTTGCCGGTGATCGCCGGATCCTTATGGATGAGGATCGCGTCACCGTCGGCGCTCCCGGTCACGACGACGTCGGCGACGGTCCCACCGAGGGTGATCGGCTCGAGGCCGGCGTACGCGAGCGGTGTCCCGTCCACGGTGACCGCACCGGAGTTCGGACCGGTCGCCGCGGTGGAGACGGACGCGTGGGTCCCGTTGATCACGAGGCTGTCGAATCCGCCGGCGCCGCCATCGATCCGACCGCTGACGCTGCCGCCGTTCACGACGAAGGTGTCCTTGTTGTTGGCAGCGCCGACGAGGAACTGGAAGCCGCTGAACGCCAGCGTCCCCACGGTCCCCGAATTGGCGCCGGTCACGGTCCAGGTGGTGTCGGCAGCCGTTCCGGCGAGCGTGTTGGCGGGACCGGCCGCGGCGACCGCCGAGACCTTCGCGAACGTGATCCCGCCGGTCCCGGTCGCGGCGACCGTGCCGCCGTCGGGGGTCACCAGGGTCCAGGTCGAGGTCGGAGTGGCAGCGAGGTGCAACGAGTTCTGGCCCGCGCCACCGTCGAAGGTGACCGGGGCGGCGATCGTGCCGGCGCCCGGGGCGACCGTGAGGGCATCCGTGCCCGAGCCGCCGGTGACGTTCACGGCCGTGACCGTGAGAGCCGGGCGACTCGCGGCCGTCCCGTTGACGGTGACGGTGATGTCGGTGCCCGCGGACCCGACCGACACGGCGTGGTCAGCGGGATCCGTGGCGCCAACGGTCCAGGGGGCGCGGAAGGCGACTCCGAGGGATCCGCTCGCGGTCCCGGTGCCCGACGGCACCGTCGCGTCGACCGTGACCAGCCCGAAGTCGGGCTTCGTCAGGGTGACCGAGCAGGAGCCCTGCGCGTCGGTGGTGCAGGTATTAGAGGAGAGCGACGCGCCGGCGCCCGTGGCGCTGAACGACACGGTCGCCCCGGCCGCAGCGGCGTTGTCCTTATTAACCGTCGCGGTCACGGTCACGGTCGCGCCGGCGTCTGCCGCCGCAGGTCCAGTCACCGCGACCGACCACGTCGGCGACGGAGACGGCGATGCGCTCGGTGATGCGGACGGCGACGCGCTCGGAGTCGGAGACGGGGATGCGCTCGGAGAGGCGGACGGCGTGGCGCTCGGACCGGGCGTCGGTGACGCGCTCGGCGACGGCGACGGGCTCGCCGACGGCGACGCGCTCGGGGTCGGCGTCGGCGAGGTCGACGGATCGGGAGTCGGCGTCGGGCTCGCGCTCGGGGTGGGTGTCGCCGATGGATCGACTGACGGTGACGGGGACGGCGTCGGCGAAGCCGAAGGGTCGGGCGTCGGTGACGGACTCGGCGTCGCGGTCGCACTCGGAGTGGGAGTCGTCGACGGGGGCGGTGACGACGGCGGGGGCGTCGGGGTGGGGTCCTCGTTCGAGTAGGTGTCCGACGGTCCGACCGCCATCGCCTGTGGCTTGAGCCATGAGCCGACCCCGACGGGCGCCGCCGAAGGCTTCGGCTGCGCTGGCGTCGACGGCGCGGCCGTCTTCACCGGCGCGGCGCTCGGCACGGCGGGCGTCACGGCCTTCGCCGGTGCGGCCGTGGCCGCCGGTGCGGCGGTCGCCGCGGATGCGCTCTTGCTCTGTGGCGCGGTCACGATCGGAGCCGGCGGCCGCCAGTCCAACGGCTGGACGATCGTGATGCCGGTCGCGTCGTCGTACGAGATGATGCGGACGCCGGACTCGGCGGCCCACGCCGCGAGCGTCGCGTCATCGGCGCGACGGAGGGTGATGCTGTAGTAGCCGTTCGCCGCGTCGACGAGGACGGCCTCGAGCTTCGGAAGCTGCACCGCCGCGAAGCGCTCGCCGGTCTCCGGATCGGTCGACCAGCGGATCAGGGTGAGCTGGTTCTCCGCGAAGAAGGCATCGATGCCTTCCGCGGAATAGATCTTCGGGAAGTCGATCCACACGATCTCGCTCGGTGCGGACTCCGGATAGATCCCGATCTTCGGGAGCGAGAACACATAACGCTCGGTCCGGCTGTCGCCGCCGATGAGCGACAGATCGAACCGCGTGCTCACCGAGGCGATGGTCTCGGCGATCGTGTCACCGGAGAACTGGATGACGATCGTGCCTGACTCGGTCCCGGCGGTGACGTGCAGGATCTGAGCGGCGCGGATCACTTGCGCCGGTCGCGGACCGTCGTACACATTCACCGACCCCGCGACCGTGGCCGCGGGGACCGCGCGATGCGCCGACGCGACGAATGGCGGGAGCCGCGGCACGCCGAGCAGCATCGGAACACCGACGATGTAGAGCCCCACGACCGCGACCACGAGGGCGCGCGCCAGCGACGGCTGCTGCGTCGGGGGCACACCGAACGGCGATGACCGTCCGAATAGGACCGCGGTCATCGGGTCAACGCGTCGAGGTCGTCAAAAAACTAGTCAATAGGAAAGGCGGTCAATTGGACTAGGCATTGCTTCCCCCCCTGCTTAGTCAGAATGATGGAGGGGCTGATACCGGGACGCAACAGCGTGGCGGTCCCAAACCGGTCGCAGCGCGACCGGCGTCAACGCGGCGGCAGAGCTCCGGGCACGACGATCAGCGACCGGCCACCGGCGACGGCCTGCGTCGAGAACCAGACGACCTGCTCTTGTACGAGATCGAGCCAGACGACGTACCCACTGCCCGCGGGAGGCACGTTGACCGTTATCGACACAGTGGCGGAGCCTCCCGGCTCGACATCGGTGGGAAGCGACGCGCGTGTGCCGTCCCACACGCTGATCGACCCGTCCGGGCGGAGCAGGTGGTACGACAAGCGAACAGGAGTCGGCCCGGCAGCGCGCCAGCTGGCCGGCCCAAGGTTCGTGACCGCGACATCGAGGGTGCGGGCGCCGCGCAGGAACGCGGTGATGCTCGCGGGAGTCGGGTCATAGCGGGCTGAATAGCCGCCGCCGACATAGAAGGTGTGCGTGGCCGGCGGGACGTTGGCTGAGGAGAACCAGGTCAGTCCTTCCCGGACGAGATCGACCCGCAGGACGTACGCCCCGAGGATCGCCGGCGGGGCGATCGTCGCCTGAACGGCCACCACGCCGCCGGGCTGCACGTCGGCAGGGAGGGCGCTGCGCGAGCCTTCCCACACGATCGTCGTCCCGGCAAGGTCCGACCAGTGGTACCCAAGGCGGACTGGATCGCTCCCGGTCGCGTTCCAGACGAAATCCGAGCGGTTCGTGAGCGTCACGGTGCCGGTAATAGGAGTCGCCGCCGACGCACCGGCCGGCAGCCCGGAGATGTCGTAGCTCGCGCCGTAGGTCGGGCTCGCGGTCCCGGTCACCGCTCGCAACGCGTTCAGCCGGCCGGCGCCGAAGACCGCATCCGGGCCGGGCACGCCAAGATCGTCCGCGGTGGTCTTCAGCCGATCCGCGAGCTGCACCGCGGTCAGACCCGGCTCGCGGCTGAGGACGAGCGCGGCGATGGCCGCGACCAAGGGCGCCGACTGCGAGGTACCGCTGAACGCCGCATAGCTCTGGGTGCCCGGGTTCGCGCGCGAGAGCGTGGTCGGGTACGTCGGCGTCGTGCTCCAGATCGTCACCCCAGGCGCGGAGATACCGACATACGAAGCGACGCTGCTGAACCTCGGATGCTGATCGGCGGTGTCAGTGGCGGCCACCGCGAGGGTCTCGCGGTACGCGCCCGGGAACTGCGGCGCGTTGGCCGTGGGGCACCGGATCGATGCCGCACCGCAGTTCCCCGCTGCGGCGACGACGAGGACATTGTGGGCCGCCGCGTAGCGGATCGCGTCATGGAGCACCCCGAGGTCCGTATCCGATCCCAGCGAGATGTTGATGACCCGTGCGCCGTGATCCGTCGCCCAGGTCACGCCCTGCGCGACGTCGGAGAGGAGACCGGCGCCGGTGCAATCGAGCGCCTTCACCGGAAGCACGCGCACACCGAACGCCGCGCCGGCGACCCCAACGCCATTGTTGCCGTTGGCGGCGATGATCCCGGACACGTGCGTGCCGTGTCCGTTGTCGTCGACCTGCGATCCGCGCTGGCACGACGGGTCGGGGGACGAAACGAACGTCGCGCCCGGAAGGGTGACGCCGGCGAGATCGGGATGGTCCGCGTCGACGCCGGTGTCGATGACCGCAACGGTCACGAGCGGGGATCCGCGCACGATGTCCCACGCCTTGTCGACCCGCGCCGCC
>DATCPY010000014.1:0-26444 GCA_036569845.1 Candidatus Limnocylindria bacterium | reverse complement strand
GGATCCTGGGCCAGCCGCCGCGCCTCGAGGATCGCGCCGTCGCTGCCCTCTAGCGGATCGGTGAGCCTGAGCGTCGCCCCGAACGCCGCGGCGATGCGCTTGCGCTCCGCCGACAGCTTGTCCGGCATGCAGAGCGCCACGCGATAGCCGCGGACGGCACAGACCAGCGCGAGCGCGACCCCGGTGTTGCCGCTCGTCGCATCGAGGATCGTCTTCCCGTCGAGGTCGAGCCGCTGCTCGGCGTCGAGGATCATCCAGAGCGCGGCGCGGTCCTTCACGCTACCGCCGGGATTGAAGGACTCGAGCTTCGCCCACAGCTCGCCGCGCAGGCCCGCGCCGATGCGGCGCAGCGGGACGAGCGGCGTGTCGCCGATCGAGGCGAGGATCGTGCCCGCGACGAGCTCGCGGACCCGCTCACGCGTGAGCCGGCTCAGGCTTTGACGCTCTCCAGCGCGCGGCGCGCCAGGCGGAGGGCCTCGTCGCTGTCCCCGGACGCCTCGGCGGCGTGGGACCAGCGGTCGAAGATCATCCGCAGGAGGTGGGGCGCCCGCTCCTCCGCGAGCTGGCGGGCTTCCTGGAACGACTTGCGCGCTGCGGTGCCGCTCGTCTTCATCTTGAGCTCGCCGATGAGGACCATGGCGCGCACCTGCGCGTCGATCTGGTCGATCCGTTTCGCGAACTTCAACGCCTCTTGCGCGAGCTCCATCGCGCCCGAGGGGTCGACCTTCGCCGCGATCTCGGCCTCCGTCGTCCTGATCGAGGCGAGCGTCGAGTCGCGCCTGATCTCCGTCGCGATCCGGGCTCCGCGCGCGAGGCTGTCGCGCGCGCGTTCGCGGTTTCCGTATTCCGCGTAGAGCACCGCGATGTTGTCGAGCGTGCACGCGACCTGATCGAGGGCACTCAGCTCCTCGTACACCTGTAGCGAGCGCTGGTTGTAGCGGATGGCCAGCTCGACGTCCCCATGGAGCTGATGTGCCTTGGCAAGACCGGCGTACATGCGTCCCATCGACGCCATATCGCTGAATTCCTCGGCGAGAGCGATCGCTCGTTCGAAGATCGGCATTGCCTGCTTCGCCTGACGCTGATTCGTCAGTGTGATCGCGAGGTCCGACAGGCGGCGGAACAGGAACGTCTGGTCGGCAACGACGCCGTTGTCGCACGCGGTCACGCACTCTCGCAGCAGGCGGACGGAATCCTCGTACGCGTACGTGCGCGCGTACGCGGATGCGAGGACGGCCTTCAGCCGCACCTGCTCTTCGCCATCGCCGAGAAGCTCCGCCATCCGCTGAGCCCGTTCGATCACCGGGAACGCCTGCTTCGCCTGGCCCAGCATGTTGTATCCAGCGGCGAGGTACCGCAGCCGGATCAGCTGATCGCTGGGCGTCAGACCCTCGTCGAGTTGTTCGAGGATGGGAACGGCTGCCGCCGCCTGACCCTCTTCGACGAGACGACGCGCCTCGAGTAGGTCGAATTGCGGAGCCGCCGGCGACGGGGAGCCTCCGAGGAGATCGGACGGCTGCACGCCCAGCCGGCCGGCGATGTGTTCGAGCGCTTTCATCGACGCCCGTGTGCGACCGGACTCGAGCATCGAGATGTAGGCCTTCGTGTACTGGGGCTCCGCAAGCTGCGCCTGGGTCAGGCCGCGCGCGGTCCGAAGCGATCGGATCCGCGCTCCCACATCCGCGGTCATCGCGGAGCGGATCGCGTTGCCGATCGCCACGAGGGCCACTTTACGGACCCCTGAACGGTCGGTCAAACGCCCCTGAACTTGGTCTGACCAGACCGCGTGCGGGGCGGTGCCGGTCGGGGTCTGGGCGGGCTCAGATGCCCGCGCCACGGTCTCCGGCATGAGGCCGGAAGGACTCGCGATCGCTGGACGGCTTGGGATCGACGCGCTAGCAGAGGCCCGAGGTACCGGGGTCGCAGGCCGCGGCGTTGCCCGCTAGGGGCGCGCTGAGCGAGAACGCCATGGCGACGATGAAGACGATCCGCGCGATGAAACGAAGCGACATTGGTGGGTCCTCCCACCCCACCGGCAAATTGCTGAGCCGCCGCCATCACTATCGGGCGCGCGGAGACAAAGGTAAAGCGGGGCTTTCCCTACCGGATCGGTCGGAGGACGACCAGGCGGACCTGGTGGGCGGCGCCGCTCGCGGCAGCAGCCAGGAGAAGCGACGCCGGACCGATGAGCGCGGGCAGTGTCAGGGCCGCCGGGTGGAGACCATCGGTGAACGCGAGGACCGCCGCGGCGGCGAGCGCGCCACCAGACAGCGCGACCGACGCGCGCGAGAGCGCGAGCGGGACGGGCTGCCCATCGACGAGCCGCTCGATGCGCGCTTCGGTCACCGACAGCGACCCGACCGGGACGAGAAGACCGAGATCGACGTCGTCGGCATCCGGCAGGACCTTGAACAGCGCCGAGGCGAGCGCGCGCACGCCACCCATCGCGCGGACGGCCGCCTGATCCGCAGCCACTTCCTTCTGGACCGTGTAGTACTCGACGAGCTCTTCGACCACCGGAACGACGTAGAGCCCCGCGGCGAAGTACCGCGCGACCACGAGTCGCAGCGGGTCGCGCTGCTGGAGGTGATAGCGCTCGTGAAGGAGGACCGCGCGAAGCTCCGCGTCGTCCAGGCGCTTGATGAGTCCGGTCGAGAGGCAGATGCGCGGGCGGCGGAACCAGTAGCAGAACGAGAACGGCCGCACATCGCGCACGATGTCGATGCGGCCGGAGAGCTCGAGCGCGGCGGCGATGTCCCGCACCCGGGGTGACAGGGTGACGCGTCGCGACAGCAGCGTTCGGATGAGCGACCACGTCGCGAGCAGCTGCCGGAACAGCGAGATCAGTCCGAGGGCGACGCCGAACGTCGCGAGGATGAGCACCAGGACCGCGACGATGCTCGCGGTGTCCGCGGCGCCGCCGGTCGCGACCGCGAAGCTGCGCGGCAGGAGGGCCGCGAGCAGCGCGATGAGCAGCGCGCTCGACCCGAGCGCAAGCAGCACGAGCAGGCCGAACGCGCGATCGGCGGTGGTCCTCACTTGGAGTCTTTCCCCGCGATCCGCCGGAGTGCGGCGCGGTGGCTCGCATCCACGGAGTCGAGCTCCGCGGTGAATTGCGCGAGCGCGACGTCGCCGAACTCGTCGACGAGGCCGCGCACGAGATCCTGCGACAGCCGCGCGCGGTGCTCCTCGCGCGTGAACGCCGGCCGGTAGACGTAGGTCTTCCCGTCACGATCGCGCGCGAGCAGGCCCTTCGCGTGGAGCCGGGTCATGATCGTCATGACCGTCGTGTAGGCAAGGGACCGGCTCTTCGCGAGGTCGTCGACGACATCGCGGACGGTCGCTTTGCGGCGCTTCCAGAGACGCTCCATCACCGCTGTCTCGAGCGGTCCCAGGAACGCGTTCGGTCCGTCCCGCCGGGCGCGCTTCAGGCGGCGAACGTCATCGGTCACGGAAGTGATCATCCCACCTTCCGCTGCTGATCGCGGCGCCGTTTCAAGAGCTTCGGGTGGCGCTCGCCGAGCAGCTCGCGGCCGTGCGCCAAAGCCACGTGCAGCGCGACCACGAGATGGCCGTCCCGCGGCGCGTAGAGCGGACCGCCAGGCCCGTCGCGGCGTTCGACCAGGCCGGCCAGGGCCATCGAGGCGAGCTCGCGCTCGGCGTACGGCTGGTCGAGACCGGACCAGAGCGCCGCCCGCTGCGCGGTGTCCTCACCCACCGACAGCGCGTGGAGGAGCTTGAGCCGAGCCGGCTCCGCGAGGAGCCCGACGAGGCGCGTGGCGCGTTCATAGGCGTCGTCGTCCGAGCGCTCAAGCAGCGTCGGGTCGCTGTGGAAGAGGTTGAGGTCCCAGTCGATCACGCCGTTACTACCCGCCGGTAATACTACCTCGCTGTAGTACGAATCATTCGGCGGCCGTGGCGACCGGCTGGGCCGCCTGCTCGCTCGGCGCGCCCGCGCCGGCCTTCGCGTTCAGGGCAACGGCGCTCACGACGAGCGCGGCGCCGGCGAGCATCCGCACAGTGAACTCCTCGCCCAGGGCGAACGCGCCGATGAGCAGCGCCTGGGTCGGGATGAGGACCTGCGACAGCGTCACCGTGGTCGGCCGGAGCTTGCGGAAGAGCCAAGCGTTCAGCACGAGCCCGACGCACGAGCCGCCGATGACCAGATACGCGAACGCGATGATCGAGCTCGTGTTCCAGTTCTGCGGCTCGCCGGCCTGCGTGAGCGCGAACGGCAACAGGAACGCCGCGCCGACCCAGGTGCCGATCCCCACGACCGCGATCGGCGACTCGCGCGAGAGGTAGCGCGCGATGAGGATCGCGGCGATCGCCCAGCTGATCGGCATGATCGCGAGGAGGACGGTAGCCAGCAGCGCGTTCGGGCCCTCGCTTGGGGCCGGCGCGCCCACCAGGAGCGCGGTGCCGGCGAGGCCGAGCACGAGCGCCACGATCTTCAGGCGCGACAGGCGGTCGCCGTGCACGAAGAAGTGCGCGAGGATCGCCGTCCACACCGGCGCCATGGCCCCGAACACCGCGACCAGACCGGAGGGCACGAACTGCTCCGCCCAGAAGATGAGCGCCCACGACGTGCCGATGTTGAACAGGCCAGCGATCGCGGACGCGAGCAGGGCGATCCGGGTGCGGGGGAACGACTGCCGGAGCACGAGCACCGCGAGCGTGAGCAGCACCGAGACCGCGACCGCCCGTTCGAACGCAAAGAGGTACGGCGGGACCTGCGCGACGCCGATCTTGATCGCCGCCCAGGTCGACCCCCATAGCAGGACCATGACGACGTAGGCCGCGACGACCCGCGCGCTCACCTCGGTATTGTCGGTCCGTGCGGATCTTCGCGCTCGCGATGGCGGCGCTCCTGCTCGCGTCGTGCGCCGCGCCGAAGCTCGTCGGGACCGAGATCACGCCGGCCGCGGCGCCCGACTTCACGCTGACCGACGGCATCAGCGGCGCGCCGGTGACGCTCTCCGCCCAGATGGGCAAGGTCGTGGTCATCTCGTTCCTGTACACGCACTGCCCCGATGTGTGCCCGCTCACCGCCGAGCGGTTCCGGATGGCCCAGCAGCAGCTCACCGCGGACGAGCGCGATCAGACGTTGTTCGTCGCCGTCTCGGTGGATCCGCGGCAGGACACGCCCGAGGCGGTGCAGGCGTTCGCGCGCGCACACGGGCTGGCGAAGGGGTTCGTGTTCCTCGTCGGCGGTGCCGCGCAGCTGCAGTCGGTCTGGTCGGCCTACGGCATCCGCACCGAGACCGATCCGGCGGTCCCCACGGCGGTCGGCCACAGCGACGCGATCTATCTGGTCGATCGGAAGGGCCGCGCGCGCGTGCTCACGCACTCGGACATCACGGCGGAGGCACTGGCAGGCGACGTGAAGCTGCTCGCGGCGGAGCGCTAGCCGACGATATAGATCGTCGCGAACAGGCCGAGCCAGACGACGTCGACGAAGTGCCAGTAGATGCTCGCGGCCTCGACCGCGAGATGGCGGTTCGCGGTGAACTGGCCGCGCAGGGCGCGATAGAAGCAGATAGCGATGAACACGACGCCGCCGGTCACGTGCGCGCCGTGGAAGCCGGTGAGCGTGAAGAAGACACCGGCGAAGACGCCATCTTTCGGCAGGAACCCGAGGCGCGTGTACTCGTAGGCCTGGCCGGTGAGGAACGCGACGCCCAGGATGAGCGTCGGGATGAGCCACTGGATCATCCGGCGGCGGTCACCCTTCTTGATCGCGCTCACGGCAAGCTGCATGGTCACGCTCGACGTCACGAGCTCGATCGTGTTCACGAGCGGGAGGCCGGCCCAGGTGGGCTTCTCGCCGAACACGGGCTCCCACGCCGGGATCTTGCCGCGCAGGAAGAAGTACGTCGTGAAGAGGGCGGCGAAGAACATGACCTCGCTGCCGACGAACATGATGATCGCCCACATCCCGCTGTTGAAACGCGTGGGCTGCTGCTCGTAGCCGGAGTCGTTCACGCCCAGCCGGTCGACGGTCGGCGTGCCGCGGCGGCCGCGGACGATCGTGCGGTCGGCCACTAGTGGTGCGCAGCCTCGTGGCCCTCGTCGCTCGCGTGGGTGTACGCGCGCGCGTCGTCGATGAGCCACGTGGCGAGCCCGACGAGAAGGAGGAGGACCCCGATGCCGATGAGGATGACGCTCCAGAGGATGCCGAACGAGATGAACGTGACCCCGAGGCCGATGGTCGCCGGCGAGAGGCTCGGCGGCGGCATGTGGATCGGCTGATCGTGCCCCGACATCGATCGAAACTCTAGGCCATCGATTGGCGGCCGTCGAAACGCTGCCCTAGTGTTGGCGGGCATGCCGTGGCCGAATGATCCGCAAGGCCCCCTTGCCCGTTCGATCGCCGACCTCTATTGGCTGATGTTCGGCGCCGCGATCGTCGTGCTCGCGATCGTCGTGGGCGCGCTCGTCGTCGCGGGCATCCGGTTCCGCGAGCGGCCCGGCCATCAGGCCCGCCAGTACCACGGCAACAACCTCCTCGAGCTCATCTGGACGATCGTGCCGACGCTCATGGTCATCTCGTTCAGCGTCCTTTCGTTCCAGCGGCTCGCGCTCGTGAACGACGTCGACAGCGGTGCCGCGATGACGGTCAAGGCCGAAGGCAAGCAGTGGGTCTGGAGCTTCCAGTACCCGAGCGACGCGAAATTCAAGCTGAGCGATGGGACGTACCTCAAGGCGGCCGAAGAGATCCACATCCCGGCGGGTCAGAAGGTGAAGCTCGAGCTGAGCTCGGTCGACGTGATCCACGCGTTTTACATCCCGAAGCTCGGCGGCCAGAAGGACGCGGTGCCCGGCCGGGCGACGGAGATGTGGATCCAAGCCGATCGTCCGGGCACGTACAACGGGCAATGCATCGAGTTCTGCGGGACCGGCCATGCCGACATGCTCATCACCGTCGTCGCGCAGAACCCGACCGATTACGCCGCGTGGCAGGACGCCGCGGTGAAGCAGGCGAACGTCTTCCTCGATCCGGCGACCGCCCAGGGCAAGCAGCTCTTCACGACGCTCGCCTGCGGCGGCTGCCACACCGTCCAGGGCCTCACCGGCGGCAAGGTCGGCCCCGACCTCTCGCACCTCATGTCGCAGAAGACACCGATCGCCGGCGTCGCGGGCCTGGACGTGAACGAGGCCAATCTCATCAAGTGGGTCGGCAACGCGCCGAGCCTCAAGCCCGGCGTCGTGATGCCGGTATTCAGCAACAAGTACGGCGGCCCGCTCGACGACGCGACGATCCTCGCGATCGTGAAGTTCCTCCAGACCCTCAAGTAGCGCGGGACCGCGCCTCAAGCGCCTGCGGCGGACGCGCCGGCGCGGTGATCAAAACGCCTGCGGTGGACGCGCCGAAGGCGCGGTGATCACTGGACCTCGAGGCCGACCCGCATCCCCAGCTGATAGTGGCCCGCGATGTTGCAGATGAGCACGTACTTCCCGGGCACCAGGTCGAGCACGAGCTTGCGCGAAGCGCCGGCCGAGATGTTCAGGAGCTCGCCGACCTTCCCGTCCTCTTTGGCTTTCGCCGACGCGCCATCCACCGGAAGCTGATCGGGTGCGAGATCGGTCTTGATGATCTTGAGCTCGTGGAGCATCGCGGCGTGATTGCGGATGCCGAACACGATGTGGCCGGCCGCGATCGTCGGATGGTCGGTCACGAGCTTGTAGTCGCTGATGTCGAGGTAGAGCGCCGGCACCTCGCTGGTGTCCGTGGATGCGGCACCGCTGCAGGCGGAGGCCACGACGACGAGCACGGCGAGCAGGCTGAAGGAGATCCGCTGCACCCTTGAGATCACCTCGGTCCAGATTCGCGCAGACGCTGGGCCTGCTCTTCCGACTGTAGCCATAGGAAGAACGCGAAGCTCGCGGCCGCGAGGAAGATCAGATCGCCGGGGACCCACATGATCGCCCCGCCGAGTCGCTGGTCGCTCGCCGGGTCGAGCCCGCGCGCGAGGGTCGTCGCGACGTACGGCGTGTAGAACGGCCGGTCCGAGAACGCGAGCAGGCCGCCGAGGATGGTGTTCTGCGCCGCGCCGACGAGCAGGAGGAACGGGATGCGGGCCGGGTATGGCAGCGTCGCGCGGAACGGCACCGGATCGATGACCACGCTCCAGAAGAGGAGCGCCGTCACGAAGAACCAGGTGTGCTCGAGAACGTGGACGGTCGTCGACGCGACGGCCGCGTCGTAGAGGGTGGGCACGTGCCAGGCGTACAGGCCGACGACGTACAGCGCCGCCGCGACGAGCGGCTGCCGGAGCAGGTGGACGAGCGAGCGGAACGCGGTGTTGCCGGCGAGGCCGCGTACCACCGTCCGGCGGACCGCGAGCGGGAGGCCACGAAGGAGCGGCCGGACCGGCGCGCCGGCGAGCAGCAGCGGCGCGGCGACGGCGAGCAGGAGCATGTGCTGGACCATGTGGACGCTGAACAGCTCGAGCGCGAGACCGTCGATCGGCGATGCGAGCGCAGCGACGAGCGCGGCGAGCCCCAGCAGGAACAGCCCGCTCCGCCAGGCCGGCCAGCCGCGCCGCGCGCGGGCACCGCGCAGGTACACGACGGCCGCGAGGACCGTGAGGACGACCGGGAAAAGCGACACTAGAGGCGTACGGTCGTGTCCACCATGATCGCTACGAACAGCAGTGCCAGGTACAGCAGCGAGTACAGGTAGACCGCGCGCGCGACGGAGCGCTGCTTGGCGACCGCCGCGCGCAGCAGCCGCACCGCATAGCCGACGAAGATGAGACCGAGGACGAGCGCGGCGAAGAGATACACGACGCCGACGTAGCGAGTGAGGAACAGCAGGACCGAGAGCGGCACGAGCGCGATCGCGTAGAGCAGGATCCCCCACTGCGCCGCGCGGTCCCCATATACGACTGGCAGCATCGGCACGCCCGCGCGGTCGTAGTCGTCACGGATGAGGAGCGCGAGCGCCCAGAAATGCGCCGGCGTCCAGAAGAAGACGATCGCGAAGAGGTACAGCGCGGGCAGATCGACGTTGTTCGCGACCGCGGCCCAGCCGACGAGCGGCGGGATCGCGCCGGCCGCGCCCCCGATGACGATGTTCTGGACCGTCGTGCGCTTGAGCCAGAGCGTGTAGACGAAGATGTAGAAGAGCGTGCCGAGGATCGCGAGGCCCGCGGCGAGCAGATTCGCGACGAGCGCCAGGAGCGCGAACGCGAGGACGTTCAGGATCACGCCGACGGCGATCGCGACGCGCGGCGAGACGCGATGGCCCGGCAGCGGCCGACGCGAGGTCCGGCGCATCCGCTCGTCGATGTCTCGGTCGAAGTAGTGATTGAGCGCGGATGCCCCGCCGCTCGCGAACGCACCACCGAGCATCGTGGCGAGCACGAGATGGAACGGCGGGACGCCACCGGCCGCCAGGAACATGCCGCCGAGCGCGGTCACGAGGAGCAGCGACATGATCGCGGGCTTCGTGAGTGCGACGAGATCGCGGAGCGTCGTCGTCGCCTCGGCGCGGACCGGCCGCCAGGCAAGGACCGCGAGCGCGACCGTCGCGCACCAGAGCGCGGTCGCGACGGCGGGGTGCGCGCCGAGCGGCCACGGCGAGAAGCCGGTCAGCGGATTGAGCGCGCCGAGTGCGACCTGCAGCGCGAAGAGCGATCCCGTCAGCACCGCGGCCACTCCGAGGCCGGCGATCTCGCGCCGCCGCTGCCACGCGCCCGCGACCGCGTACGCCACGATGACGCCGACGGCCGCCGCGATGTACCGGTGGGCCATGTGGATCGCCGCCGCGCCGCTCGTCGGGATCCCATCGTCGCAGAGCGGCCAGGTCGAGCACGCAAGGGTCGCGCCGTCGCCGCGGACATACGCGCCGGACAGCATGAGCACGAACGTGCCGGCCGCAGCGGAGAGGGCCAGCCAGGTGAACGCGCTCGGCTTGGCCAGACCGGCGCCCGCCGCGGGCCAGCGGACGACGACGGCGTAGACGGTCAGCACGGCGAGCAGGAGCTCGGCGTTCGCGAGATGCACGGTGACCCAGGTGTCCGGCAGCTCGAGGAGGACCGTGATCGCGCCGAGGATCGCCTGCAGCCAGTACAGGACGACCGCGACGCCGACGAAGGCCATCGCCCGGCGGTCCCTGCGGTAGCGCCACAAGGTCCACACGGCGAGAGCGGCGAGGGTCAGGCCTGCGACGATCGCGAGGAACCGATGGAGCCACTCGATCCTCGTGGCGACGTCGAGCGATGGCAGGAACTGCCCGTGGCACAGCGGCCAGTCCGGGCAGCCGAGCCCCGAGCCGGTGACGCGCACGATGCCGCCCCAGAACGCCGCGGGCAGCGCGGCAAGGAGCGTGAGATAGACGAGGCGGCGATACCTAGGTGTGAAGATCATTCCTACCGTCCGGCCAGGCCGGGCTTTGCCCGCCCTGGCCGAGCCCCATTCAAAGGTGCGGCGTGTCTTCCTTCAGCGGACGCGCGCTGTGGACCACCGGGATGCGCGGGAAGTTGTAGACCGGCGGCGGCGAGGTGGTGGCCCATTCGAGCGTGTCGGCCTCCCACGGGTCGTCACCGGCCGGCTTCCCTTTGCCGAGGATGATGCTGCTGAAGAAGTTCCACAGGAAGATCGCGACGCCGAAGGCGATGAGGAACGCGCCGATCGACGAGATCAGGTTCAGCGTGCCCCACTCGGGGGCCTGTGGGTAATGGAAGACCCGGCGCGGCATCCCTTCGATGCCGAGCTGGTGCTGGGGGAAGAACGTGAGATTCATGGCGACGAAGATCACCAGGAAGTTGATCTGCCCGAGCCGCTCGTTCAGCATGCGGCCGGAGATCTTCGGCATCCAGTAGTACATCGCGGCGAACACGGTCATCACCGCGCCGCCGAACAGGACGTAGTGGAGATGCGCGACGACGTAGTACGTGTCGGAGAGCTGTACGTCCTCCGGAACGGAGCCCAGGAAGACCCCGGAGATGCCGCCGATCGTGAACGTCGCGATGAAGCCGAGAGCGAACAGCATCGGCGTCTTGAACCGCAACGACCCGTGCCAGATGGTGCCGAGCCAGCTGAAGATCTTCACGCCGGTCGGCACCGCGATCAGCATCGTCGAGATCATGAAGAAGACCTGCAGGGTCTCGTCGACGCCGGCGACGAACATGTGGTGGACGAAGACCGAGAACGAGAGGAACCCGATCGCGACGCTCGAGTACGCGATCATCTTGTAGCCGAAGATCGGCTTGCGCGAGAACACCGGGAGGACCTCGCTCACCACGCCGAAGCCGGGCAGCACCATGATGTAGACCTCGGGGTGCCCGAAGAACCAGAACAGGAATTGCCACAGGAGCGGGTCCGAGCCCTCGGACGTCGCGAAGAAGCTCAATCCGGCGAGGCGGTCGAAGAGCAGCAGCACGCCGGCCACCGTGAGGAACGGGATCGCGAGCACGAGCAGGAACGACGTGACGAGCACGCTCCAGGTGAACAGCGTGATCCGCGAGAACGTCATGCCCGGAGCGCGGAGCGCGAAGATCGTCACGATCATGTTGAGCGCACCGAAGATCGACGAGAAGCCGAGGACCGTGAGGCTGAGCAGCCAGAGGTCCTGGCCGTGGCTCGGTGAGTACGGCAGGGTCGAGAGCGGCACGTAGGACGTCCAGCCCGATGACGGCGGGCCGACGAGCAGCGCGGCGTACAGGATGATCCCGCCGGAGAGCAGCAGCCAGTACGAGAGCGCGTTGAGCTTCGGGAAGGCCATATCCCGCGCGCCGATCTGCAGCGGGATGATGAAGTTGGCGAATCCGGTCCAGACCGGCACGACGAACAGGAAGATCATCGTCGTCCCGTGCATGGTGAAGGCGCCGTTGTAGGCCTCGGCGGTGAGGACCTGGCCGTCGGGCGTCGCGAGCTGCGCGCGGAGCGCGAGCGCGAGCAGGCCGCCAGTGATGAAGAAGAAGAACGTCGTCCAGAGGTAGAGGATCCCGATCCGCTTGTGGTCGACCGTGGTCACCCACTCGAGGATGCCCGTGTAACGCGGACGCGTGACCGGGAAGGGGGTGTCGATCGCGGCCATCGGGTTCATTCCATCGTGCGTCCGGATGAGTGTCAAATGGCCGCATGATCGTCACCGACCTCGCAGCCGTGACCCGCGCCCACGGCGACCGGACCATCTTCGCCGACCTCTCGTGGACCATCGAGGATCACGCCCGGATCGGCCTCATCGGGCCGAATGGCAGCGGGAAGTCGACGCTGCTCCGCACCATCGCCGGTCTGGACCTTCCCGAGAGCGGCCTGGTCACCCGCCGGCGGGACCTCCGGATCGCGTACCTCCCCCAGGAGCAGGAGCCGAGCGAGGTCCCGGTCGTGGCGGCCCTGCTCGGCGCGCGTCCCGACCTCGCCGCCATCGAGCGCGATCTGGCCACCGCCGGCGAGCGGCTGGCCGAGCCCGCGGTGGCCGCCGACATGGCCGAGCTGACGCGGACGCTCGAGGAGCAGGAGCGGCTGCTGCACGCGTTCGAGCTGGCCGGCGGGCCGCGGCTGCGCAACCGGGCCGAGGGCCTCTTGCGCGACCTCGGGATCCCGCGCGATCACTGGGAGCTGCCGCTCGCCGCGCTCTCCGGCGGGCAACGCAAGCTCGTCGGGCTCGCGGCGTGTCTCATCGGTGACCCGGACCTGCTGCTGCTTGACGAGCCGGACAACCACCTCGACCTGCAACGGAAGGAGACGCTCGAGCGGCTCCTCGCCGAGTTCGACGGCGCCGTCGTGATCGTGTCGCACGACCGCTATCTGCTCGATGACACCATCGAGCGCATCGCCGAGCTGGAGCCGACCGCCGGCGGTGCGCGGCTCACGATCTGGGAGGGCAACTACTCCGCGTACGTCGTGCACAAGGAGATCGCGCTGCGGCGGCAACAGCAGGACTACGCGTCACAGCAGAAGGAGATCGCGCGGCTCGAGGCAGCCGTGAAGCGCTTCGAGCTGTGGGCCCGGCTGGTCGTCGACGAGCGGCACATCAAGCAGGCTCGCAACAAACAGCGCCAGATCGATCGGATGGACAAGGTCGAACGGCCGGTCCTCGAACGGCGCCGGATCGCCCTGTCCTTCCGGCCGCGGATGCGCGGGGGCGCGATCGCCATCCGGCTCGAGGGTGCGTCGCTCGCGCTCGGCGGCCGACCGGTCGTCAGCGATGCGGAGCTCGTCGTGCAGAACGGCGAGCGCGTCGGGATCATCGGGCCGAACGGCTCGGGGAAGACCGTACTGCTGTCCCTGCTGAGCGGCAAGCGCGCAGCGGACCGCGGGACGGTGTGGGTCGGACCGAGCATCGAGCGCGGCCTCTACGCGCAGCATCACGAGACGCTCGACATGACGCGCACGCCGATCGAGACACTCCGCGCCGTGCGCCCGATGACCGAGGGCGAAGCGGTCGCCAAGCTGCTGAAGTTCCTGATCCCCTACGCCGCGGCCCAGCACCCGATCGGCACCCTCTCGGGCGGCGAGAAGAGCCGGATGCAGCTCGCGTGCCTCATGTACTCGAACGTCAACTGCCTACTGCTCGATGAGCCGACGAACAACCTGGACATCGCGTCGGCCGAGGTCCTCGAGGCGGCGCTCGAGGAGTTCACCGGCACGGTGATCGTCGTGTCGCATGACCGGTACTTCCTTGACCGCGTCGCCGATCGCATCGTCGCTGTGGATGACGGGCGCCTGATGGTGTTCGAGGGTGGGTACAGCGCCTACGCCGAGCGCGTCGTCAGCTCCTAGTCGAGCCGCACCGACCGCAGCCGCAGCGAATTCGTCACCACGGTCACGCTCGAGAAGGCCATCGCCGCGGCAGCGAGCACCGGCGACAGCACCCATCCCGTGAACGGATAGAACACGCCGGCGGCGAGCGGGATGAGCAGCACGTTGTAGAAGAAGGCCCAGAACAGGTTCTGGCGGATCGCGTTCACCGTGGCACGCGATAGCCGGAGGGCCCGGGGGACGCCGCGCGGATCGCCGCCGACGAGCACGACCCCGGCCGATGCGATCGCCACGTCGGTGCCGCTCCCGATCGCGATCCCGAGATCGGCGCGAGCGAGCGCGGGCGCGTCGTTCACCCCGTCACCGACCATCGCGACGCGATGACCGGCGCGCTGCAGGCTCGCGATGACCTCGGCCTTCTCGGCGGGCTTCACGCCGCCCCGGACCTCGTCGATCCCAAGCTCGCGCGCGATCGCCGCCGCCGCGCGCTGCGTGTCGCCCGACACGAGCAGTGTCCGCAGGCCGCGCGCCCGCAGCGCGCCCACGGCCTCGCGAGCGGACGCCTTGGGCGTGTCCGCGACGGCGAAGATCGCGCCGGGCTTGCCGTCGATCGTCATGACCAGCGGTGTCCGGCCAGCCTCCTCGTGCCGCGCGAGCGTGGCGTCGGGCACGTCGGCGAACCCGTGCGCCGCGGCCAGCGCCGCGTTGCCGATCCAGATCTCGTGGCCCTCGACCGCCGCGTGCACGCCGGCCCCGGGGAACGACTCGAAGGTCGAAGCGTCAGGGACCGCGAGCCCGCGCTCGCGGGCGGCCTCGACCAGGGCCTCGCCCAGCGGATGCTCGGAGCTGCGCTCGGCGCCCGCCGCGAGGCGCAGGACCTCGTCCTCGCCGAAGTCGGCGCAGGCCATGAGGTCGACCAGCTGCGGACGGCCGGCGGTGAGCGTGCCGGTCTTGTCGAACGCGACGACATCGACGGCCCGCGCGCGTTCGAGGGCCTCGGCGTCACGGATGAGGATGCCGCGACCGGCGCCGCGCGCGATGCCGACGGTGAGCGCGGTCGGCGTCGCGAGACCGAGCGCGCAAGGGCACGCGATGATCAGGACGGCGATGGCCGCGCGGAGCGCCGGCCCGAACGATGGCGAGGGCCCGAGCGCGAGCCACGCGACGAACGTCGCGAGGGCGATCCCGAGCACGATCGGCACGAAGACGGATGCGACGCGGTCGACGAGCCGCTGGATCGGCGGCTTCGAGCTCTGGGCCTCCTCGACCAGCCGCACGATCGACGCGAGCATCGTGTCGCGGCCGACCTTCGTGGCCCGCACGCGGAGAGCGCCGGTGCGGTTGAGCGTGCCGCCGGTCACGTCATCGCCCGAGCTCTTGTCGACCGGGATCGACTCGCCGGTGACCATCGACTCGTCCACGGCCGATGCGCCCGCGATGACCAGACCGTCCGCGGCGATCGTCTCGCCAGGGCGCACGACCACGACGTCGCCGACCGCGAGATCGGCGATCGGGATGTCCTCCTCGAGGCCCCCGGCGCGCCGCACGCGCGCAGTCTTCGCGCCGAGCGCGAGTAGCGCGCGGATCGCGTCACCGGTGCGGGCGCGGGCGCGCGCCTCCAGGAACCGTCCGACGAGGATGAGCGCGACGATCGCGGTCGCGGTCTCGTAGTACAGGTGCTGGTGCGGCTCGAGCCCGGCCGCGATGAATGCGCCGGGGAAGAACGTTGCGGCAACCGAGGTGGCGTACGCGGCGGTCGTGCCGACGACGACGAGCGTGTTCATGTTCGTCGTCCGATGGCGCGCCGCGCTCCAGGCCGCGCGGTAGAACGGTGCCGCGGCCCAGAGCTGCACCGGCGTCGCGAGCGCGAACATCGCGTAGGCGCGCCAGTCCGCGTGCTGGAGCTCCGGGAAGACGAGGTCGGCCATCGAGAGGGCCATCGTCGCCGCCGCGAGGATCGCGGCGACGGTCAAGCGGCGCCGGAGCTCAGCGACGTAGCGCATCCGCATGGCGCGCTCGGCCAGGGCGTGCTCGCTCCGCTCGCGATCGTCGGACGGGATCGGAAGCGCACCGTACCCGGCGCGCTCAACGGCGCGAACGAGGCCGCCCATGTCGGTCCCCGGATCGAGCCGGACTGTCGCGCGCTCGGTCGCGAGATTCACGTCGGCCGACGCGACGCCGCTGACCGATCGGAGCGCGGACTCGACGCTCACGACGCACGACGCGCAGGTCATGCCCGTGATCGCGAGGTCGCGTTTGTCTTCGGTTGGGACCGCCGCGGTCATCTAGGCCGGTGGGTACCCCGCTGCGGTCAAGACCTTTCGCACGACGCGGTCGTCGGCGGAGCCGCGCACGCGCACGGTCTTGGCGCCAAGGTCGACCGTCGCGGACTCGATGCCCTCGACGGGCTCGAGGGCCTCCTCGATGGTCCCGGCGCAGCCTTCGCAGTGGATCGCGGGCACGGAGTAGGTCCGCTCGGCGTTCGGCTCGGTCATTCGGTGCTCCTTCGCTGACCCCTCCCCGGTGGGGGTGGGATGACTAGAGTATCGCGCCGCAGCCCGAGCAGCGGCCGGCGCGCTCGGGCCCTGAGGCACCGCAACGGCGGCACATGAGCACGCCGGTGGCGTCCGTCCGGCGGACCTGGCGGATCTCAGACTCGAACGTGGACTCCCAGCGGCGCCGCATCCGGAGCTCGCTCGCGCTGCGGCCGCCGCCCGACAGCACGCTGAACGCGGCGAGGAGCAGGACGAGGATGAGGATCCCGAGGATCTCGTTCACTGACGGCGATCCCCCGACTCGCGCAGCGTGGCCGCGAGCGCGCGAAGGAACGCGACGTCGTCAGGGGCATCGATGCCGGTCACGTGCGGGCGGATGCGCGCAGCGATCTGGCTCGCCAGCCGCGCCCGATCGCGCTCCGCGAGCGTCGCCTCGCGCGCGACGAACTCGCGAACAATGCGCTGCGCCTCGCCGGAGAGCCCGCGCACGCTCGCGGACAGGACAGGCGCGCCCGCGCGCGTCACCGTCCGCAGCGAGAGCCAATCGAGCTGCGGCTTCGGCGCGCGCACGACGAAGGTGCCCGCCGCGAGATCGCCGAGCCGTTGCGACCGCGGCGTGAGGACGATCGATAGGAGTCCGAGCCCGTACAACGCCGGCAGGAAATCGGCGAAGCGCACGAGATTGCGGACGGACACCGCGACGAACCCGGCCGGCGAGCCGTCCTCGTTGATGACCCGCAGCCCGAACGCGCGCTTCCCCACGGTCTGCCCGTTCCAGAGCCACTCGAGGAGGATGAAATAGCTCCAGCCGAGCACGAACAAGAGGAGCCGGACGAGTCCGCCGATGGCGGATGCCGCAGGCGCGCCGATCTGGCCGTACCCGATCTCGAGACCTGCGGTAATGAGCAGCGCGATGAGAAAGTCGACGATCGCCGCGAACCCGCGGTTGCCGACGCCGGCGAGCGTGTAGCGCAACACGACGTGGTCCGGGGTCTCGACCTCGAGCCGCCCGACCCGGATCGCCACGTCAGCATGGTACGGTCGCGCGATGCGCGCGGTTCAATCCATCGACCGGTTCGTCGAGGATCGTCGCGCGCGCTGGGCGCGGCTCGGCGCGCTCGTCGAGCGGGCCCGCGGCCGCGTAGCGCGCCTGCCGGCCGAGGAGGTCCTCGAGCTCGGGACGCTGTACCGCAGCGCGACGAGCGATCTCGCCGTCGCGCGCCGCGACTTCGCGCGCGACGCCGTCGCCGAGCGGCTCAACGACCTCGTCGCCGCGGCGCATGCGCTCGTGTACAGCGAGTCGCCGGCGAGCGGACGCCAGCTTCGGCGATTCGTGACCCGCGAGCTGCCGGCGGCCGCGCGAGCGGCGATGCCCTTCACGCTGGCCGCGTTCGCGCTCGTGCTGATCCCGGCGATCGTCACCTTCGCTGCCGGCGTCATCCAGCCCGACGTCGCGTCCTCGGCGCTGAGCGATGAGGCTCGCCGCTCCCTCATCGGCCGCACGCCCGGCACCGAGATCCCCGCGGATCTTCGGGCGCAGATCGGACCGGTGATCATCGTGAACAACATCACGGTGTCGTTCGCGGCGTTCGCCGGCGGCATGACCGCCGGCCTCTACACCGTCTACATCCTGATGCTGAACGGCACGGAGCTCGGCACCGTGTTCGCGGTGCTGCAGCAGGCCGGCGTGGCGGGCTCGCTCGTGACCTTCATCGCGGCTCACGGATTCCTCGAGCTCTCGGCGATCTTCCTCTCCGGCGGCGCCGGACTGCGGCTCGGGTGGGCGATCCTCCATCCAGGCGAACGCGCGCGCGGCGATGCCCTGCGTATCGCCGGCGCTCAAGCGATGCGGGTGATGCTGCTCGTGGCCGTGACGCTCGTCTGCGCCGGACTTATCGAGGGCTTCGTCTCACCGACGACGCTGCCCGCGCCCGTCAAGCTCGGCGTCGGTCTCGTCACCGGCCTGGCGCTCTGGAGCTACATCCTCCTGCCTCATAACCAGCGCTTCTTCAGCTCGAGGTAGCGCTGGATCGCCGCCACCGTGAGCCGCTCGGCGGGGACGTCTACGACGTGGACACCGCGCTCGCGAAGCAGCGCGATCGCCCGGGCTCGTGAATCGCGGACCTCCTGGGCCACGACGCGCTCGTACAGCTCCGCTGTCGATCGCGGCGTGCGCGAGGCGACCTCGGCGAGCTGTGGGTCGGCGAGAAGGCAGCAGAGCACGAGGTTGTTCCCGGCCAGCCGGTTCACGGCTGCCACCAGCGCGCGCGACGCGTCGGCGTCGACCAGATCGGTGAACAGGACGATGAGCGCGCGGCGCGACGTGCGCGAGCGGAGGAACTCGAACGCGGCGCGGTAGTCGGGCTCGGTCGTCGTGACCTCGAGGCGCCGCAGCTCCTCGGTCACGCGGAGGAACTGCCGCCGGCCGCGACGCGGGAGCAGGTAGCTGCGCACGTCATCGGCGAAGCCGAGCAGCCCGACCTCGTCGCCTTTGGCGGTCGCGACGTACGACAGCATGAGCGCCGTGTTCACCGCGTGGTCGAGCTTCGTGAGCTCGCCGAGGGTGCTCGCCATCATCCGCCCGGCGTCGAGGAGGATGAGGACCCGCTGCTGCCGCTCGGTCTCGTACTCGACGCTGATCGGCCGGCCGCGCCGCGCCGTCGCCGGCCACGAGATCGAACGTGGATCGTCGTCGGGGCCGTATTCGCGCAGCCGCTCGAACACGCTGCCCGCGCCGGGGAGCCGCGCGCGCCGCTGGCCGGCGTCGTACGCGAGGCCGCGGCGGAGGCTCACCTCGTAGCGGCGGATCTCGCGCAGGTCCGGGTACACGTGCGCCGGCGCGTCCGCGGGGATGTCGCTCTGCCGCTCGACGAGATCGAGCGGGCCGCGCTGCCGGGTGTGCAGCGCGCCGAACCGGAACGAGCCCCGATACCGCGGGCGCGCGACGTATTCAGCGGTGACGGATCCGGCAGGCTCCAAGACCGCGGTCGTCACCCGCGGCGCGACGGCGAACGACGCCGGGACCTCGTCGCGCACGCGTACGCGCAGCGGGCGCGCGGTCGGATTGCGGAGCGCGAGGCCGATGCGGTTCGGGGCGCCGATGATGAGCTGCGGCTGCGCGATCCGCGCCACCTCAAGCGGTCCCATGCGCGCCGCGAGCCCGTAGTCGACGCCCGCGAGCACGATCGCGGCGACGAAGACGACTGCGGCGAGCGCAACGAAGACCGGCGACAGCGTGCCCAGCGCGAGAAGCGCTGCGGCACCGAGCGCGATCGCGAGGAGCCGCGGCCGTGGGAGAAGGGCCGGCAGCCGAGGGCGCCGCATCCCGCCCTACCGGGGGACGTCGAGCCGGGACAGCGCGCGGCGCAGTACGGCGTCGGCGTCCAGGCCCTCGATCTCGGCCTCCGCTTTGAGCACGACGCGGTGGCGGAGGGTCGGCGGGACGAGCGACTTCACGTCGTCGGGCGTCACGAAGTCGCGGCCATCGAGCGCGGCCGCGGCCTTCGCGGCGCGGAGCAGATGGACGCCCGCGCGCGGGCTCGCGCCGAGCAGCAGGTCCGGCGACTTGCGCGTCTCGGCGACGATGCGGACGATGTAGTCGACGACCGAATCCTCGACGGTGACCCGATCGACCTCCGCGCGCGCGTCCGCGAGCGCGGTGCCCGGGAGCTGCGCGAGGCCCCGCACCGCTGCCAGCGGCTGACCCTTGTCGTGGGCCCGCAGGATGGCGTGCTCCTGGGCCGTCTCGGGATAGCCCATCACCGCCTTGAATAGGAACCGGTCGAGCTCGGCTTCGGGCAGCGGATAGGTGCCCTCGTACTCCACGGGGTTCTGCGTCGCGAGCACGAGGAAGGGATCCGGAAGCGGCCGGGCGTCGCCCTCGAGCGTGACCTGCCGCTCCTCCATCGCCTCGAGGAGCGCGGACTGCGTCTTCGCCGGCGCGCGATTCACCTCGTCGGCCAGCACGATGTTCGCGAAGATCGGGCCGAGCCGCATGCGGAACGACGAGGTCGCGATCTCGTAGACCGACGTGCCGACGATGTCGCTCGGCATGAGGTCGGGTGTGAACTGGATGCGCTTGAACGTGCCGCCGACGAGCTGCGCGATCGTGCGCGCGAGCAGCGTCTTCGCCGTCCCCGGAACGCCCTCGATGAGCACGTGGCCTCCGAGGCACAAGGCGAGGAACGACAGTGTGATCGTCTCCTCTTGGCCGATGACGATCCGATGCACCTGGGCCCGGAAGGTCTCGCCGGTCTCCTTGAGCGTCACGTCGTCTCCTCCGCGCGGATGAGCCGCGCCACGTCGTTCGCGGCGCGCACGAGCGCGTCGTCGCGCAATCTACCCGCCAGCGCCGCGTACAGCCGCCGCGCCTCGGCGGCGCGCGACGGGCTTTGCGCCGCGATCGCGTTGGTCACCCGCTCGAAGTCCGTGCGCGGATCGAGGCCCGCCTGCTTCGCGAGCTCGCGCTGCAGGTCGTCGCGCAGCCGGCGGCGCGCGATCCCGCCGTGCCCGGAACGGCGTGCGAGACCCGCGAGTCCGCGGACATACTCGAGGCTCGATCGCGGGGGCCGCGGGTCGAGCGGCAGCGGTGGCCCGAGCCTGCGCCCGGTGAGCGCGACGAACACGAACGTCAGCCCGAATGCGGCGAGGAGGCCGCGGCCGAGCCACGTCCGCTCGAGGAGGGCGGTGAACTCCGGCGCCGGACGCGCGCCGTGGTGGTACTCGTCGAAGCCGACGCGAGCCGCGCCGCTCGCGAGCGCGAGCGCGAACCGGCCGTTGTCGGCCAGTCCGATCCCTGCGTTGACGAATGGCCCGAGCGAGCCGACCGCGAAGACGCGGCCCCGGCCCTCGCTGGCCAGCGCGACGAACGGCCCGGCGGCATCGAGGACCAGCGGGGTCGCGTCGTCACGCGGGCGGAGGACGAGCCCGTAGTCGACGCTCAGCGTGCGGACCGGCGGGACCGCGAATGCGATGCTCCGCACCGGGATCTCGCCACCGCGAACGGCGCCACCCTGGGGCGACAGCCCGAAGTCATCCAGGATCCGCCGCTCGTTCAGCCCGAGGTCCGTCGCGATGACGAGCGTGCCGCCGGCCCGGACGAAGTCGTGGAGGGCCTGCACGTCGGCGGTCTCGATGAGGTCCGTCGGCCCGAGCAGGAAGAGCGTGGTGATGCCGGCGTCCGCTGGCGCGAAACGGTCGCCCTGCACCGGGACGACCGTGACCCCGACGCCCTCGAGGTAGCGGCGGAGCACCGATGCGCCGCCCGGCGATCCGTCGTAGATCGAACCCGAGCGCCCGAGCCCCGACGGTCCGCCGGCTCCGCCGACGCCGGCGGATACGACGGCGAGCCCAGCGAGCGCGATGAATAGGACGACGGCGACGATCGTGAGCGGATCGACGCGCCTCATGCCGTGACCAGCGTGGCGAGCGCGCGTGCGCGTGCGACGTCGGGCTCGCGCGCGTCGCGCAGGCCGAACCAAACGCGCTCGTGAAGCTGCACGAGGTCACGGAGCGCGTCCGCGCGCGGAAGGAGCTCGGCGCGGCGGAGCAGCTCGTGGTCAGTGAGCGCGGGGTCATAGCGGAGCGCCTCGCGCGCGGCGAGCGTCGCGAACGCGTACAGGTAGAGCGCATGGATCGCGTCGCGGGGACGGCCGCTTCGGATCGCCTCATCCGCCGTGCGCAGGTGCGCGGCCGGATCGGCCCGCTGCGCGCCAGTCGTCACGCCGAGCGCGGTCTCCCGCCTGATGCGCTCTCTCGTGCCACGGACCAGCACCCCGACGATCGCCAAGGCGACGAGGACGCCGACGACCGCCTGCGCGTTCAGCAGCACGATCGGGTCAGGCCGGCCGACGAGGTCGTAGAGCCACTCACCGAACCGCTGGACGAGCGATCCGACGAGCGCGCCGACGTTCAGGCGCTGCGACACCTGTTGATCCTGCGTCAGCGAGCGCAGTGTGGCGTCGGCAGCCGCGGCGTCGACGCGGCGCGCGAGCGTCACGTTCACCAGAGCCATGTAGCGCACGAGCTCGTCGACCAGGCGGTCCGCGGCGGCCGGCGTCAGGTGATCGGCGAGCGGTCCGTCATCGATGGAGACCGTCGCGTCGGGGAGCTGCACCTCGGTCGTCTTGCGAAGGAGCACGCGGGCCTGCGCGAGCAGGGGCTCGCGCTGCGCGAGCGGGAGGGATCGGGCCTGCTGCACGAGCGCCAGGACCTGATCGAAGCGCGCGCGGTACGCCGCGACCGTGAGCGTGTCGGCCTGCGCGACCGCGCCCGTCGCGGACCAGAGCGCGAGCCCGAGGAGGGCCGCGGCTAGGTGTCGCGCGGCATCGCCTCCGCCGCGAGCTGGAGGTCGAACGCCTCCTTCCGGACGCGGAGGTCGTAATAGAGGAGGGTGAACACGCCCCATTGGATCGGCGCCCAGAGTGCGTTGACCGCGAGGTTCGCGACCTCCTGGAGGACCGTCTTGACGGCGCCCTCGGTCGCGACCGTGCTGAGGAAGACCAGCGCGAACAGGACCCCGAGGATGCCCTGCAGGATGGCCATCAGCACGAGGAGCCCGAGGATCCGCCAGCGGGCGCCCCCGGCGAGCTGCCACGAGCGGCGCAGGCCGTCGATCGGGCCGCGGCCCTCGAGCGTCACCACCGCCGGCAGCGGCATCCACGACGCGACCACGTAGAAGATCAGCACGAACATCGCGATGACGCCGATGATCACCGGCAGCGGGTTGCCGATCGCCTCGCTCGCGAGCGTGAGCGCGATGATGGCCACGGCGACGATGACGATGAACGCGATGAACCCGACGAGGCTTGCCAGGATCAGCCGAACGCTCGCACGCAGCCCGACCCGCAGCGAGTCCGCGATCGTCGCCGGCCGTCCCAAATAGCGCTTCGACATCGCGTCAACGATCGCCGCCGACTGCACCGACAGCACGAGCACGCTGACCAGGCTGATGATCGCGCCGTACACCGCGAAACCGGCGATCTGATCGGGCGTGAACGACGTCGACAAGGTCGTGGGGTCGAAGACGTTGCCCGGGACGGTGGAGAACGGTGTCGTGCGCACGAAGGCGAAGTTGAGAACGAGCGTCACGATCGCGAGGACGATGTACGGCAGCGCCGCGAGCACGAGGAACATGACCGGGGACGCGCGGTAGATGCCGATGGTGCGATCGACGATGTCGCCCACGCCGAGCGGCCGCAGGGTCGGCGCAGTGGCGTCCGTCACCACGCCATTCTCCACCCCCGGTCAGTTGGGCTGGTTGGGCTAGTCCGCGCCCACGGCGGCAGGCTCGACGGGCGTGTGGGCCTCGCCGAGGCCAAGGCGGCGGTACAGCCGCGCGAGCGGGCGCGGCGCCCACCAGTTGAGATCGCCGAGAAGCCGCATCGTCGCTGGCACGACGAGGGCGCGGACGAGCGTGGCGTCGATCGCGACCGCGATCGCCATGCCCAGGCCGATGGCCTTGATGATCACGACATCGGCGAGCGCGAACGCCAGGAACACCCCGACCATGATCGCCCCCGCCCCAGTGATGAGCCGACCGATCTTCTCGAGACCTTCGGCGACGGCGTGGCGGTTGTCGTGCGTGCGGTTGTATTCCTCCTGCATCCGACTGAGGAGAAGGACTTCGTAGTCCATCGACAGCCCGAACACGATGCAGAACATGATCACCGGCAGCGTCGGATCGATGGATGTCGGCGTGAAGTTGAGCTGCGACGCGAGGTGACCGTCCTGGAAGATCCACACCAGCGCGCCAAATGACGCGCTGATCGAGAGGAAGTTCATCAGGACGGCTTTCAGCGGGAGGATCACGGAACCGAGCAGCAGGAACAGCACGATGTAGGTCGCAAGGACGACGAACCCGACCGCCAACGGCGTCTTGCCGAGGATGAAGCTGATCGCGTCGACGTCGTACGCGGTGAAGCCGGTGACGAGGAGCTCGGCGCCCGGTGGCGCTTGGATGGCGCGAATGCCCTTCAGCGACTCTCGGGACGCTTCGGCGCCGATGTCCGACGAGCCGAACGCGTTGAGGACGACGATGTCCTTGCCGACGCTCTGCCGGATGCCTTCCTGCTGTTCGGGCGTGAGCGCCGCCAGATTGGCATAGATCACCGGGTACTGCTCCCTTGTGATGCGCGAGTCGACGTCGACGATGCTCGCGACCCGGGTGATGCCCGGCACGGCTCTGACGTTCCGCGAGAGGTCGTACAGGGCGGTCAGGTTCTTCGCGCTGAACGGATCGCTGCCGTCGGTGTAGTGGACGACGACCTGGAAGGAGTTCGGCTCCTGGCTGGGGAAGGTCTCGGTCAGGGTGTGCAGCGCGACCCGGGACTCGGCGGTCGGCGGGAGCATGTCAACGTCGCCGTTCGCAAGGCGCAGATGCAGGAACGGCGATCCGGCGAGCAGGATGATCGCGAGCACGGGGATGAGCACCGCGAGCGGGCGGGCCATCACCGCGAGCGCGAGGCGGTGCCAGAAGCCGGGTCCGCGCTGGGCCGTGCTCGCCGGGCGGCCGCGGATCCGGCGCCAGAGCTCGGACAGCCTGAGGCTGTTCACTTTTGGCCCGAGCAGCGACAGGATCGCCGGGAGGAACGTGAGCCCATAGAAGACGGCGATCGCGACGACCAGCGCGCCGGCGTAGCCCATCGAGGCGAGGAACGTTCCCTGGTAGAAGAACATCCCCGCGAGTCCGATGGCCACGGTGAGACCGGAGAACGTGATCGCGCGGCCCGCAGTGGACATCGAACGCGCGATCGCGTCATCGACGGTGCGGCCGCGCGCGAGCTCTTCGCGGAAGCGGTTCACGATGAAGAGCGAGTAGTCGATCGCGACGCCGAGGCCGATGAGCGTGACGATGTTGAGCGCGTACTGCGAGACGCTCGTCGCGTGGCTGAGCGCGAACGTCGCGGCGACCCCGCCGACGACCGCGAGCACGCCGACGCCGAGCGGCAGCATCGCGGCCAACACCGTCCCAAAGACGAGCAGCAGCAAGATGAGCGCGAGCGGGAGCGAGACCGTCTCGGCGCGCTGCAGGTCGGCCTCGAGGATCGTGTTGAAGTCGTGGTTGATCGCGAGGTAGCCGGTGGCCTGCACCGAAAGCACGTCCGAGGTGACTTTCGCGCGGAGCTCCGAGTAGTACTTGCCCGCCGTGACCGAGTCGTCCTTCACGCTGATGACCGCGACGGTCGCGTGCTGATCCTTGGAGATGAACTGCGCCGGCGTCGCGCCGGCGTCGTATGCGGTGCTCACGCTCTGGACGCGCGGGTCGACGCGGACGTCGGCGAGGGCTTTGGTCACCGCGGACTTGTACGCCGGATCCGTCGCGGTGAGGATCGGGCTGGAGAAGAGGACCGTGAAGGCGGTCTGGGTGGAGCGCGGGAGCTCATTCTCGATGAGCTTCGCAGCGCGGCCCGACTCGGAGGTCTGGATGATCCCGCCGCTCTTGAGATCGCCACCGGATGCGCTGACGAAGACCGAGAGCGCCATGAGCGCGGCTGATAGGACGAGCGTCGCCCAACGGAACCGATAGACGAAGTGTCCCCACGCCGCGAACATGCCTGCTTCCCCCTAGCGCCCGTTGTGTTTACGCTGTAAACTACGGTCGGATGGCCCCTCTGTCAATCCAGACGACCCATGCGCGGCCGGCGCTCAGTCGCGAACGCATCGCGGCGACGGCGCTCGCGCTCGTCGATCGCGACGGCCTCGAGGCACTCTCGATGCGCAAGCTCGGCGCGGACCTCGGCGTCGAGGGCATGGCCATCTATCGCTACTTCCCGAACAAGGCCGCGCTGCTCGCGGGAGTCGTCGAGGTCCTTCTCGCCGAGCTGATCATCCCGCCGCCATCGGATGTGCCATGGCAACAGGTGTTCCGTGACCTCTCGCGCGCGTATCGCGCGCTGTTGCTTCGCCATCCCCACGCGATCCCGCTGCTCGCGACGTTGCCGTTGAGCGATCCGGCGGCGGCGCGCGCGGCCGGCGCAGTGATGGCCCAGCTGCGCGCCGCGGGCTTCGACGCGCAGAGCGCGCTCAAGACGCTCGCGACGATCACGTCCTATGTGGTGGGCGTCGCGCAGTGGGAGGTCGGGACCGCTCCGTTCCGCGCGGAGCGTGGCGGTGCGCCGTTCCCGTTGCCGCCCGATGCGGACCCGTACCTCGTGGAGCTCGCGCCGCAGCTGGCCGAGGATGACTGCGAAGAGACGTTCGCGTTCGGGCTCGATGTGATCGTGCGCGGGTTGGAGA
>DATCPY010000013.1:0-8775 GCA_036569845.1 Candidatus Limnocylindria bacterium | reverse complement strand
AGACGCGATCCCGGCGAGCACGAGCGCCGTCGTCTGGCGCGCGACGGTACCGAACCCGATCGCCAGCCCCGCGAGGAACGCGCGACGCGCGCTCGCTGGACGCTCCTCCAGAACGAGCCACAGCGCGATCGCGATGCCCAGGTGCACGCCGGCGTGCTGCCACAGCGCCTGCGAGGCGACGGTCCGCACGCTCGTGGCGAGCAGGTAGAGCAGCACGAGCGCGACTGCCCAGCGTGCCGATACGAATCGGCGAAAGACCGCCCAGAGCAGCAGCGCGACGATCGCCTCGAGCAGCGACGCGACCAGGTGGCCAAGCAGCAGGAGCGCCGTCGCGTCGGAGGGCGACACGCCCGCGAGGACCGCGGGGACGAGCACCGGCAGCGCGAGGAGCGCGACACCCGGCGGGAAGATCGAGCAGACATGTTGATCGGGCAGCGGTGGTGGCGGCCCGCCGGCGCTGCGGGGTGAGGTCGTGAACACCTGGATCCGGGGATCGATCGGGCCGCAGCCACGGAAGAAGTACGCGTTCCGGTCGATCCGATCTGGCCGCGGGTCGCCCGACGACGTCGTCGTGAACTCGTCGTAGTCGACGTTACCGCTGCCAACGAGCGTCCACGCGAATAGCGTGTTCGGCAACACGTCCGGCGACCAGATGAGATTGAGGTTCGCGAACGACAGCAGCACGAGCAGCGCGCCGCGAACGACCCAAAGATTCATTCCTCGAACGCCACCACGTACGCGCGCACACCGCGAGCGCCGCAGGCTCGCGCGGCAGCGGCGGCATCGAGCAGCGTCGCGCCGGTCGTGGCGACGTCGTCGATGAGCGCGACGTGCAGACCCCGGAGACCGCCGGCGATCCCGGCAAAAGCCCCTCGAACATTCTCCCGCCGCTCGATCTGCCCGAGCGTCGCCTGCGCCGGACCGGAGCGCAACCGGTGGATCGCCGGGCGGACCGGCAGACCGACGATCGCGCCGGCAACGAGGGCAAGCGCACGAGCCTGGTCGTAGCCGCGTTCTCGCTCGCGACGCGGATGCAGCGGCACCGGCACCAGCGCGTCCAGCCGCACGCCCGCTGCGAGGTCCGCAGCGATCCGCGCGGCGATGATCGCGCCCAGCTCCGTCGCGAGGCCCGGCTCATTGCGGTACTTCAGCCGGTGGATCGCGTCGCGCAGCGGGCCTTCGTGAGCACCAACGGCCGTGAGCACGAGGGCGCCGAGCCGGCGGACGATCGGATCGGAGCCGTCGCGGCACGCGACGCAGTACCAGCTCTCGGAACCGCCGCAGCCCGCGCAGCGCGGCGGGACGAGCAAGTCGCGAGCAATGGTCAATAACGTCATGGCTGCGACCGCTCGATCTGGGTCCGCGCCCACGCCGCGAGGCGCTCGGCCCGCTTGACCCCCGTCTCGGCCTCCCGAGCGCTGACCCGGCGGTCCTCATATTCGACGAGGTTCTTGAGCTTGAGCAACCCGCGAAGCTGATTCGCTCGGTCGTGGAGCTCCTCGGACCCGCGAGCGATCGACTCCAGTAGATCGGCGGCCCTGAGATGATCGGGATCGGCAGAGCGGAGACCGCCCAAGGCCGCTGTGACCGCGTCGGTCGCGCTGATCGCGCTGTGGATCGCAAGCAACAGAGCCGCGTCGTGCTGCGTGTCCGCGACCGACCGAGCTGCGGACGCGAGGAACTGCTCCGCTTTGGCAAGGTAGGTCCGGCTTTGCGCCTTCTCAACGGCGTGCGCCTTTGGTCTAGCCATTGCCGCTCCGTCGCGGCAGGATCTGGATGCCGTCGCGCTCGACCGTTCGCCAGATCGCGGCACGCTTTCTCGGGTCACCGCGATCGACGATGACATTCAGCTCGGCCCCGAATCGCTCGCGGACCTCGTCCGACAGCGCTGCCAGAACGGGTTCGAGCTGCTGTTCGGAGCGTCGCGGTCGAACGATCGCAACATCGACGTCGCTGTCCGGGCCCGCGTCACCCCTGGCGACGCTACCGAAGACGTACGCGGCCTTTACCGGACCGACGCGACGTGCGAGCTGCTGGGCGACGTAGTCGAGAACGGCCTGGCGAAGTTCCGACTCCGCCGCGAAGAGGGCCTTGATCCTGGGCGTGAGCGTGTGCCGCTCGCTCAGGCGATACAGATCCGCACGTCCGGCGCGCTGCACCTCGACGATCCGATGTCGCGCGAGCGCTCGCAACACGCGAGCTGCGGTCGTATGCGCGACACCGGCGCGGCGCGCGAGATCGCGTGCGGATGCTGAGAACCCTTCCGGGAGGCTGACCGCCGCCCGGAGGATCCGGACGTGCCCACCCGTTTCCAGCACGTCGTCGAGTGCGTGATCGATCCGCACGTGGCCTCCGTATCGTCAGTCACGCCTACGCGGTGGAGCGTGCACGCTCCATATGGTGCGTTGCCGCTCCATAAGGTGTCAAGGCCCGGCCGGGCCGTCCCGCCCCCGATCATCGAATACAAGGTCGTCGCCAACTTGCGTCCCGCTCGCGGCGATCGTGCCCGTGCGCAGCTCGACCACCTCCGCCGCCCCCCGCGCGGCACTCATCGGGACCCACGGGCGCAGCCCTGGCACGGCGCGCACGACCCGGCCGGCCCGATCCAGGAACAGGACGTCGATCGGGAAACGCATGAACAGCATCGTGATGTTCGACGTGCGCGTGATGCGCAGCGCCTCACCTTCGGCGAGCGTGCGGTGGAGGAGGAGACCGATGCCACGGCTGAGGAAGGTGTTCGCGGTGCGGCAGTCGGTGGCGAGGATCGTGCCCCGCGTGCGGTTGCGGAGCCGCGCGGCGCTAGAAGCTACTGCAGCTGCTCAACGCCGACAGGGCTGCCGGCGCAAGGATGACGATGAACAGCGACGGGAAGATGCAGCCGATCGTCGGCAGCATGATGAGGATCGGGGCCTTCGCCGCCTTCTCCTCGGCGCGCTGACGGCGCTCACTGCGCATCTGCTCGGACTGGATCCGCAGCACCTTGGACATCGACACACCGAGCTGGTCGGCCTGGATGATCGCCGAGATGAAGCTCGCGAGCTCCTTCTGCTCGACGCGCTCCTGGATACCGCGGAGGGCCTCTTGACGCGACTTGCCGACGCGCTGTTCCGATGCGGCGCGCTTGAACTCCTCGGACAGGGCGCCCTTCAGCTTCTCGGTCACCTTGACGAGCGCCGCGTCGAATCCGAGGCCCGCCTCCACTGAGATCGTCAGGAGATCGAGGGCATCCGGAAGGGTCTCGAGGATCTGCTTGCCGCGGCCCCCGGCGCGGTTCCCCAGGTAGAAGTCGGGAGCCATGAAGCCGACGACGAGGCCCACGATCGCGGCGATGATCGTCTGCGTTCCGTCGCTCGTCATGAGGTTCACGAGGGCGGAGGCCGCGACGGCGCCGACGATGGCCGCGAAGGCCTTCACGCCGACGAAGAACTCGGCGCTCGTGCTCTCCATGCCCGCGCGCTTCAGCTTGAGCGGCATCGCCTTCATCGTGTTCGCCGGATAGAACCGGGCCATCAGGCTCGCGAGGCCGCGGATGATCGGCTTGAGCGTGCGGTCCGAGAGCGGCCGCTGCAGCTCGAGCTCTTCGAGGCTTCGCGGACGGACGGCGATCTGCTGCAGGCGCGCCTGGACCGGATCGAGGCCCGAGCCCATCTGGGTGCCGAGGATCGCGATGACGATCCCGACGGTCACCAGGAGCGGAAGGACGATCTCCAACTTAGACCTTGATGTCCGTGATCTTGCGGATCGCGAGGAAGCCGATGGTCATCATCACGGCGCCGACAGCGATGAGAATGCGGCCGATGGTCTCAGTGAAGAGCGGCTGCATGAACGCGGGATTGATGGCGTTGAGCGCGGCACCGAGGCCGATCGGCAGGAAGGCCACGAGGTAGCCCGACACGCGGCCCTGCGCGGTGAGCGTGTTGATCTCGCCCTTGATCCGAACGCGCTCGCGGATGGTGAACGCGATCGTGTCCAGGATCTCGGCGAGATTGCCACCGACCTGCTGCTGGATCCCGATTGCGGTGACCATGAGGTCGAGGTCGTCGCTCTTGATCCGGCGCACGAGGTTGTGGAGCGCCTCCTCCATACCGAGGCCGAGGTTCACCTCACGCACCACACGGCCCATCTCGTCGCTCATCGGCGGGCCGCCTTCGCGGGAGATGAGCTCGATCGACTGGAGGAAGCTCGAGCCGGCGCGCAGTGAGTTCGAAAGCAGCGTGATCGTGTCCGGGAGCTGCTTGTTGAACGACTTCAGGCGGCCGCCGATCCGCCGGCCCAACCAGATGCGCGGCAGCATGTACCCGGCGATGAACCCGATGACCCCGGAGATCGGATCGCGGAACACGAACAGCAGCACGCCGAGCCCGAGCGACGCGCCGATCCGGATGTAGTAGTACTCCGCGACGCGAAGCTTCAGGTTGGCGCGCGCGAGATCGCGCTGGACCTTCGCCGCGAACCGCTTGTCTTCGACGTCGGACGAGAGCGTCGCGAACGGGTCGATGTCCTTGCGATCCTTCTTGCGCTTCGCCTTCTTCCGGGTCTTCGCTGCGGCGTCCGCGGCGATCGCGCCTGAGCCAGGTCCCGCGTACCGAGCCATCCGGGCTTCGACGCTTTCGCTACCGCCGCCGAGCATGCTCGAGATCGCCCCGAAGACGAGGAGGATCCCGAGGAACAGCCCGGCCGGAAGCGCGTACTCCAACTAGCGGAGTCCCGCTGACATGTCCCCGAACACGCCCTGTGGCAGCCGGATGCCGGCGGCCTCGAACTTCTCGGAGAACTTCGGCCGGATGCCCGTCGGCCGAAGACGCCCGACGACCTTGCCGTCGACGAACGCGGTCTGCTCGAACACGAATACGTCCTGAAGGACGATCGCGTCGCCCTCCATGCCCTGGCACTCGGTGATGTTGGTGATCTTGCGCGAGCCGTCCTTCAGCCGTGAGATCTGGACGATGACGTCGAGCGCGCTCGCGATCTGCTCCTTGATGGCCCGAGCCGGCAGGTCGACGCCCGCCATCAGGCACATCGTCTCGAGCCGCGCGAGCATGTCGCGCGGTGAGTTCGCGTGGCCGGTGGACAGGGAGCCATCGTGACCGGTGTTCATCGCCTGCAGCATCGAGAGCGCCTCGCCGCCACGGATCTCACCGACGACGATCCGCTCGGGACGCATCCGGAGGGAGTTCTTCACGAGATCCATGATCGTGATCGCGCCCTTGCCTTCGATGTTCGCCGCGCGCGATTCGAGGCGGACCACGTGGTCCTGGACGAGACGGAGCTCGGCCGCGTCCTCGATCGTGATGATCCGCTCGTCCTCGGGGATGAACCCGGACATGATGTTGAGCAGCGTCGTCTTTCCGGAGCCGGTACCGCCGGAGATGAACATGTTGAGGCGCGCTTCGACGCACGCCCGGAGGAACTCCATCATCTCGTTCGTGGCGGTGCCGAACTTGACGTAGTCCGCGACCTGGATCCGGTACTTCGGGAACTTCCGGATGGTGACGACCGGACCGTTCAGTGCGAGCGGCGGGATGATGATGTTCACGCGTGAGCCATCCGGGAGCCGCGCGTCCTCGTAGGGCTTCGACTCGTCGACGCGCCGGCCGATCGGGGCGATGATCCGCTCGATCACGCGCATGACGTGCTCGTCGGACTGGAACGTGACGTCGGAGAGCTGGAGCTTGCCTTTGCGCTCGACGTAGACGCGGAACGGGCCGTTCACCATGACCTCGGTCACCGAATCGTCATTGAGGAGCGGCTGGATCGGACCGAAGCCGAGGATCTCGTCGACGATCTGCTCGAGCATCCGCTGACGCTCGACACGGGTGATGACCGTGCCGTCCTCGTCGATGAACTTGTTGAACATGTTCTCGATCTCGGCGCGCACGGCCTTGACGTCGGAGAGGTTCAGCCGCGGGTCGAGGTTGTTGATGATCCTGGTCTGCAGCGTGGACCGGAGGTCGCGGTTCAGGTCCCGGGTCGGCGCGGCCGTCTGGGTGAGGGGCCCCGCGGCCGGGGGCTGGGAGCCGAGCGAGCCCTGGTCGGGCCCGTTCGCCTGGCCGGGTGTGGCCGGAGCCTCGGGAGTGCCAGCCGGACGCTGGCCTTCGATCCGCCTCAGAAGCGACATATCAGGTCAAACCCCTCAAAAGAGACCCGTCAAGCGGGTGCTCCCTCCGCCGCGAGTCTACGACCCTAACGGCGGAGTCGGATGCTTCGGAAGGGGCACTTTTGGGCTATCGAACGGCCTTAGACCGATCTGACGCGATGCGTGCCCGCTACCGGGCGCCGAACAGCCTCATCCCCTGCTTCGCTGCCGCCTTTTGCGGTGTCGCGGCCCCCGCGGCGGCCGCTTCGGCAGCCCCGGAGAGCTTGTCGGCGAGGATGAAGATGTCCTTGGCGACCTGGCTGTCCCGGTGACTGATGACGAACGGGACCCCCCGGTTGACCGCGAGGACGAGCGCCCGGCCGTCCGAGACGATCGTGTGCGGGATCTTCCGGGCCAGGCTCGCCTCGACGTCCGAGGCCTTGATGCCGCCGGAGCTGTCGTTGCGGTTCGCGACGAGCTGCACCTTCTGGTCGTCGTAGCCGAGCTTCTCGGCGATCTCCATGAACACCCTGACGTTCTTGAGGCTCGTGATCTCGAGGGTCATGAGGGTGAGGATCACGTCGGCCACGTCGAGCATCGTGAGGACCTGCTCCTGGAACGAGGGCCACGTGTCGACGACGACGAAGGCGTACGACTCGCGAAGCGTCTCGAGGACCTTCTTGATGTTCGCCCCGGTGATGAGCTCGGCCGCCTCCGGCGTCGGTGGGGCGAGCAGCACCTTGATGCCGGTCGAGTGCTGCACGAGCACGGACTCGAGGACCTCGGCATCGACCTGCTCGAACGAGCCGACCAGGTCGGCAATGGTCTTGGCCTTCGGGCTCATGTTCAAGATGACCGCGATGTCGCCGAACGGGAGGCTCCCGTCCACGAGGACCACCGGCTGACCGGTGGACTGATGGAGGGCGACCGCGAGGTTCGTCGAGATCGTCGTGCGGCCGACGCCGCCCTTCGGCGAGAAGAACGTGATGATCTTGCCACGCTGAGGCTGGAGCACCGCGGTCAGGCTCTGGCCGCCGGCGCCCCCGCCACCGCCGCTCTGCTGCACCGGCGCGGCCTGCTGCTGGTAGCGCGCGCGCTTGACCTTCTCGATCTCGTGCACGTGGCGGATCGCGTTGACCAGCTCATCGGCGGAGAACGGCTTGACCAGGAACTCGCGCGCGCCGGCGAGCATCGACCGGCGGAGGTAGTCCTGCTCACCCTGGACGCTCATCATGATGATCGGAGATTCCGGGACCGTGTTCGCGATGATCTCCGTCGCGGTGATGCCGTCCATATCCGGCATGTTGATGTCCATGAGGATCACGTCGGGCCGATCCCGCTTCGCGAACTCAACGGCCTGCTGGCCCCCGTCCGCGGAGGCCACGATGGTCATGTCGGGCTCGAAGCCGATGAGCTTCGCCAGGTTTTCGCGCGTTTCCACGATGTCATCGACGACGAGGATGCGAATCTTCTCAGCCATGGGCGGGACTCATGATATGCGGCTCATCTCGAGCACCAGCGATGCCAAGGCGCCCAGTCCAAGTGCGACGCCGTACGGGATCCACGTATGCAACAGCCCGCCGACCGTCTCGCCGGTCCCCGCCCGACGGGCGGCGATTCGTCGCGCGACGATGAACCCGATCGCGATGACGCCGCCGATCAGCGCGCCATACACGGCGCCGACGAGGAGGAACGCCGTCCCTTTGAGCGCGCCGACCGCCATGAGGAACTTCCCATCCCCGGCCTTCAGGCCGCCGGCCGCGTAGAAGGGATAGGCGAGGAGGAAGCCGATGCCGAGCCCGGCGACGTGGTCGAGGATGCCGCCGCCGAACACCGTGCCAGGGAAGCCGGTCTTCGTGGCGCTTTCGATCAGGCCGAGGACGAGGCCCACGACCATCGCCGGGTAGGTGGCCGCGTTGGGGATGCGATGCCACCGCCAGTCGGTGACGATGATCGTCACGACGAAGGCGACGAGGATCGCGTTCTGGACCGCCAGCAGTGCGTCGATCCCTATCCCCTATCGCGGACGAAAAGGCGGCGGTCGCCGTTTGGCGAACGCCGCCCCTCGTACATATTCGCGGGCTGAGCCTAGGTCAGGTTGTTGCCGATGTTGCTGAAGATGTTCTGGATCTGACCGCGCAGGAAGATCATGGCGACGATCACCGCGATGGCGATGACAGCAATGATGAGGGCATATTCGACCAGGCCCTGACCGTCGTCTTCGTGGAAGAAGCTCTGAATGCTCACGGAACCCCCCTTTCTCATGTGCAGCGTCGTCATGCGGCGTTGCGGGGGCAAGTAGGAAACCGGTACTAACCCATTTGGGTGTCGCTACGTACACTCGCGCCGGGAAGGGAGTATCCAGATATGACAACAACGACAGCAACAACGAGCTTCGCGACCACCGAGAAGATCGGGTTCCTCACCCGAGCGCTCGCGGCGATCATCGACTTCGTCATCCTGGCGATCGTCGGCGGCATCCTGACCAGCATCCTGTTCGGCGGCAATTCGGTAGGCGGGAGTGGGTTCCAGACGCTCATCGGCCTCGCGTACTTCCTGTACTTCTGGTCTTCGTACGGGCACGGCCAGACGCTCGGCAACCGCGCGCTCAAGATCCGCGTAGTGAAGACGACCGGAGCCGAGCTCACGCTCGTCGACGCGTTCATCCGCTACGTCGGGCTCGTCGTCAGCTGCATCGC
>DATCPY010000012.1:0-4873 GCA_036569845.1 Candidatus Limnocylindria bacterium | reverse complement strand
GCCAAAGCCACCCCCGTCAGCACGATGATCGCGACGCCGAGGGCGATCGCCCTCATCGGATCAGGGCTTCCAGACACCCTTCGACTTATAGAAGTCGATCGCCCCAGGGTGGAAGTCGATGGACGAACCCTGGGTCGCGGTGTCGAGCTTGAGGTTCTTCGCCTCCGGATGCACGAGCACCAGGTCGGCCTGGTTGTCGAACATCGCCTTGAGGATCGCCTGCACGAACGCGGCGTCGAAGCTCGACGGCACGACGAGCAGGTTCGCCACGCCCGCCGTCACCACGTCGGTGTCAGTGCCTTTGTACGTGCCCTTGGGGATCTTCGCGGCGAAGTAGAAGTTGCCGTACTTCGCGTTCATCTTCGCGATCGCATCTGATTGGTCGATGAGCTTGACCGACGTCGAGTTCGCGATGTCGGTCACGGCGCTCGTCGGGAGGCCGCCGTCGAAGAAGAACGCGTCGATCTTGCTGTCGCGCAGCGCGTCGGCCGAGTCCTGCGCGGCCAGGCGCTGGGGCTGGATGTCCGTGGTGGCGTTGAGGCCGTACGCCTCGAGGATCCGGATGGCCTTGGTCTCCGTGCCTGACCCGGCGGCGCCGATCGACACGCGCTTGCCCTTCAGATCCGCGACGGTGTTGATGCCGCCGCTCGTCTTTGCCACGAGATGCATGTAGTTCGAGTACATGACGGCGATCGTCTTCGCGTCGACCTTGCCCTCGGGCGGCGCGAACCGGTTCTTCCCGTTGATCGCGTCGAAGGCGGTGTCCGCGAGCGTGAACGCGAGGTCGGCCTTGCCGTCGCGGATGAGCTTCATGTTGTCGACGGACGCGGGAGTGGACTGCGCGCTCGCCGCGACCTTCATCTTCTTGGTGAGCATGTCCGCGAGGCCGGCGCCGTACACGATGTACACGCCGCCGGTGCCGCCGGTCACGATGTTCAACGTCTTCCCGCTGAAGTCCGGCGCGGCGCGGGTACTCGTAGCGGGAGCCGTGGTGGTGCTCGACGTGGCCCGGGGGGCCTCGCAGGCGGCTGCGACCAGCAGCGTCGCCACGGTCAGGGACAGGATGCGTGCGCCTCTCATCTCGAACCTCCTGGTGCTGGCGGGATGCTAGCGCCCGAGACGGCGCTCGCGCCTGACCTTCGCCGCGGCCATCCGGCGTACCTCGTCGGCGGTCTCGGCGACCACCGGCGGGAGCCGGGTGGTCTTGCCGTCCGCGCCGATCGCCACGAAGACCAGGTACGCGGACGAGACATGCACGACCGTGCCGGTGAGGAGGTCCTCCGCGTCGACCCGGACGCCGACCTCCATGCTCTTCGTGCCGACGTCATTCACCGACGCCCGCGCGGTCACGAGGTTGCCGACGTACACCGGCGCGACGAACGAGAGCTCGTCCACTCGCGCCGTGACGACCCGCTGCCGGGCGTGGCGCGTCGCGGCCGCGCCGGCGCACTCATCGATGAGCCGCATGATCTCGCCGCCGTGGACGTTGCCCGACGGGTTCGCGTCGCTGGGGAGCATCGTCTTGCTGAACACGGTCTGGGAGGCGGACACCGGCTTCGGCGACAGGTTCATCAGTCGGGCAGCGTCACGCCGCGCTCCGCGGCCCACGTCTCGATGCGCCGCAGGTACCACTGGCCATCGCCACGGCGCAACCAGTGGACGACCGGCGCGATCATCGTCGCCGCACGCGCCGGATCGCCCGCGGTCGCGAAGAGCTTGGCCGCGAACTCCCGCAGCAGTGCCAGGCCGACATCCATGCCATCGCCGCCGAACTGCTCTAGCGCCGCGGCCATCGTTGCCGCGGCGTTCTGCGAGCTGCCATCGCGCGCCCGTCGCAGCGCATCGGCCACGTCCGGGATCATCACGACCTTGTCGTCACTGCGTCTTCCCGCGGCCAACGCCGCCCAGCGTTCGAGTGCGGCAGGGTCCTCCCGGCCGTGCGCCGCGAGCAACGCGATCACCACGGCGGGCTCACAGACCCGCGGGAACGGCAGCACCGGCAGGTCGAACAGCGGTACAAGAGGCTCGCACAGCTCGAGTGCGCGTCGAGGATCGCCGCCAAGGTAGGGGATCGCCGCCCCAGCGGTCGCGACGATAGCCCATTGCGGGTCTCGCGCCGCAACGAGACGCCGCCACGGCCCGTCCATCCGCTGCAGGGCGTGCTCGGGGCCCTCCCGTGCCGCGATGATGAGCGCGGCTGTCATCTCGCGCGCCGCGGACCAGATCGTGTCGTCCTGTTCGTCCTCCGCGATCCGGATGGCCGCGTCCCAGTTTCCGTCACTGAAGGCAAAAATGACCTCGCGGTTGAGCTGGTTCGTGGGTCGAACGCCATATCGCCGCGCATGCGCTCGCGCCTCTTCGTGCACCCGCCGCCTCTCTGCGTCACTGCCATGTCGCAGCAGCAGCGACACGACCAGGTTCTGGTAGCCGCGCTGCGCCGCGTCGACGAATCCATATCGCTCGGCGAGCGCGATACCTTCCCGGATCTGCGCGACACCGTCGTCGTCGCCGATGTTGGCGCGGGTGGTCCCGACCGTGATGAGCGCGTGGACCTCAGCGTCCCGCTCGCCGGTCTCGCGAGCGAGCGCGAGCGCGCGTTGGCCGAAGGCGATCGCGTCGCGATCGTCGCCTGCCAGCATCGCGTGGCGCGCGACCGTGCCGTACGCGGACGCGAGATCGCCCGTCTTGCCAAGCGGCTCGAGGCGTGAGACGGCTTCCCGGCCGAGGTCTCGCGCGCCCTCGGTGTCGCCGAGCGTCCAGCGATACAGCGAGTGCTGACGCATGGCGACGGCCAGCCCTCGCTCGTCGTTGCGTGCGGCATAGAACGCGCGAGCCTCCGCGGCGGCTCGGTCGGCCCGCGCCGCGTCCCCGGCGTTGGAGGCCACCGACCCGAGCCTGAGCTCGAGGTCGCCAAGCTGCGGATCGTCGTCGTCGGCGAGCTCGGCCGCGCGCTCGAGGTGGCCGAGTGCGCGGGCGAAGGCGAACACCCGCTCCGCCTCCGCCGCGGCGGCCTGGTGATAGCGGTAGGCCTTCGCCGCGTCGCGCGCCTGATCGAAGTGATACGCCAGATCCTCCGCGCGCCCGCTGCCGCCGGTCCGCCGCTCGATCGCCTCGCCGACCGCGCGATGCAGCAGGCGCCGCTCGCGCTGGAGCAGCTCCCCGAGGACGCTCTCCCGCGACAGCGCGTGCCGGAAGGCGTAGGCGTCGTCCGCGGCGTCCACGTCTTCGCGCACGAGCTGTTGGTCGATCGCGCTCTTGATGGCGTCGAGGACCTGCTGCTCGCCGACACCGCTGACCTCGGCCAGAAGGTCGAACTCGAACCGAGGCCCGATGACCGCGGCGATCTGGATCACCTTCCGAGCGGTCGGCTCCATCGCCAGGAGGTGTTGCTGCACGGCATCGCGAACGGACACCGGGATCGCGAGGTCCGCGACCTCCTTGGTCCGCCGCCAGGCGCCGTCACGGTACGCGAGCTCCCCCTTCTCGATGAGCGCGCGGAGGATCTCCTCGATGAAGAACGGGTTCCCCTCCGTGCGATCCCAGATCGCCTGACGGAACGCGGTCGTCGGCGGGCGGTTCAGGCCCATCGCCGCGCGCAGCACGGTACCGGTCTCCTCGAGCGACAGCTTGTGCAGCCGCACGTCCTCGACGAGCCGTCCGCGCGCGAGCTCCGCGAGGACGTGGTTGAGCGGGTGGAGGCGATGGAGCTCGTCGGAGCGATACGTCGCGAGCAACAGCACCCGCGCATCGCGCAGCTTGCGAGCGAGATAGGGGACCAGCTCGTAGGTCGCCTCGTCTGCCCAATGCAGATCCTCGATCGCGAGGACGAGCGGCGCATCGCGAGCCGTCTGGACGATCCGCTCGGCGAACCCTTGATGCACGCGGTACCGCTCGGCCTCACCGATCGGCTCCGCGCCCGGTCCGCCCTGGCTCAGGTCGGTCGGCAGCGGGATGGCTGCGCCACTGAGGGCATCGATGAATGGTCCGAATGGCCGGCGGGCCTCGACCTCGCTGCACTCGCCCACCAACACACGCGCGCCGGCCGCGGTGGCCGCTTCACGGAAGCGCCGCAGCAGCGCGCTCTTCCCGAGGCCGGCTTCGCCGGAGACGAGGATCGTGCGCGCGCGGCCCGAGGCCGCGTCAGCCAGCGCGGCGGTGAGCACGCCGAGCTCGGCATCGCGGCCGACCACGATCGGGCAAAGGACCTGACGCGAGAGCGGTTCGGCTGCCTCGATGGCCACCTCGGGCGTGGCCACGCCGCGCGAGGCTCCGCCGCGCCAGGTGACGCTGAACACGCGGGGTGGCTCGGCGATCCCCTTGAGAACCAGCCCTTCGCGCTCGGACATCCGCGGCGCTTCGGTCTTCGGCAGGAGTGCGCGCACGACCTCGCTCACCAGCAACTCGCCCGCAGCGGCCTGCTGCGCGAGGCGCGCGGCCACGATCACCGCCGATCCGACGTACTGGCCCTCGTGCGGCACGGGCTCTCCGGCATGGATCCCCGCGCCGATCTCCATCGGCCGCGCGGGCCGCTCTTTCGAGTAGGCGGCGGCCTCCCGCAGGATCGCGCTCGCGCAGGCGACCGCGGCACGTGCGTTCGTGAAGACGACGTAGAAGGAGTCGCCCTCGGTCTTGACCTCGGCACCCTCGTGCTTCGCGATCTCCGCCCGAACGATCCGCCGGTAGTCCTGGATGAGCGTGCGCGCAGCTTCGTCGCCGTGCTTTTCGACGAAGCGCGTGTAGTCGCGGAGGTCGGAGAAGAGGAACGTGCGAGTGGCGAGCACCAGCGAAGTGTGGCATCCGACCGGCCGCCCGCCTAGCATCCGGCTCAGTGAGCGTGCTGTCGCGTGAGGATCTCCGGGCCGCGATCTCCGCG
>DATCPY010000011.1:0-8016 GCA_036569845.1 Candidatus Limnocylindria bacterium | reverse complement strand
GAACGTCTTCTATGTGCTCGGCGTGCAGGGCGGCTACGCATCGATCGTCGCGACCGGGAGCGGCGTCTACCCGATCATCCCCGCGCTCCTCGCGATCACCGTCCTGGGCGAGCGGCTCGCGCCGAATCAGTACGTCGGAGTGGTCGTGCTGCTCGCGGGCCTCGTGGGACTGGGGCTCGCCGGCTCCTAGCTCTTGCCGCCGCTCCGGATGAAGGCGTCCGCGGCGATGCGCTGGTTGTCGGTGCCGGTGTTCGCGTCCGCTGCCACCGGCTTGTCCGGCACGATGCCCTTGCCCGGTCCGTTCAGGGCCTCTCCGGTCTTCGCATCCTCCATGCGCGCGATGGTCACGAGGAGGATGCCGCCGTCCGGAAGCTCACGTGGCTGGCCGATGCCGACGCAGCCCGCGGTCTGCGTGCCCATGACGGTGCCGACGCCGTTCGCCCGCACGCCGGCGGCGATGATCTCGGCGCCCGACGCGGAGTTCTTGTTCACGAGCACGACGAGCGGCTTCGGGCTGTCGATGTACATCCGGTCGTTCGTGCGGAGCGGCGTGCGGTTCCCGTCGCGGCCGACCTGGTAGACGATCGTCACGTTCTTCATGAAGATGCTCGCGATATCGACGGCGGCGGACAGGTCGCCGCCCGGGTCGTCGCGCAGGTCCAGGACGCGGCCGACGACGCCCGCGTCGTTCTGGCGCTTCACCGCTTGGGCGACCTGGTTCGAGACGTCGCCGTTGAGCTGCGAAACGTAGATGTAGCCGATGTTGCCGTCATCGGTCTGATCGATGACCCGTGGCGGGGTCACCTTGCCGCGCACGATCGAGATCGGCGTGTCGACGCCGTTGCGCACGAACACGATGGTCACCGTCGTGCCCTCGGGCCCCTTGATCGTGTTCGCGACCTCTTCCGAAGTCAGCCCGAGCATGTCCTTGCTGTTGACGGTCTTGATCTTGTCGCCCTTCCTCACGCCGGCCTTCTCGGCGGGGCTTCCGGGGAAGACCTGCGCGACCTCGACGAGCTCGTTCGGACCGGGCGAGGTGATCGTCGCGCCGATGCCCGAGTACTCCGCTGGTGGCGCGTTGAAGCCCTTCGCGCGAGAGGGGTCGAGGTAGTAGGTATGGCACTCGTTCATCGAGCGGGCCATCCCGTCGGTGGCCTGCTGCTCGACGAGCTTCGGGTCCTCCTTCGGGTTCGCGGCGATGACGTCGTTGAGGGTCGAGGCGAACTTCGCGAAGTCGGACGGCGGGTTGCCGGTGAACGCCGGCTTCGTCACGGTCTGTGAGGGGTCGCCCATCTTCACCAGCAGCGTCTGCACCGCGTCGAGCGCGGCATTCAGCAGCTGCGGCGACCCGGGCTTGTCGACGTGCCGCTCGATGAGGATGTTGAACGCGGCTTCGGCCGTCGCGAAGTCGGTCTGGGCTCGCGGGAGGGGGAGCTCCTGGACCGCCGCGCAGGACGACACGATGAGCGCGGCGACGAGAAAGAGGACGGGGCGGAAGCGGCTCATCGGTGTCCGAGTGTACGAGCGACGAGGGTGCCTGGACGCTGGCTCTTAGCCAGGTCTTAACTAAGCGGGTCCTCGCGCATGAGCTTGCGCAGGCGACCGAGGGCCCGGAACTGAAGGGCTCGGATCGCGCCCTCGTTCTTGCCCAGGAGCTTCGCGACCTCGCGGCTCGAGCGGTTCTCCACGAACCGGAGGACGAGGACCTCCTGCTGCTCGGTCGTGAGGTGACGCACGGCGCCGCGCAGCGCGTCGACGGCCTCGCCGTGGACCGCGCGCTCGTGCGCGGTCGGCGCGTCGTCGGACAGGCCAAAGGCGTTGTCGATCTCGACCGTCGGCCGGTCGCGGCGGCGGCGATCGGTGACCGCATTGCGGGCGATGGTGTACAGCCACGCGAGGAACGACTTGCCCTGCCAGCGGTAGCGGTGGATGTTCGCGAAGGCGCGGGTGAACACCTCGCTGCACAGGTCCTCCGCGTCGGAGGGCTCACGGACGCGGTAGAGGAGGTAGCGGTAGACGTTGTCGACATACGTGTCGTAGAGCTCCGCGAAGGCGGCGCGATCGCCGCTGCGGGCCCGGTCGATCACGTCGGGGATCGGGCCGAACGCGTCGAGAGCGATGGCGGGCGCCACCGCGACGTTGTCCACGCGTGCGACGGTCACGCTCACGTTCGGTGTCCCCTTCCCGTATCCCACTGAGTCGTAGGAGGACCATACCGAGCGCGTGGAGGCACCGACAACCGCCTAGAGGTACCAAATACGGGTCAGCGAATGGATGGTCCGTACCGCAATCCGTACGACCGAGGCGGAAGGGCTCGCTCGACCGCTCTGCCGGCTACACCATTTTCAGCAGTAGGTCTGCTTCACCCAGATGAGCCAGCCTGAATAGAACTCGTCGGGGCTGACCTTGAGCACTTTTGGCAGGTTCACTTTCGCGTCCACGCCGGCCTTGTACACGGTCATGAGATCCCAGTACGCGTTCGCGCCCCCGATCTTGTAGACGTACTCGACCATCGTGTTCGCGAACGAGTAGTACTGCCCGGGCAGCTCAGGCGGCGTCTCGGGCGTTTGCAGCACGCCGTCTTCGAGCTGCTTGTAGGTCGGGGTCGCGGTATTGCAGACGACGTTCTTCTTCGCCGCCACGTTGCGTGATTGAGCGATGAAGTCGGGCCAGCCTTCACCGAGCCAGAACGGGAGGCGCGCGAAGACGCCGAAGCTGAATTGGTCCTGCAGCCAATGCAGGCCCTCGTGCCGGATGATGCTTGACGTCGATTCCGTCACCGTCGAAAGGTCCGATCTGAACGACAGCGAATTGCTGTAGATCCGCACGAGCGGATCGGTCGCCGTGAGCGCCAGGTTCCCACCGACGGCGCACCCGACGCTCGGGCCGGCCGCGCCGCGGGTGGGAAAGATGCGCAGCCCGAATGCCTGGCCGGTCGACGTGTGACCCTCGGCCTGCTTCAGCAAGAACGCGCGAACGGCGTTGCCCGCTGCCGCATATCTGTCGATCACGTCGTCATCGATGCCGTAGTAGCTCAGGAGCAGCCCGTCGACGGTCTTCGTCCGATCGCCACCGAGCTCCGTGTCGAGGGGCTCGCTGCGGATCCACTTGCCGCCCTCGCGCCGGAAGTACACGCGCGAGTACCCATTCACATCGTCACCCATGTAGGCGCGCGCGTACGTGCCGAGATACGGCTCGACCTTCGCGATCTTCACCTCGAACGGCGCGAATCCCTGGCGGGACGCGATGTCGAAGATCTCGGACTGGCAGCGGCGGAACGCGGCACGCGTGAGGTCGATGGTCGTCTGGAATCCGGCCAGATCCTTCTTGCCGATCGCCGTCTCCCAGGCGTTCATCACGGCGACGAGCTCCGCGGCGGTCTTGTCGGTGATCGTGACCTTCTCCGGACCGGAGGGCGTCGGCGTCGCAGAGAAGGTGCACGCGGTCAGCAACAGGGCGAGCGCGACCGCCGCTGGGCGGTAGCGCGAGGTCACTTGCCGGCGATCTTGTCGAGCAGAACCTTCGTCGCCGCGGCGACCGCCGATGCGTCGTCGGCCGGAACGTCGGGCTGGATGCCGATGTTGTTGTACTTCGCGCCGGTGATCGCGCCCACGAACTCGGACTGCACCACGTACAGCTGCGAGCCGTCGCTGCTGAGGGGAGAGCTGCTCGTCGCGCCGAGGCAGCCGGTCGACTTCGAGCCGACGATCGTCGCGCGCTTGTTCTCCTTGAGCCCGGCCGAAAGTACCTCAGGCGACGAGCCGCCGCGGTCGTTGAGGATGATCGCGATCGGCAGCTGGTACGCCGGCCCGAGGCGCAGATCCTTGTTCGCGCTCTGCGTGCCGGCGTTGCCGGTCTTCACCGTGACCTTCAGCGTCTGCTCGCCGTTCAGGAACCAGCTCCACATGACGTCGGGCGGTTCGCCGCCCACATTGGCCCGCAGATCGAACAGCCAGCCCTTGGCGCCAGCGGCGACGGCCTTGTCGAGCACGGCCTTCACGGCGTTGGTCACCTTGTACGTGCCGGTCGCCAGGAACTCGTGCCAGGTGATGTAGACGATCCCGCCATCCAGCATCTTCGCCTGCAGACCGGCTTCGTCCGGCTGCTGCTGCAGGAACGTGCCGCCGCTCGGGATCTGGGGCCCGCTGCCCTTCGGCACCTCGAGCCGCGAGGTCTTCGAGCCGCCCTTCCCGTCGAGGTAGTACGTGTGGCAGTCAGGGTCGGCCCGCATCAACCCGACGATCCCCGCCTCGGCGAGCCGGTCGGCCGACAGCTGCGAGTTCTTCGCCGCGAGCGCGCCTGCGACCGCGGCGAACTTCTTGAAGTCGGCGAGGTTGGTCTCCGTGTCCGTCGTGAAGTCGGGCGTCGCGACATCGTCGGAGCCGCCGCTGTTCTTCGCCTCGGCCTTCATCGCGTCGAGCGCGCCGGTGAGCAGTGCCTTCGTCGTCGGCTTGTGCACCGAGGCGTCCGACAGGAAGGAGTAGGCGATGTCGAGCTTGGATTGCTTGAAGTCGCCGGTCTTCTCCGGCACCGGGGAGACCGTCGTGGTCGCAGGCGTGCAGGCGACCGCGGCGATGGCGATGGCAGCGAGGACCGCGAACGTTCGGCGCATCTGCCTGAGGATACCGACTAGCGCGCGGCGGGTTCGATCCCCTTCGCCGGCGCGTGTTCGGCCTGCCATTCCGACGGCGACTGGCAGAAGCCCTCGTAGTCGATGTACTCGGTGATCGTCGGGCGCTCGCCGCAGACCGGGCACTCCGGATCGCGGCGCAGCTTGACCTCGCGGAACGTGGTGTCCAGCGCGTCGAACAGCAGATAGCGGCCGATGAGGGGCTCGCCGATGCCGAGGAGCAGCTTGATCGCCTCGCTCGCCTGGATCGAGCCGATGATGCCGGGGAGCACGCCCAGCACGCCGGCCTCGGCGCACGACGGTGCGAGCTCGGGCGGCGGCGGTTGATGGAACAGGCAGCGGTAGCACGGTCCCTGCTCGAACCGATCGGCTGCGTCGATCGGTGGGTACGGCTTGAAGACCGTGACCTGGCCCTCGAAGCGGTAAATGCTCCCGTGGACCACCGGGATCTTGTGCTTCACCGACGCGTCATTGACGAGGTACCGGGTGGGGAAGTTGTCCGACCCGTCGACGATGACGTCATACCCGGCGATGATCCGGTCGATGTTCTCGGCGGTGAGCCGCTCCTGGTATCCGTTCACCGTGACGTCGGGGTTGAGCGCGGTGAGCGTCTCGCGCGCCGACGCGACCTTCGGCTGGCCCAGCCGCTCGGTGTTGTGCAGGATCTGGCGCTGGAGGTTCGTCGCGTCGACGACGTCCGAATCGACGATCCCGAGCGTGCCGACGCCCGCGGCCGCGAGGTAAAGCGCGGCCGGCGACCCGAGACCGCCCGCTCCGATCAGGAGGACCTTGCTGCGCAACAGCGTGAGCTGGCCGTGTTCGCCGATCTCCGGGATGCGCAGGTGGCGTGCGTACCGCTGGGCCTGTGCCGGCGCGAGGCTCTCCGGTCGCGTCCACGGCAGCCCGGAGTCCTTCCACTTGTTGAAGCCGCCGGACATCGAGATGACGTTCGTGTAGCCGAGCTTCTGGAGCGCATCGGCCGCCATCACCGAACGGATGCCGCCGGCGCAGTAGAGGATGGTCGGCTTGTCCTTGCTCGGGAGACGCTCCTCGGCCCATTGCTCGAGGTAGCTCTTCGGGACGAAGGCAGCTCCTGGCAGGTGGCCTTCGTCCCACTCGTTCTTCTCGCGGACATCGCCAAGCTGCACGTCGCCGTTCAGGAGCTGTTGGACCTCCTGGGGCGTCGCTTCCTTGACGTGCGTGCGCAGCTCGGAGAAGTAGTCGCGATAGCTCCCCATGCGGACAAGGATAACGACGGGTGCGCGCCGGAAAGTCCTCACGTACGATCGACCGCCCGTGGACACGCTCTATTTCGACATCCTGCAGTTCCTCTATCACCTGGCGCTCGCGCTGCTCGTCGGCGGAGCGATCGTGCAGGGCGGGCCGTCACGCCGTTACGACCAGCTCGCCGGCCTCGCCCTCGTCATGCTCGTCGTGACCAGCATCCTCAAGCTCTTCGCATTCGAGGACGCTGACGTGGGCCCGCGCCTGGTCGCGCGGTGGGTCGCGCTCGCGGTCCTCGCGGTCGCGACGCTCTACGCCAGCCTCTGGGCCTCGTCCGTGGCGCGGACGTTCCGGGCGCAGGTGCGCGACTTCGACGAGCTTCCCGCGACCAGCCCAGCCCGGCGCGAGTACGCCGCGCTCGGGCGATCGGCGACGCGGGCCATGCGCGTCATCGTCATCAGCGGCCTGGTCGCGCTCTTTCTGTCTTAGGTAAAACTCCTCTTCCGTGGAAACGTCGGTCAAGGTCGAACGGCATCGAGAGGCTCTCCGCAAGGCGCATCGAGTGCGCAACGCCGGTCAGCTCGTCACGCTCATCGACGCGGTCGGCTTCGCGTTCGCGTTCACCCTGCGCACCGGCGATGCGCCGATCCCGGCGTGCTTCGATCACCTGTCGACGAACGACGAGGGGCGCAGGTGGGGCTGGATGTGGGGTTGGAAGGACGAGCTCGCCGAGGAGAAGAAGCTCTACTACGGCACGTTGCTCGCGCGAAAGCCCACCTTCGTCTCGATGAAGCTCCTTCCGACCTTCTATGCGACGTTCGGACGGGCCGGCGAGGACAACGATCACGAGGCGGACGTGCGGGCCGGGCGGCTGTCCGACGTCGCGCGGCGGATCATCGAGTTCCTGGCGCAGAACGGCGAGACCCAGACGAAGCGCATGCGCGCGGAGCTCGGCATCACGTCGAAGGAGGGCCGCGCCGCGTACGGCAAGGCGATCGACGAAGTGCAGCGGCTCATGTACGTGGCCCGCGTTCGCGCGGTCGGTGAAGGCCGCGAGGACTACAACTACACCTACGACCTGTTCCTTCGGCGGTACCCCGAGACCGCGAGGGCGGCCGAGCGGCTGGCGTCGGCCGACGCGACCGCGGCCCTCACTGCGCGGACCGTGGAGCTCGCCGGAGCGGTCACCGAGAAGCAGCTGGTGCGGCTGTTCGATTGGGACGAGCCGGTCGCGCAGCGGGCGATCGCGAAGGCCGAAGCTGCACGGAAGCTCATCCGGCTCGACGGGTCGCTCGTCCTGCCGAAACTAATAGCATGATCGGATAGACATTCACCAGCTCCGCTCGTGGATCTTCGAGCTGTATGAGCCCCTCGAGGACGAGCGCCAGTACATCGTCTTCGATCGCGCGCGCGGCAACCTGCTCATCGACGCGCCGGCGTTCAGCGAGCGCGCGCTCCGGCTGATCCGCGGCGCGGGTCCGGCCTCGGTCCTCCTCATCACGAACGGCGCGCGCGGCGAGGACGCCGCGAAGTACCGCGACGCCCTCGGGATCCAGATCGCGGCGCACGAGGACGATGCGCACTTCATCCCCGGCGGCGCGGACCTCGTGCTGAAGACGGAGGAGCTCGTCCGTCCGGACGCGCAGGTCATCCGCGTCGGTGACGACGGCGACGGCGCGACCGTCGTGCTTGGCCGCAAGGCCGGTGGCGTCCTCTTCTGCGGCGACCTCGACCTTGGGAGCGACGCGGCGCGTGGCCTCACCGCCCTGCAGTTCTCCGCGGTGCTCTCGGCTAGACGGCCGCCGATGTGGAACGCGGGCCGCGATACCCTGCTCTTCCTGCAGCGCGAGCTGCCGCAGCCGAAGAAGCGGTTCGGGATCCTGCTCCAGGCGCCGTGGGACCGCGCGTACAAGGGCCGGCTCGAGGATCAGATGAAGCCGAACCCCCTCATCGTCCCGCCGGACGAGACATCCGCGCGCGAGGCGGCGATGGGCCCGGACACGCTCGTCGTCGCACAACAGGTACGCGAGCGGACCGAGGCCGCGCCGCGGCCCGCCCGCGGTGCCGCGGCGAAAGCGCCTGCGGCGGACGCGGCCGCAGGCCGCGGTGAGAAAGCGCCTGCGGCTGACGCGGCCGCAGGCCGCGGTGAGAAAGCGCCTGCG
>DATCPY010000010.1:0-2647 GCA_036569845.1 Candidatus Limnocylindria bacterium | reverse complement strand
CGACCGGAGCGCAAGGTCCTAAGGGCGACACCGGCGCAACCGGCGCAACTGGTGCCATCGGCGCAACCGGCGCGACTGGCGCGACCGGTGCGCAGGGGATCGCGGGAGCGACGGGACCGACCGGCGCCGTTGGTGCGACCGGCGCCACCGGCGCGAGTGGTGCGAATGGCGCGACCGGCGCGACCGGTTCGCAAGGCATCGCGGGTGCGTTGGGTCCGACCGGTGCGCAGGGGATCGCCGGAGCGACCGGACCGACCGGCGCCACTGGCGCGACCGGCGCGACAGGCGCGACAGGTTCGCAGGGCATCGCGGGTGCGTTGGGTCCGACCGGTCCGCAAGGACCGAAGGGCGACAAAGGCGACACGGGCGCGACCGGTGCAACCGGTGCGGGCATCGGCTCGCTCGACGATCTCGTCGGTCGTCCGTGCAACACGAGCAGCGCGACGCCCGGCACGGTCCAGGTCGTCTATGGGACCGGCGGCTCGATCACCTTCACGTGCGCTGGCAGCACCGGTGGCGGCGGCGGTGCCGTCCTGTCCATCGGTCCGGACCAGTACGACTTCGGCACGCTGGTCGTAGGCGGCCCGGCGTCGCTCAGCACCTTCTTCGAGGTGTCGAACGTCGGCCCGTCGCCCGCAGGCCCGCTCACGGTCGCGATCACGGGCGCGGACGCCGCGCAATTCAGGATCTTCACGAACGAGTGCGCGAACGCGATCCTCGAGCTAGGCGGCCAATTCTGCCGGATCGAAGTGAACCTCCAGGCGAACCATTCCGGTCCGATCAGCGCGACGCTGAGCGTGAGCGGGTCGGGTTCGACCGCGAGCGCGACGCTCACGGGCACCGGTGTCAGCAGCACCACCGCGGCGTTGGCCTTCACGCCGCCCAGCTACTCCTTCGGCCTCGCGGCGATCGGGGTCGGGCAGCCGGCGTTCACCTTCAGCCTGACCGACACCGGCCAAGGCCCCACCGGCCTGCTCAGCATCTCGCTGTCCGGGCCCGACGCCAGCCAGTTCGTGATCATCGGCACCAACTGCAGCAGCCTGACCGCTGGGAGCAACTGCGGCGTGACGGTCGGGCTCGTCGCCCAGACCTCCGGACCGCTCACCGCGACGCTCAACGTCAGCGGGGCGACCGCCGGCACCGCGAGCGCCGCGCTCACCGCTACCGGCGGTTCGGTCTTCCTTGGCGCCGTGCCCTCAACGGTCCACATCGCGGCCCTCGCGCTGAACGGGTCGGTCCAGCTCATCAACAGCGGGGATCAAACCAGCGGCACGATCTCCGTCACCAGTACGAGAATCACTGGCGCCGGCTTCTATTTGAGCGGCTGCACCGCCCTCGTGATCGCCCCGGGTTCATCCGTCATCTGCACCTTCGGGAGGAACGCCGTCGACAGCTCGGAGACCCGCTTTGTGTTCACGGGTCAATACGGCGGTCAGGTGACAGTCACCGTCATGAACTGAGCCCCGTTGGGTTGACCGCCGGTATTACTTTCGTAATACTCTTGGCGTGAAGCGCCAGACGGTCACCCGCACGAGCACGAGCTTCCCGTCGGATCTGTGGCGTGGGATCGAGAATGACCGCAAGCGCCGCGGCGTGCCGCGCAGCCGCTGGCTCCAGGATGCCGCGCGCGAGTATCTGGCGCGCCACAGCGAAGCCGAGCTCGAAGCCCGCTACTTCGCCGGATACAAGGCGATCCCGGATACCGATGACGATATCCAGGGCGTCACTCGTCTGGGCGCCGAGCTGCTCGGCCTGATCGACGACTAGCGTGGCCAAGCCGACCGAGCATGGCGAGATCTGGTGGGCCCGAACGGACAAGCGACGCCGCGTGGTCGTGGCATCCCGGAGCGATGTGCGCGGCCTGCGGGGACAGACCACGGTGGCCACGATCACGACGACGGTGCGAGGCATCCCGTCGGAGGTCTCGCTTGATCACCGAGACGGGTTCGATGAGACGTGCGCGATCAATTGCGACACGCTCCTGACGATCGAGAAGAGCATGCTCGAGCGCAGGTTCGGTGCGCTGTCGAGCGCCCGCGTTGCTGAGTTCGACGACGCCCTGCGGTTCGCGCTGCAGCTTCGCTAGTGGCAGACGCCGCGCACGCGCACGAGGAGCACGAGGCCCGGTACCGCGAGGGCGACGCCGCCGCGTGGGACCGCCCGATCCGCGAGACCGAGCTCTACGACCCGGCGCGACGCGACGTCTACAACTTCATCGATGAGACGAAGGTCCGCTACCTGCGGCCGATGCTGCCGCTCACGGGGAACGCGATCGAGGTCGGCGCGGGCTCGGGGCGGCTCCTCATCCGCCTCGGCCAGGAGCGCCCGTACCGCCTCGTCGCGCTCGATTACGCGCCGTATTCCGTCCGCGCGGTCCGCGAGAACCTGCGCCGAAGCGCGCTGCCGGGCACCGCGCTGTTCGGCGACGCGCTCTCCCTGCCGTTCGCCGATCGATCGTTCGACGTGGTGCTCTCCGGTGGCCTGCTCGAGCATTTCCGCGAGCCCGGCCGAGTGATCCGCGAGATGGTCCGCGTCCTGCGGCCGGGGGGTCTCTTCTACGCGGACATCGTCCCGCGCAAAGTCTCGCTGTACCGCTGGTCCGAGCGCGGCCGCATGGCCCACGACGAGCATCTGGCCGAGGGGATCT
>DATCPY010000009.1:0-2112 GCA_036569845.1 Candidatus Limnocylindria bacterium | reverse complement strand
CGTCAGCGGAGCGATGTTGTAGGCCGTCACGTTGCCGGCGGCCGCGGAGTTCGGGTAGTTGGCCGGCGTCGCGGCGGGGCACGCGTTCGCCTGAACCCAGCGGACCGTGTAGCTGGCCACGCCTGAGGTCGCATCGGTGCCCGCCGTCCAGGTCACATCGACATTGGATGGGTTGCCGGGGTTGCTCGCGGAGTTGACGCCCGTGGCGGCCGTCGGCGCCGTGCCGTCGATCTTGATCGTCTGGCTCGAGTTGCCACTCGCGTTCGCGAGGGTGTCGGCCCCGGAGTAGACGACGGTGTGCCCGGCGCTGTCGCCGCTCACGTTGAACGCGGCGGGGGCGGCGACCGTGTTCGGGGCGGCGGCGTCGATCTTGTAGGTCGCGGTGCCCATGCCCACGCCCGCGCCGTCGTTGCCGCTCACGACGACCGCGACGGTCGCCGTGTACCAGCCTGCCGAGCACGCCGCGCCGTTGCAGGTCACCGACATCGCCGGCGCGGTCCGGTCGGACTTATTGCTCTTCGTAGCGCTGTTGCCGGAGGTGAAGAAGCCCGCGCCCTGCGCGATCTTCGTCTGGACCACGTATTCGTAGGTCCCGTCGGCGCCGGGCGTGGCGCTCAGGGTCAGGCCGGCGGTCGTGCCGACGAGGGTCGGGTACGGGCCGCCGACCGGGCCGCGGTAGACGAGGTAGGTCAGGGTGTGCCCGCCGGCGGGCGAGGCCGTGGCGGTCCAGACGAGGTCGATCCGGCCGCCGATGGCCGAGGTCGCGCTCGTGAACGACGCCGGCGGCGTGACGTTCTGGGTGTTCCAGCTCTGGTTCGGGTTCGTGGTCGTGCCGGTGAAGCTCGCGCCGGTGTCGCCGGTCGAGAAACCGATGATCGCCGTGCTCACGAGCACGACGAACGCTGCGGCGAAGATGCGGTCCATCCGCATCAGGCGGCCCTCGCCTTGGCGAGAGTGGCCTGCTGCAGCCAGCGCTCGTGCTCGGCCCAGATCCGCTGCGCGTCGGCGTTCGCCGTCGCAACGCGGACCGGAGCGAGCTTCAGGGCGCTTGCGGCCGGCTGGGTCTTCTTGGTCTTCAGGGCGGTGCGCACCGGCGCGGTGACCCTCGAGTCCTTACGGAGGAAGACCATCGCGGCGCAGCTGAAGAAGATGATCGCCGCGACCAGGGTCGCGCCGAGCCGCCAGATGTACTGCATCCAGGCGACCGCGTAGCCGAGGCCGGGGACCGCGATCTTCACGAGGCCGACGCGGCCCGGGAAGCTGAGCGGCTCCGGGTCGGTGACCTGGTTCGCGTCGCCCTTGGTCGAGAACATCGTGCCGGAGGCACTGCCCTCGACGCCCACGATGCGGTGGGTCGTGGTCTGGTCGTAGTGGTCGAAGGTGATGATGTCGCCGAGCCGGAGCTTGTCGGCGGTGACCGGCTCGTCGATCACGAGCGAGCCCTTGTGGATCGTCGGCTCCATCGAGCCACCCGTCACGACGAACGTCGCCATGCCGAGGGCGCGGATCCCGACGAACAGGAGGGAGAACGCGAAGAGCACGACGATGAGGGCGGTGATCGTGAGCTTCAGTGCCTGGGTCATGTCCGTCGTGCTCCTTTCTTTTTTTCGTGTCCCACTTCTTTCCGAAGTTGGGGGGTGGGGCGGTCCCTCGCGGGACCGCCCCGATGGAGAGTTACCGGGCTGCGCCGGCGAGCTGGGTCGCCGTGTAGGTGATCGTGAAGTCCTGGGAGAGCGTCTGGAACGTGTTGCCAGCGCTCGTCGGGAGCGAGAAGTCGAAGGTCAGGGTGTCGGTGCCGGCCGCGGCGATCGTGCCCGAGGCGGCGAGGGCCATGTTCTTGAGGGCGCCGGTGTAGAGGGTCGTCGCGCCGCGCTTCACGGTGACCTGGAGGCCGTTCGTCGTGTCGGTCCAGAGGGCCGTTGACGCCGTCGCCGAGATCGCACCCGTGTAGGTGAAGCCGACGTTGCCGCTGTTCGTGATGACCACGGTCCGGTTGGCGGTGTCGCCGGGGACCATGTTCGAGATCGAGATCAGTGACGCCGCCGCGCTCTTGTCGTTGCTCGCGGTCAGGGTCGCCGAGCCGAACGAGTTGCCCGGGTTCGTGGTCGTCGC
>DATCPY010000008.1:0-11454 GCA_036569845.1 Candidatus Limnocylindria bacterium | reverse complement strand
GGTCCGGTGCACGGCGTCCGCTATCGCAAGCCGGACGTCGTCGCGGTCGGCGGAGGCGTCACCCGCGGCGCGAGCTGCGGCTACGGCACCGGCATCACGAGCGCGCGAGCGGCCGTGCTCTCCGGCGATCCCTGCGTCGTGCCGCCGCGCTACGTCCGGATGAGCGGGACCTCGATGGCCACCCCACACGTCGCGGGGATCTGCGCGCTGCTGATCGAAGCGATGGGCTCGCGTGGCACCGCGCACGCCCGTGCGGGCCGCGTGCGTCGTGCGATCCTCGCCAGCGCTCGAGAGATTGACGTTGGCGACCCCAATGCTGTGGGCGCCGGCTTGGTCGATGCCGCCGCGGCGCTGGCCTATCTACAGAGGGTCCGGACGGCGGCCTGACAGGCTCCGCGCAACGGCCGAGAATCCACTCGTGCGTGTGCTCATCGTCCAACCGTGGATCCGCGCCGGGGGGGCCGAGCTGTTGAGCGTGCAGCTTGCGGCAGCGCTCGAAGCGGCCGGTGACGAGGCGCCGATCGCAGCGCTATACGTTGCTCCGCATGGCCTGCCCGCGATCGTGTCCCAGCGGACATATGCCCTCCCGCCGCGGTGGCTCGCTCGCCTCTTCGAACGTTCGCGGCCGTTGGCGTACCTCCTCGGTCCGCTTGTTCTGCTCGGGATAGCCCTACGAGCATCTCGGCGGGCCGACGTCCTGAACCCTCATAACCTCCCCGCGCCCCTCGTCGCGGCCATCGCAGGCGTCCTGCGACACCGACCGGTCGTGTGGACCTGTAATGAGGTGCCCGAGCCGCTTCCCACGGATCAGGCGAAACGTCTCGGCATGCTCGACGCGTTGGCATGGCGCGTCGGCTCGCAGCTGAGTGCGGTCGCCGCCCGCGTACCGCGAGAGATCCTGGTACTCAGCGAGAAGACGCGCTCGACCGTCCGCGCCACATACCGTCGAGATGCGACCGTCATCCGGCCAGGCGTCGACCTGGGGGACTTCGAGGCGCTGCACCGTGGGGGCGATGGCGCCTTCTCGCTGCTTTTCGTAGCCAAGCTGCACCCGCAGAAGGAGCCAGTCATGGCGGTTCAGGTCCTGGCAGCCGCGCGGGAACTCGGGGTTGACGCGCGGCTGACTGTCATTGGTGACGGTCCAGAGCGGGCGGCGGTGGAGTCCGTCGCCGAGTCGCTGGCGGTCCGGCCTTTCGTCGCCATCGAGCGCGATCTTGACCTGCCCTCACTGGTCGAGCGCTATCGCGACAGCGACGCCCTCATCGTTACGGCTGGCGGCCACCAAAGCTGGGGACTGACGCCATTTGAAGCGCTGGCTGCTGGCACCCCGACCGTCATCTCGTCAGAAGCGGGCGCGAGCGAGGTACTCGGGGCAGCCGCGGCGGCGCTCGTTGTGCCACACGACGTGACCGCGTTCGCCGCCGCGATCCTCCGCCTCGCGACGGAGCCCGAGCTACGGTCGCGGCTCATAGCGAACGGCCAGCGACTGAACGCGCGACTAACCTGGGCGCGGTACGCCACCGAGTGCCGCACGGCCTACGTTCGAGCGGCGCTGAGGTCGTGAACGAGCGTCGCGCATAGGACCGCCGGCGCGCCCGGCAGGCCGGACTCCGCGTACGCCCGCGCCGCGAGCTCGTGCGGATCGGTCACCTGCCCCCAACCGCGGTCGCCGTGCGCGTACAGCATCAGTTCGTTCTCCATCATCTCCCCGCCACGGACGAGTGCGCGCCAAGTGTCGAGGTCGTACTGCCGATACCACGAGCCCTGCTCGGCTCGGCCGAACGGCACGGTGATCAGAACCCGTCCGCCGGGCGCGAGCACGCGCCGGATCTCGCGTAACGAAGCGACGTCGCCATCGACGGCCGGTCCATCGGCCACGCCGTAACGCGAGTTGTCGAGGCCGACATGTTCGATCGCTGATATGCAGAGCACCAGATCGAAATAGCCATCCGCAAACGGCATCGCACGTACGTCGGACCGGATCAGGCGCATGCCCCTGATCCGGCGCGTGGACAAGTCGACGCCATTTAGGTCGGGAATGCCGAGAGCAGTTAGACGGTCGGTGTAAACCGGATGCGCGAAGGCCGGCCCGATGTCAAGAACTCGCGGCTCGCCTCTGTAGCGCGAGATCACCCAAGGGATCTCGACGACCCTCTCTGTCCGACGATTCGTCGGGTTCCCGTGTCTGAAAGAGGTCCAGCCCTCTCGTGGCAGCGCGACGAGCTCCGCCTCGATCACAGCAACGTCCGCGTGGTTCGCGAGCATCCGACGAAGGAGACGGTTGCCGCCCACAAGGCCGACCAGCGGCGCACGCCAGCGACCAGGGATCAGCGCTTTGACCAAGGCCCGGATCGCTGAGCGCGACCGACGTATCAAAGTGCGGCCTCACGCAGTGCCGTCTCAAGCAGCTCGGCATGGGCGCGGAATGAGAACCGACTACACGCCGTATGCCAGGCAGCGCGGCCCAGCCGCTCCCGAAGGTGCGGGTCGTCGATCAGCGCGAGCACCGCATCCCCGAATGCCTCGATGTCGCCAAGCGGAACGCGCCGCCCGTCCACGTCATCGGTGATGATGCCTGTCGGCCCGGAGTGATCCCAGGCGACGACAGGTGTGCCGCGACCCATCGCCTCCACGATGCCCATGCCGAAATCCTCGTCAGGCGAGGGATAGACATATACCGCTGCGGCTTCATACAACGCTGCGAGCTCCTGTTCGCTTATCAGTCCCATGAACCTGACGGCTTGACGAAGTCCGAGCGCGTCGGCCTGGCGCCTAAGCACGTCCGTGTATGGCGTGTCAGAGCCGGTGATCACCAGCGTGGCGGCTGGGTACCGCTGGCGGACCCGGGCGATGACCGGCAGCATGTCCTCGAATCGCTTCTGCGGGTAGTGCCGATTCGTCAGCAGCACAAATGGCCGGACGATGGATCGTCGACCGATGCGCACGGTTCCGGTAACTCGGTCGCGCTGATCCACCGGTTCGGCGCCAAGGGGCGTCGTCGCCGCGGGACAGGATCGCCAAGAGCCCCCATAGTGCGACGTGAGCACCGACGTCATGTATGCGCCGTCGCCAAGTCGGGCGGCGGCGTCGTGCACGCTCCTTCGATCGAGAATGTTCAGGACCGGTCGTCCGAAGCTCGCGACGGTGTCGAGGAGGAAGAAGTCCTTCTTGATGATGAGCGATCGCGCCTCCAGATCCACGGCGCGCGCGTTCAGTAGCCGGTTCGGCTGATTGAGATAGATGATGTATCGCTTGCGGTGCCGGCGCGCGGCCGCCCGCGCGAGCCAGGCGCCGGGCTGATTCGCGCCTAGGTACACGTCGGCCTCGATCCGCCGAGTGAGGGGCCCAGCCAGCAGCGCAGACACCAGGAGCGTCAGGCCGTCGCCGACGCCCGCGATGTTCGGGAAACGAGGGAGAAGCTTTCGCGGCCTGATCTCGGCCATGAGGTCAGGAAAGCAGGCCGCTTCGTCGACGATCGGCGCGTAGACCTCGACGTGATGGCCGCGGGCCCGTAGCTCGCGCGCCTCTTGCAGCACAAGCTTTTCACCGCCGCCTGAGTAGAAGAAGCCGAGATGGAAGATCGCGATCCGCAACGGCTGCGCGAGCGCCACCCGTAGACGGTAGCGGCTACGGGTCGGGTCGCGCATCATGCCTCAGATGCGTGAGCGGGTCCATCTCATCGCACTCGGGCTCGTGCTGCTCGCTGAGCTTCCGATCTTGATCCCGCCGCCCTTCGGATTGACAGATCACCTCGTGTTCTGGAAGGCGGGCCAACTCGTTCTCACCGGAGGCTCGCCGTACGACATGGCGAACTGGATCGAGGCGCAACGCGCGTACGACAGCGGCCACCTGAAGTTGTTCGTCGATCTTGCTGCGCCGGTTTGGGTCTATCCGGCATGGACGGCATTTCTCTTCGCCCCGTTCGGCTGGCTGCCCTACCCCGCTGGGCCGTGGCTGTTGTACCTCAGCTACCTAGCGGCCGGGCTCTTCGCGGCCGTCCTGTTCGCGCGATCGCTACCGCAGCGGTGGCACCCGGGAGCCCAGCTGGCGGTCGTGCTTGTCGCGATGTTCCAGCCCCTCGTGATCGCGAGTCGCTACGGCCAGTTCGGCGCGTATCTGCTGTTGGGGCTCGTGCTCGTGTTCCGTGGTCTGCACGGTCGGAGCCCGCTCGCGTTCGCGGCCGGCGCGTTGTTATTGCTGTCGAAGCCACAGCTTTTCATTGTGGTCGCCCCGGTCGTCGCGGTCCTTCTGGTGCGACGACGCGCCTGGCGAACGATCGGCGCCACGACCGCGATCCTCTGTATGGTCGTGATCGTCACGACAATCCGGTATCCGGAGTCCCTCGCCATGTTCGCGCGCGGGGCGACCGAGCGGGCTGCCGCGTTCACCATTTACTCGAGCACGTGGGCGTTCGCGCAATTCTTCGTCGGCGCCTGGTGGCCCGTCGCCGGCGGGCTCCTCGTCGCCGGCGCGTTCCTGGCGTGCGCCCTGTCCGTGCGGTCGCTCCCCGCCGACCTTCGCGACGCGGGACTCCTTGCGTCGGCGGCGATCCTCTCGCTCGCGATCACGCCCGTCGATTTCCATTACGACCAGGTCCCGCTGGTACTGGCTGTGGTGCTTGCCGTCGCCGTCGGGCGGCGGCCCTACCAGATCGCACTCACGTGGGCCGTGGCCTTGGTGATCCCATGGTTCGTCTTCTTCGTCGAGCTCGGCCTCGGCGGGCCGGATTCTCAGTCGCTCTCGGGTGTCGTGCCGCTGCTCATGGCGCCGCTGCTCTGGGTGGCGGCCAGGTCGTCGCCGGCGACGATGGCTTCGTCGCCGGCCATCGCGAACACTCCCGCGAAGCTGAAGTAGTTCTGCAACGAGCGCCAGGCGAACCAGAGGATCAGGCTCGGGAACACGAGCGTCGCGTTGGGCAGCTTGCGCCACCACCGCCAGAGGACGACGAGCAGCAACGCCATCGCCGTGACCGACAGTGCGCCGTAGACGCCGCGCGCGAACAGCGGCAGCTCGCCGTCCATCGCGAACCGGATGAGCCCGACGCCGTAGGGCTCCAGCGGCCCGAGCGTCGGCAGGAGCACGCCGCCAAGGAACGCCCCGGGCGACGCGATGACGAACGGGAGGTTGGGGATCGCGCCCGCCACGGCAGCGATACCCGCACGGCGGAGGGCTTCGCGCCGGCCGCTGCTCTTCCACACCGCCACGAGGTAGAACGGCACGAAGAACCACGCCGGCTGACGCGTCGCGCAGGCCAGTCCGATCAGGATCGGCGACGTCCATCTTCGGGCGACGAACAGGAACGCCAGCACGGTGAGGATCGCCCAGAGTGGATCGACGCCGGCGAGCACGTTCTGCCGGACGATGATCGCGTTGCCGACGATCGCGGCGGTCGCGAGGGGCCGCCACGGCACCCGCACAGCGCGGATCAGCAGGAGGGTGACGATGACGATCTCGCCGAGGTAGATGAATCGGATGTCCCCTAGGCCGAGCGCGACGAAGGGCGCCGGCACGAGGAACGAAAGGGCCGGGTAGTTGTAGGTCGTCACATCGGAGCCGTCCTGGAGGTGCGTCGCGAGACTCGGGTCGAGGCCGAATTGCCGAAGCGCCTCCACCGCGTCGAGGTCCTCGTACGGATCGTGGCCTGCGACAAAGATGTTCGCCGCTTGGTGCACCACCGCGACGCTGTCGACGTGGTAGCTCTTCCCCAGGATCAACACCAGACCCAAGAGCACGTACGCGCCGAGCGCGACGCCGGTCGCGAGGGCGTCGCGGATCGCCCGGCGGATCCGGGCGATCGCGAGGATCGGCAGCACCGCGACGACCACCAATGCCCAGAGGTCATCCGGAGCAAGGACGCCCGGCGACGACACGACGTAATGCCGCTCGCTGATCCGGGCGACCGTCGCGACCGCGAGCAGGCCGAGGCCGATCCTCCGGATCCGTTCGTCGTCGTCGATCGCGTCGCGAGCGATCAGGACGGTCACCAAGAAGAAAAGCGCGAGGATGCCGGCGATGGCAGTCGAGACGGGATAGTCCCCGATGAACGGGTCAGCCGAGAAGAACCGGAGCGCGGGGGTCCAGGACGCGAGCGCGGCGACCGTCAGCGCGCGGAATTTGCCCGGCGTCACCAGGTAGGCGAGGCCGCCGGCGGCGACGTAGACCGCGAGGCCGAGGTCGTTCGCCTGCGGATCGGCTGCGGCGGTCAGATACATCGCCGCGAACGCGACGAACGCGACGAGCGAGGCGTAGCGCAGCGGACGGCGCGGTACCGCGGCGACGATCAGCGCGAGGTAGAGCAGGAAGCCGTACGCGAACACGATGTCGCCGCCTTCGTCGATCGCGTGCCGGACGCTGGACGCCGATACGATGCCCGTGGCGGCGAGGATCAGGCCGGCGCGCATGATGGCGGCGCCGGATCGGTCCCCGGTCGCCGCCCGAAGGTCAGCGATGCCCCCGCTCCCACGAGTACGTCACGACCGCCGCGGCCTGCATCGCCACGGCAACGCCAAGGACGATCCGAACGAGCGTCGCGGCGTCGTGCGACCCGATCACGATGAGGGCGACCTCGGCGACGACGCCGGCCGCGAGCAGGAGCCCGAACCGCATCTCCCCTCGGCCGATGAAATGCGCGATCCAGAGGGAGAGCAGCGCGTTGAGCAGCGCCGCGATGGCGTATGGCCCGATGAGCGCGGGCGTGAGCGGGTACTGATCGCCGACGACGATGCGCGTGAAGAACCCCGGCGCGACCAGATACGCCGCCGCGACCGCGCCGCTGGTGAGCGCTACGAAGCCGAGGGCCGCGAAGAGCGCGCGATCGGTGTCTTCACCCTTCGCGTGCGCGCGCGCCGTCCGTTCGAGGAGGATGAACCCCACGGCGATCGGCGCGAATAGGACGATCTTCGCCATGGTGATCGCGCCGGCATATGCCCCGGCCTCCACGGCGGGCAGCAGCGCGCGCGACGCGATCGCGTCGATGTTCGTGAGCGCCGCGTAGGCCAGCATGATCACGGACGCGAACAGGAAGAATCTGGTTTCCGCTGCGCCCAGCTCCGCGGCATGCGTTGCGGTACGCGACGCCCGGAACAGCGGCGCGAGCGGAAGGACCGACAGCCCGACGCCGGCGACGAGCGCGCCCAACGCGCCGACGAACGCGCCGGTGACCCCGAAGCCCAGCGCGACCAGGGACACCCCGATCGCCAGCCGCGCGATCGCCTGGACGATGAAGTACCAGCCGAACCAGCCGAAGCGGCCGAGCCCCTGGAGCAGCCCACCGGCGAAGGTGAGCGGCGCGGCGATGAACAGCGCGAGCCCGAGGAGCATCACGTCCTCGACCGGCAGCGACAGCGCCGCGCCGAGCAGCGGCGCGGCCACGACGATCGCCAGCGACGGCAGGCCGGCGAGGAGGAGGACGCGCCGGGTCCAACGGCGCACGAACACATGGAGCGCGGGTTCGTCCGCCTGAGCCAGGTACTGCGCCGCGATCCGAGCGGTCGCCGACTGGATCACCTGGGCGCCGAGCGACTCGAGGATGAGAACGCCGAAGAGCGCCGTGAGGATCGCGTAGTCACCCGGCTGGAGGAGCCGGGCCATCACGACCTGGTAGCCGTACCCGAAGACGTTCGCGATGGTGGTCGCGGCGAGGACCCACAACGCGGGCCCGGCGTGCGCGTATCGCCGCGCGAGAGCGAGCATCCGCGCGAAGTGTGAGGCCTAGACGGGCTGCGGGGTCTTCGCCGGGGCGACCGACAGGAAGTTCGCGATGAGCTCCTCGAACTCGGGCGACACGTACTGCTCGATGCCGCCGGCGTCCGCGAGCCGGGCGATCTCGGGATCGATCGGGATCCGCGCCATGAGCGGGGCGTTCGCGGCGATGACGAGCTTCAGTCCCTGCGAGGGGCCGAAGACCTCGTTGCGCGTGCCGTCCGGCATCGCGACGTACGCCATATTCTCGACGACGCCGAGGATGTCGCCGCCGAGCTGCTTCACCAGGCGTACGGCCTTCGTCACGATCATCGTCGCGAGCGCCTGCGGCGTCGTCACCAGCACCACGCCCGAGACCGGCAACGCCTGCATCACGGTGAGCGGCGCGTCGCTCGTGCCGGGCGGTAGGTCGACGATGAGGTAGTCGAGCTCGCCCCAGGCGACGTCGCTGAAGAACTGCCGGATCGCGCCGGACACCATCGGGCCGCGCCAGATGACGGCCTCCTCCTCGCCGGGCAGCAGCAGGTTCATGGACATGATCGGGATGCCCCCGCGCGAGACCGACGGCTTCAGGGTGTTCGGCCCGGCGACGCCGGGCTTCTCGCGGACGCCGAACATCCGTGGGATGGACGGCCCCGTGATGTCGCCGTCGAGGATGCCGATGGTGAACCCGCGCCGCTTCAATCCGACCGCGAGGAGACCGGCCACGAGGGACTTCCCCACGCCGCCCTTGCCCGACATCACGGCGATGACCTGCTTGATGCCCTTCTGCTCGGCCATGCCCTTGACCTTCATGCCGCCGCCCGACGCAACGGCCGTCGCCTCGGGGAGGCCGGTCGGGAGCTTGCCCGTCGACGCGAAGACATTGAGGTCGCGGAGGAGCTCGTCGACGTTGACCCGGCCCCCGCCATGTCCCGTCGCGCCCTGGAGGACCGTCTCGCTCTTGCTGATCGCGCACGAGGCGCAGCCCAGCCCGTATCGCGCGAAGATCCGCGCGGTGTCGGGCCAGCGTTCGGTGACGGAGGCAATGGTCATGTCGGGGGTGATCAGGTCGGCCAAGATGAGGGCTCCCTTACGAGGCGCTGCTGTGACAAAGCATAGGGCGTACGGCTGCGCGATCCGTTACCGGATCGGCAGCTCGACGACGAAGCGGACCGCTCGCGACGCGGCTTCGCGACGCTGCTCGAGGCGACCGCGATGCCCCTCGATGATCACGCGTGCGAGCTCGACGCCGACGCCGCCGCGGTCGTCCGCGGGCATCGCGAGGAACGGGCCGACGCCGCCGGTGATCGTGAGCCGCGCGTCGCCGCCGTCACGGCGGAGGTCGATGCTCACATCGGCGGTCTGCGAGGCGCGCGCTTTTTTGATCAAGCTCCCGATGGCCTGGCGGAGTCGCGCTTCGTCGCCCTCGACGATGAACCGCCCGGACGAAAGGGTGATCGGGATGCGCGCGCCGGCTTCGCTCGACCGCGCGCGCAGCTCCTCGACCAGCGCACCGAGGTCGACCTGGCGGTGCTGCAGCCAGAGCTCGCCGGATTGCAGCTGGCCCAGGGAAACGAAATCACGGCTGAGGAACTCCAGATCCTGCGCGCGCTCGACGAGCGGCTGGAGCTGCGCAGCCGTGGCGCTCCCGGACTGCTGCAAGGTCCGGAGACCTTGGGCCAGCTCCTGGCCCGGAGCGGCGAGCTCGTGCTCGAGGACGCGCATGAAGTGCGAACGCTCGCGGTCGAGCGCGCGCATCCGCTCACGCTCCCGGCGGACGAGATCGATCAGCCACGCGGCGAGCAGGAAGAGCAGCAATCGGCTCGACGCGTTCCACGCGACGGGCCCGATCGAGCTAACGCGCTTCTCGACCGCGTCGGCGAAGAACCAGGCGGCACCCGACGCCAGCGCCACGATCAGACCGGGCCACCGGCCGAGCAGCCACGCCGCCGGAGCCACTGCGAACAGATAGAAGAAGCCGAAGCCGTAATCCGGACCGGTGGAGAGGTCGATCACTCCGACGAGCACCACCACGGCCAGCCAGAACAGCGTTCCTGTGACGGTGCCCGATCGAACGCGAGCTGCCACGGGGCCATCGTCCCTCTTGGACGCAGCGGGCACAACCGCCAAATGGATGAGGGAAGGCTCCGGGCGCGGCTAGATGCCGGTGACCAACCGCGTGACCGCGAAGATGAACGCCGCCCCGGCCACGGTCCCCGCCATGACGAGATCGCCGCGCCCCTTGCGGTGCGCCTCAGGCAAGAGCTCGGCTGCCCCCACGTACAGGAAGAAGCCCACGAAGAGGCCGAGGATCGCCCCGAGGACCGGGCCCTCGATGGTCAGGAACAACGCGACGACGGCGCCTACCACCGGGGCCGCCGCGTCGATCAGCAACCACCGGAACGCCACTGCGCGGGTCGCATCATTGGCGAGCAGCACGCTCACGGTCGCGATGCCGTCGGAAAAATCGTGGAGGATGACGACGGTCGCCACGATGATCCCGAGCTCGACGCTCGCGTGGAACGACGCGCCGACCGCGACCCCATCCAGGAAGCTATGGACCGACATCCCGCCTGCCCCAAGGGCGCCGACGTGCTCGTGACGCTCGACCGGATGACCGGCCTCGTGACCGACGTGCAGGAGGGTGATGCGCTCGAGGAGATAGAACGCCAGAAAGCCGATGCCGGCGAAGAGCATCGCGTTGTCGAGCGAGCCGATCTCGCGCGCCGACTCGGGCGCCAGGTCGAAGAACGCCGCGCCGATGCGCACCCCGGCGCCGAGCGCGATGACGAGACCGAGCTGCTTCGTGCTTCGCAGCGCGACGATCCCGCCGACCAGTGTCGACAGGAAGGTCGCGGCCACGACGGCGAAGACGGTCACCGGCGTGCCTTCACGGGATCGGGTCTAACACCCAGCCCGCGACCACGCTCACGCCGTCTCACGGGCTAGGCCGGCGGACGGCGCCGGTCCGCGAGCACGACGGCTGCCGCCGTCGTGATGGGCACGCATAGCACCAGACCGATGCTCGCGACGAGGACGGCGATGATCGATCCGACGATCGTCTCGCTGTTCGCGCTGAGCGCGAGCGGCAAGTTCCCGAGCGAGAGCAGCACGATGAGCGGCATCGCGCCGCCGAAGTACGCGAGCGCGAGCGTGTTCACGAGCGAGCCGATGTGGTCGCGGCCGACATTCAGAGCGCTCGCATAGAGGCGCGGCCCGCGCATCTCGTCGTGGGCCGCGGCGAGCTCGAACGTGGCCGACGCTTGGCCGATCCCCATGTCGACGAGCGCGCCGAGCGAGCCGACCACGATGCCCGCGAGCACGAGGCGATGCAGATCGATCCGGCCAGCCGACCCGACGGCGAGGAACACCGCCTCCTCGGAGCCGAAGCCGGTCATGTGCGCGGCGGACAGGGTGACGGCGGCGAGCGCCACGACGACGAGCAGGCACGCCGCTGTGCCGATGAGCGCCGCGAGGCTCTTGCGGTTGAAACCGTGCACGACGAAGACCGCGAGCACCAGGACGGCGAGCGCGCCGCCGAGCGTCGCGACGAGCGGGTCCTCGCCGCGCTGAACGGCCGGGACGATCGCGAGGAGGAACACTGCGACGCTGCCGGCAAGCCCGGCGAGCGAGGCCAGGCCCTTCCATCGGGCGACCGCGACCAGGGCGATGACCAGCACGACGGCGAACGGGATGAGCGACGGCAGCCGGACCACATCCTCGATCGCGTACGCGCGCGCGTCGTTGTCACCGCGGTGCTGCGAGACCAGG
>DATCPY010000007.1:0-20142 GCA_036569845.1 Candidatus Limnocylindria bacterium | reverse complement strand
CCGGAATCGGGCGGCGAGGTCAAGAACGCGAAGACCCTGGGCGCATACCTCGCCGGACCGGGAATGGACATCCAGCAGTACGAGTCGCATCCGGGTCGGGGAAGCATGACGTGCCGCGTCGAGGGCAGCGACAAGAAGGCGCCGAGCCTCCTGATGATGGGTCACATCGACGTCGTGCCGGCGGACGCGAACGGATGGAAGCGCGATCCGTTCTGCGGCGATCTGATCGACGGCGAGATCTGGGGCCGCGGCGCGATCGACATGCTGAGCATCACCGTGACCATGGCCGTCGCGGTGAAGAAGATGCTCCGTGAGGGCTGGAAGCCGAAGGGCACGCTCATCTTCAGCGGCATGGCCGACGAGGAGGCGCTCGGGACGTGGGGCGCGGAGTGGCTCGTGAACAACAAGTGGGACGACGTGAAGGCCGACGCGGTGCTCACTGAGTCCGGCGAGCCGCCGCTGCCGATCCCGACGAAGGGCGGCCCGAAAGCGATCATGGTGGTCGGCGAGAAGGGCTCGCACTGGGTCGGCCTGAAAGTGAAAGGCACGCCCGGTCACGGCTCGATGCCGTACAAGACCGACAACGCCCTGGTGAAGGCCGGCGAAGTCGCGAAGCGGATCGCCGCATACCAGCCGAAGCTCCATCTCGACGGCCCGTGGCGCGAATTCGTCGACGCGATGCAGTTCGAGGAGCCGCTCGCGTCAGGGCTCCTTGACGAAGCAGGCTTCCAGAAGGTCCTCGCCCAGATGCCGGTGGGCCTCGCGCGGGTCTTCGACGCGTCGGCCCACACCACGTTCTCGCCGAACATCCTGCACAGCGGTCAGAAGACGAACATCATCCCCGACAGCGCGCTCCTGCAGATCGATATCCGTACGGTCCCTGGCGACGAGGGTCCGCAGGTGCGTGCGATGCTCCGCGAAGCGATCGGCGACCTCTGGGAGCAGGTCGAGATCGTGGACGAGGACAGCAACCCGGCGACCACGTCCAAGACCGACGCGCCGATCTTCAAGGTGATGCGCAGCGTGACGCGGAAGGTCATGAAGGGCGCGGAGATCGTGCCGGCGTTCACCATCGGCGCGACCGACTCGCGATTCTTCCGCCGCAAGGGCGTTCCTGCCTACGGCTACAGCGTGTACAGCCCGAACATCCCGTTCGGCGAGTTCATGACGATGTTCCACGGTCGCAACGAGCGGATCGACCAGGACTCGCTGCAGCTGATGCTCGACCTGTACGAGCAGACCGCCCGGGAGTACCTGGGCTGACCGACGCGCGTCTCGCGGGGCTGCTGCTGATCGCCGCGGCGGTCGTCGGGGTCTTCGCCGCGGCGGTGCCTCCGCCACGCATCTTCCTCTCGGCGCAGCAGGAATACCTGCGGCTGGTCCGCGAATACGAGTGGCGGTGGCGTGCCTCGACGTGGGGCTTCGTGGTGTCGACCGTGTTGATGGCGGTCGGCCTGGTCCTGCTGCCGGCCATCGCTTCGTTCGCGGTCTTCGTCGTCGTCGCACCGTGCTGGCTCGGCGCGCTGGCGCTCCGGCTCGATCTGACCGTGGCCGCGGCGCGCGGCGGCGTCGAGACGGCGTGGTACGACGCGATGGGCAAGTGGAGCGGCTCGCTGTGGGCGATCTACATGGTCGGAGGTGACGCCGCCGTCGCGTTGCTCGGGGCGTCGCTCATCGGAGATCCGCGCGTCCCTCAGTGGACGGCCTGGACGACGTGCGTATTGGGCGCGGTCGAGGCGCTGTCCTTCTGGACCGGCTGGCCGCGCATGCGTGCGCTCGGGATGCGGAGCGTGTTCGAGCTGCCCGTACTGGTCCCGCTCGTTCCGCTGTTCGTCGCGATCCCACTTGCCTTCGCGTAGGCTCCGATCAGCTCAGCGACGGAGGATCGACGTGGCGAAGACGGTAGTGACCACGATCACGACGAGCTGCGCGTGCGGCGCGTGCTGCGGCCAGTGCTGCTCGGGGACGAAGACCGAAAAGTCGAAGTAGGACCGAGCGCGCCCTAGGGCGCGCGCCAGCTCCGTCTGCTGCGGGCCGTGTTGGTCCGCTGGGGGTCCGCCCATTTCCGTGACGGGTGCGCGGGTCGTTTGCCGGCGGTCTGCGGCGCGGGCGCAGCGGTCTGGGCGAGTCCGGCTTCGATCTTCAAGCGCTTCGAGCTTCCAGGCCGGCCACCCTGACCGGTGGGACGGGCCGCTCGAGAGATCCTTCAGGTCCCGTAGAGGTCGAGCACCTCGCGACGGAACGTGACCTTGGCCTTCTTCTTCAGGACCTCGAACTCGTCCACGTCCCACGGACCGACGAAGGTCACCGCGACGCCCGGCTTCCCGACGCGGCCGGTGCGGCCGACGCGGTGGGTGAACGTCTCGGGATCCTCGGGCAGGTCGTAGTTCACGACATGGCTGATGTCCTCGATGTGCAACCCGCGCGCGGCAACGTTCGTCGCCACGAGCATCGGCAGCGAGCCATCGCGGAACGAATCGAGCGTGCGCTCGCGCTCGCGCTGGCTCAGGTCACCGTGCAGCGCCTCGACCTTGTGGCCGCGGCGCTTCAACGACTCGACGAGCTTGTCCACTCCGCGCTTCGTGTGGCGGAACAGGAGGACCTGGTCGATGTCGTACTTCTTGAGGAGCTCCTCGAGCGCCTTCACCTTGTCCTCGTCGAGCACCTCGATGTAGATCTGCTCGATCGCGGCAAGGTTCACGCGCTCGGGCTCGATCGCGATCTGCGCCGCGTTCTTCGTGAAGCGTCGCGCGAGGTCCTGGACTTCGCCCTGCAGCGTCGCGCTGAACAGCGCGGTCTGCCGGTTCGTCGGGCACTTGCTGAGGAGCCGCTTCACTTCTGGCGCGAAGCCCATGTCGAGCAGGCGATCGGCCTCGTCGAGGATCACGACCCGCAGGCCCGAGAGGTCCAGCGTGCCGCGCTCGATGTGATCCAGGAGCCGGCCGGGCGTTCCCACGACGATCGTCGCGCCGCGCTTGAGCGCGCGCTCTTGCGGGACGTACGAGACGCCGCCGTAGATCGCGACCTCGCTCGAGTGGAGGTATTTGCCGAGCACGCCGAACTCGCGCGTCACCTGGACGCACAGCTCGCGCGTCGGCACGACGATGAGCGCCTGCGGCTTGCGGAGGGTCGGCTCGATCAGCTGCAGGATCGGGATCGCGAACGCCGCGGTCTTGCCGGTACCCGTCTGGGCCTGGGCCAGCACGTCGCGGCCTTCGAGCATCAGGGGTATGGCCTTCGCCTGGACGGGGGTCGGGGCCATGAAGCCGAGGTCTTCGATCGCCTTCATGACTTTGGGATGGATGATCAGGTCGCCGAATCGTCCCGCTTCGATCGCGGGGACTGGTTTTTCTGGTGCCAGGGTCAAATCTTCTCCAACCGGACTATGAAAAAAGGACCAGACCGACTTCGGTCCAGCCCCCCACGAGTGCCCGATGTCCGTGTATGTACAAGGCGGATTGTATCGGTTTTAGTCGTCGAAAGCGACCTTTGCGTCATGCGACACGGTCGCGAGGTCGGCACGAGCACCTCGGCAGCGTCTCGCGTGAGGACGTCAGCGGAACGCGGCGAGGGCAGGATTCGATCAGGACGCCAGCGAAAGGAGCCTTCGAGATGAACGGCACCAACCAACCGACCAAGACAGCCCTCCGCGGTGAGTCATGGGGTGATGTGGCGAAGCTCATGCGCCTGGTTCCGCTGACCGCGCTCGACAAGATGACGATCGCGCGCCATCTGCAGCCGGTGCTACTCCTCACCGCGCCGGTGGCGGAGCTCCGCGAGGATCGCGCTGGTCGCTGAGGTCCCGAGCCGACTGGCTCCGGCCTCGATCATCGCGAGCGCCTCGTCAAGCGTCCGGATCCCGCCCGACGCTTTGACCCCGAGCTTCTTGCCGACGGTCTCGCGGAGGAGTCGGACATCCTCCACGGTGGCGCCCTCCGGTCCGAATCCGGTGGACGTCTTCACGAAGTCCGCGCCCGCGGCCGCCGCGATCTGCGCCGCGATGACCTTCTGGGCGTCGTCGAGGTAGCTCGTCTCGAGGATGACCTTCACGAGCGCCTCGTTCGCGTGCGCGAGCCCGACGACCGACGCGACCTCGCGCTCGATCGTGGCGTAGTCCTTGTCGATGAGGGCCCCGATGTTGATCACCATGTCGAGCTCCGTCGCGCCGTCGTGCAGCGCCGTGGACGCCGTGGCGACCTTGGTCTCCGGCGACTGCCCGCCGTGCGGGAATCCGATGACGGTCGAGGTGTCCACGCCGCTGTCCTTCAGCAGTCGCGCGGTGACCGGCACGTAGAACGGCTTCACGCACACCGACGCGATGTGCTCCTTGCGCGCGATCGCACACGCGTCGACGACGTCGCGCTCGGTCTGCGTCGGCTTGAGGACTGCGTGGTCGATCATCGCGGCCAGCTCCGGGACGGTCGGCAGGTCCATCGCGACCAGTATCGCCCTCTATGCTCGAACGGTGCCCGGCTCATTCCGTGTCGCGCGGCTGTTCGGCATCGAGCTGCGCATCCATATCTCGTGGGTGATCATCTTCGCGCTCGTCTTCTTCGGGCTGTGGCAGGGGCAATTCGAGGGCACCGCCTGGTCGCAGCAGAAGCGGCTCATCGTCGCGACCATCACCGCGATCCTCTTCTTCTGCTCGATCGTCGTGCACGAGCTCTCGCACTCGCTCGTCGCCCGCCGATTCAACATGAACGTGTCCTCGATCACGCTGTTCCTTCTGGGCGGCGTGGCGAACCTGCGGCAGGAGCCGCCGACCGCGAAGGCCGAGTTCTTCATGGCGTCCGCCGGACCCGCCGCGAGCCTGGTCATGGGGATCGTGTGGCTGGCGATCGGCGGCGGGGACATCCCGTTCGTCAATGTCTCGGTGCCCGGCCTGATCGACATCCGCAGCGCCCCGTCCCTTGATGGGCTCATCGCGGTGGCGAGCTACCTCGGCACCATCAACCTCGCCCTCGCCGCGTTCAACATGCTTCCGGGGTTCCCCCTCGACGGCGGCCGCGTGCTCCGGTCGATCATTTGGGCGATCCGGGGCGATCGCGCCAAGGCCACGCCGATCGCCGCCCGAGGCGGCCAGCTCGTTGCCGGGCTCTTCGTCGTGTGGGGTCTGGCGCAGCTCGCCGCGGGCGAGGCGCTGTGGTTCTGGCCACTCCTCCTGGCGTACTTCCTCTACAACGCGGCGACCGGGTCGCTGCGGCAGGAGCGGCTCGGCGGGCTCGTCGCGGGCACGCACGTCGCGCCGCTCATGAACACCACGTTCGTCGCCGCGGATCCACGCTCACCGGTCGCGACCGTCGTTCGCGATCTCATGCTGCCGCGTGCCCTTCGGGCGGTGCCGGTCGTCGCGGACCAGAGCTTCCTCGGGCTCGTGACCACCGAAGACGTGCGCAAGCTCGATCACGACCGCTGGGCCACGACGGCAGTCGATCAGGTGATGACGCCCTCGGCGAGCCTGGCGAAGCTCGCGCCGGAGGATGATCTCGGGCAGGCGCTCGCGCGCTTCGGCGACGCGGTGGTCCTTCCCGTCGTGCGCGATGGCCGGCTCGTCGGGCTGCTCGATCGAGACGGCGTGCTCAGCTATCTACGGATGCGCGACGAGTTCGCCCAGCGGCGTTAGCGCCCGGCGAGCCGCTCCACGACCGGCGCGAAGTCCTCCATGCCGTTGCCGACCATCACGTTGCTGATGCCGAGCTCGTCGCGCAGGCGCGTGAACTTCTCCACGAGCTGATCGATCGTTCCGATGAAGACGTGCGGCGAATCGAGGAGCTGCTCCACGGTGAGTCCGCTGGGCTGGCGTTCGTTCAGCCGCGTGAGCAGGGCCTCAGCCGCCTTGCGCGGCTCATCGGTGACCGATGCCGGACGGAACGACGGGTAGGTGTTGAGCTCGATCGCATCGAAGCGGGCGCCGGCGGCCTCCTTCACCCAGCCCACCTTCTCGCGGGTCGCCTCGAACGTGCAGCTCTGGAAGCCGCCTTCCTTCGCGCCGATGCGCGGGGCGAACCCGACGATCTGAGCCTCGCGGCCGGCAAGGCGCAGCACGCGCTTCCCCCCGCCACCGATGAGGATCGGCGGATGCGGCTTCTGCACCGGCTTCGGCCGGCCGTCCAGCTCCGTGATCGTGTAGTGCTTGCCCTGGAACGAGTACTTCTCGTCGCCGAACAGGCCCTTGAGGACGGCGATCGCCTCCTCGAGGCGCGTGACGCGCAGCGGCACCGCCTCGAATGGGATGCCGCTTGCCGTGTACTCGGGCTCGTTCCATCCGGCGCCGATGCCGATCTCGAGCCGGCCCTCGCTCAGCACATCGAGCGTCGCCAGCTCCTGATGGAGGACCGCTGGGTGACGCAGGTCGTTGTTCAGGACGAAGTGACCGATGCGCAGGGTCTGTGTCGCCGCCGCGATGGCCGCGAGCGCGATGTTGGGAGCGAGCGTGTTCAGCAGGTGGTCCGAGAGGACGTACGCGCTGTAGCCCATGCCCTCCGCGCGGCGGGACTTCTCCGCCAACGCCTGGGCGCTCACCGGCTCGCCACCACCGACGCTGAAGCGGAACGGCTTTCTGGTCATCCTTCGCGTTCGAGCCACGCGCGGAGCGCCGTGCGCGCGGCCTCCTCGCGATCGGGCCGGTCGTTCTCGCGGAAGTAGGCGATCGCGGCCAGGGGCACGTACAGGTCGTAGAGCTCGGCGCGGGCGCGGAGATCCGGGCCGTACGGCTCGAGCGCGCCGTAGGCCGCATTGAACGGCGAGGCCATCGCCGGCCAGGCGGCGAACGTGGTGGCCCGGAGCTTCGCGAGATCGAGCAGCGGGTCGCGGCCGCGGGCTCGCTCGAAGTCGACGAGCGCGACGAACTGCCATCCCTCGGCGCGCCGTTCGACGATGATGTTCGCGGCCGACGGATCGTCGTGGCTCAGCCGTCGCGGCACGCCGTCGAGCGCACCGCGCCGCGCCTCGTAGTACGCGACGATCCGATCCACCGCGGCCTTGTCGACCGCGTCGAGGACAACGCACTCGGCGACCCGCGTACGGAAGCGATCGTCGAATTCGGTCGCCCACGAGGTCGGCGTATCCACATAGTCGATCTGGTGCAGCGCGCGGAACGCCTCGGCGAGCTTCGTCCCGACGCGATGCTGGTCGGTGAACGACAGCTCCGCCGCGACCGAGCCGAGATCCTGCCCGCGCAGGAAATCCTGGATGAGATACGGGACCGCGAGCGTGGCCTTGTCCATGTCGTACCACCGCAGGCCCGGGTGCGGGACCTCGTGCTCTCTGAGCATCGCGGCGACGTGCACGTAGCGGCGCATCCGGCCGGGATGGCGCATTCGCGCCGCCTTGAACAGGTACTGGCAGCCGTCGCGCGCGGTCAGCAGGTATGCGTGGTGGTCATGTGCGCGGGGCCAGCGGGCCACGGTCGCCTCACCGAGCGCGCCGTCCGAGACGCGCGCGGCCGCGCGAGCGACCTCGTCTTCCGCCGGCGGGACCGTGAGCGCCCCGAGCATCGGCGGGACCATACGCCGCCAGGCCGGGACGTGCTTTTCAGATACCCGCGAGCGCGATCGCGATCGCCGCGGCGACGCGAGCGTTGTTCCGGAGGAGCGCGACATTCGCGTCGAGCGTGCGCCCCGACGACGCGTCGCCCAGTCGCGCGAGCAGGAACGGCGTCACCTCGCTGCCGCGCACACCCGCGTCGTCCGCAGCCGCGAGCGCAGCGTCGATCTCGCGCTCGATCTCCTCGCGCGGCAGCGCGTTCGCCTCGGGGATCGGCACGCACACGAGCATCCCGGCGCCGCGGTCGAGCTGCACCCGCGCGATCCGCGCCGCAGCGACCGCGTCGTCGGCGCGATGCGGGATCCGAAGACCGCTCGAGCGCACGTAGAACGCTGGCAGGTCGTCCGTTTCGTACCCGATCACCGGCACGCCGAGGGTCTCGAGCTGCTCAAGCGTCTTCGCGAGGTCGAGCACGAGCTTGACCCCTGCGCACACGACCACGACCGGATGCCGCGAGAGCGCGAGGAGGTCCGCGGATACGTCCATCGTGCGGTCCGCGCCGCGATGGACGCCGCCGACGCCCCCCGTGGCGAACACTTCGATGCCCGCAAGGGCCGCGATCTCCGCGGTCGTCGCGACGGTCGTCGCGCCCAGGCCATCGGCGGGCAGCCGCGCGAGAAACGGCGCGAGGTCGCGGGTCGAGATCTTCGCGACGCCGTCCTCGTTCGCGAGCCGTTCGAGGAGCCGGTCGGGAGCACCGACGACACCGACGCCGTCGGCGAGGCAGATCGTCGCCGGGACCGCGCCCGCGTCGCGGACGTCGCGCTCGAGCAGCCGCGCGGTCTCGAGGTTCCGGGGGCGGGGGAGGCCGTGCGCGATGACCGTGGACTCGAGCGCCACGACCCCGCGGCGCGCGTCGATCGCTTCTTTGACGCCCGTGCCGTACGCGAGCTTCATGCGGGCTTGCGGTGTCCGCCTTCGCCCGATTCCCCGGCGAGCAGCTCGACCGCGTGCGCGAGCACCGGGATGAGGACCTCGAGCGACTCCCGCGCGGCCTTCGGTGACCCGGGAAGGTTCACCACGAGTGCCTGACCGAGCGTTCCGGCTACACCCCGTGAGAGCATGCCGTGCGGGGTCTTGGTGAGCGAGTGCGCGCGCAGCGCCTCGGCCACGCCGGGCGTCTCGCGATCGATGACGCGCCGGGTTGCCTCGGGGGTCATGTCGTTCGGCGACAGCCCCGTGCCGCCAGAGGTGATGACGATGTTCGCCTTCTGCGACGCCTCACGGATCGCGTTGCCGACCGGCGTCACTCCGTCAGCGACGAGCTTCGTGTGCACGACTTTGATGCCGGCAGCCTCGAGCGCCTCGCGGATCGCCGGGCCGCTCTCATCCTCGCGCTTCCCGGCGGCGCCTTTCGTGCTGATCGTGATCACTGCGGCCTTCAACGGGATCACTCGGCGGTGTACGTCCCGGATTTGCCGCCGCTTTTCTCCACGAGCCGGATGTCGGTGAGACGTGCGCCGCGTTCGACGCTCTTCAACATGTCGTACAGGGTGAGGCCAGCGACCGCGACCGCGGTGAGCGCCTCCATCTCCACACCGGTCGGGCCCGTCGTCGCGGCGAGCGCCTGGATCGCAAGGCCCTCCTCGACGATCTCGACATCAACGGCGAGGTGGGTGAGCGGCAGTGGGTGCGTGAGCGGGATGAGCTCGCTCGTCTTCTTTGCGGCCATGATCCCGGCGATGCGCGCGGCCGCGATCACATCGCCCTTCTTCGTCTTGCCGTCCCGCACGAGCGCGATCGTCTCCGGGGACACGCGCAGGAGCCCGCGGGCGATCGCGCGGCGGTCGGTGTCCGGCTTGTCGCCGACGTCGACCATCCGCGCGGCGCCCTTGTCGTCGAGGTGGGTGAGCTTCTTCACGCGTGATCCTCCGGAAGGTCCGTGCGGATGACGGTAACCGTCGCGCCGCGATCGAGATGCTGGACGGTATCCGGCACGTCGATGAAGCAGTTCGCGAGGGCCATCGAGCGCAGGATGCCCGATCCCTGCGGGCCCGTCGTGCGTACCGTGTTGGTCGTCGGGTCGTAGATGCCGCGCGCGAAGAACCGCAATCCGGGTGGCGTGTCCAGCGTGTCGTCGAAGGTCGCGGTCACGCGCGGGCGCTGGAGGAGCCGCCGTCCGGCCATCTTCAGGAGCGCCGGGCGCACGAAGAGCTCGAAGCCAAGGAGCGACGAGACCGGGTTGCCGGGCAGTCCGAAGATGAGCTTGCCGTCGATCTCGCCGAACGCCAGCGGCCGGCCGGGCCGGATCGCGATGGACCAGAAGTCCATCGAGCCCAGCTCGTCGACGACCGGCTTCACGTGATCGTGGTCGCCGACCGAGACGCCGCCGCTCGTCACGATGACGTCGGCTTTGGCCGCGGCATCGCGTAACGCCCGCCGGAGATCGGCCGCGGTGTCGCGCACGATGCCGAGCGGGATCGGCGTCGCGCCCACCGCGCTGGCGGCGCTGGCGAGCGAGTAACGGTTCGCGTCGCGGATGTGGCCCGGAGTCAGTGGGGCGTCCAGTTCGACCAGCTCGTCGCCGGTCGAGAGGATCGCGACGCGCGGACGCCGAGTGACCTGCACCGTCTTGTGACCCATCGTCGCGAGCACGCCGATCTCGGCCGCCCGCAACACCACGCCACTCTTCAGGATGGTCTCGCCGGCGCGGAGATCCTCACCCGCCGCGCGCACGGAGGTGCCCACCTTCGTGACGGCCCGGATCTGCACCGCAGTCGCTCCGTTGTCGGTGTCCTCGACCCGAACGATCGTGTCGGCGCCATCAGGCATCGGCGCGCCCGTCATGATCCGCATCGCCTCGCCGCGCGCGATGGAGCGGGTCGGCATGTCGCCGGCCGCGATCTCGCCGATCACTTGAAGGACCACCGGGATCTTCGCGACATCCGTGCCGATGACCGCGTAGCCATCCATCGCGGAGTTGCGGAACGGCGGCACGTCGCGGTCGGCAACCACATCTTCCGCGAGCGTCGCGCCGAGCGCGTCGAGCAGCTCCATCGGGATCGTTTCGAGCGGCTTCACGCGCGCGAGGATGCGTTCGAGGGCCTCGTAGACAGAGAGGGAGCGCGCGGCGGTCCGCGCAGAGGACGCGCTGACAGGCACGCCGCGAGTCTAAAAGCCGGCGAGGATCGCGGGCACAGCGCTGATCGTTCGTGCCGCCCCGAGCATCATCGTCGTAGCGAGAGCCGCGTAGCCGATCGGAACTGGAAGCGCGCGCCACCTCGCGATCGTTGCGATCAGCAGGCTGAGCGCGAACACGATCGGGAAGAGGGGGTCGGCGAGTCCGGTCAGGGAAAGGAGGATGAGGATCGTGGCGATCGCGCCGGGGATCAACGCCAGGAGCGCCAACGCCTCAACGCCACGCGCCAGCGTGCCCGACCGTGCGATCAGCGCGCGAAGACGATCGAAGAGCCACGCGATCACTACGCCGAAGCCGAGGAACAACCCGGCGAACATCGCCACGTTGAGCGGGGCCGAGCCGAAGCGCCGGAAGTCGAGATTGGCTGGGTCGAGCACCGTGAATCCGAACGCCACGAGCAGTCCGGCCCCATACGCGAGGCCGTGCCAGGGACGAAACCTGCGCAGCCACGGCTCGATGACCGCGTAGAGGACGCCGCCGACGAGACCGGCGCTCAGCCCGACGAAGACCACGATCGCCGCAGTTCCCGCGAGAGTGATCTCGCCGACGCGATTCCCGTTCGCGGTGAACGCGCCCACCAGACCAGGGCCTGCGGTGAAGGCCGCGACGCGCATGACGACGCGACCGAGGAGCCCGCCGACGACGATACCCGCGACGACGCCCGCGAGCGTCGCTGTGCCGACATGGCGAGCGACGGCCGTCAGGCCGATGACGCGGGGGCTTCGCATCGCCGAAGGATACCCGCCGCTAGTGGCGGATCCTTGGCAGGAGGTGCGGCACGGTCGCCTTGAACGACGCAACGACCTGATCGCCGACCGCGAGGTCCATGTCCCGTGCCGACTGCCGGGTGACGTGCGCGATCAGCGGGAAACCGCAATCGAGTACCAGCCGCGTACGGCGGCCGATGGGCTCGATGCGGATGATGCGCGAACGGAAGCTGTTGCGCACGCTCGTGCTCGCCGCATCGCGCGCGATGACGATGTCGTCCGGGCGCACGCAGAGCAGCGGGAAGTCGTCACCTGGCGGTGGCGGCTCGGTGATCTCGACGTGCTGATCGGCGATCCGCAGGAACGTGAGCTCTTCGGTGGCCCGCTCGACCCGCGCCGGGAGGACGTTCTCCACGCCGACGAACGCCGCGATCTCTGGATCAGTGGGCATCCCGAACACGGTCTCGGCCGTGTCCAGCTGCCGGAGCTCTCCGTTCATCACGATGCCGATCCGGTCGGCCAGCGACAGGGCCTCGTCGCGGTCGTGGGTCACCATCACCGTGGTGACTCCGCGCTCGCGGAGCACGCGTGCCAGGTCGGCGATGAGCGTCTCCCGCGTCGGCGCATCGAGCGCGCTGAACGGCTCGTCGAGGAACAGGATCTCCGGATCGATCGCGAGGGCGCGGGCAATGCTCACGCGCTGCGCCTCGCCGCCGGATAGCCCGAGCGCCGGGCGGTCCGCGAGCTGGCCGACCCCGAGCCGCGCGAGCTCGTTCTCGGCGCGCGCGTCGCGGGCGCGCCTGCCGACGCCGCGGAGCGCGAGCCCGAGCGCTGCGTTCTCGCGCACGGTACGGTCGAGGAGCAGTGGCCGCTGGAACACGACCGCGATGCGGCGGCGGTACGCGTCGGCATCGCGGACCGGCTCGCCGCGGTAGCGCAGCTCGCCGCCGGTGCGCACGAGGGTCGCGAGCCCGAGCAAGAGCGAGCTCTTGCCGGCGCCGTTCGGTCCGAGGAGCGCCAGGTGCTCGCCCTCCGCGAGGTCGATCCGGGCAGCGTGCGCGACCCGGCGGTCTCCGCGGTACGCGACCAGGTCATGCGCTTCGAGCATTGCGTCCCTGCTGCGCATACGTGGTGACCGCGGTGAGGCCGAAGATGAGCGCGAGAAGAATGAACGCGAGCGCGAAGGCGGTCCCGAACTCGCCCTTGCTGGTCTCGAGGGTGATCGCGGTCGTGAGGATGCGCGTGTCGCCCTTGACGTTGCAGCCGACCATCTGGGACGCGCCGACCTCGCTGATCACCGCGCCGAACCCGGCGATGACCGCGCCCAGCACCAGGAGTCGCGACTCGCGCACGAGGAGCCATGCCGCCTGCCAACGGCTCGCGCCCAGCGAGAGCAGCTGCGGGCGGAGCAGGGGATCGACGCTCTGGAGGGCGATCGCGGTCAGACCGACCACCGATGGGGCGGCGAGGAGGTACTGCGCGACGACCATCCCCTGACGCGTGCAGTACCAATTGAGGTCGCCGAGCGCGCCGCTGCGCCAGAGGAACACCACGACGAACAGACCGACGACGACCGGCGGCAGACCCATGCCCGTGTTCACGAAAGACAGGAGCAGCCGGCGGCCGCGGAAACGCGTCAGCCCGATCAATGCGCCGAGCGGCACGCCGGTCACGATCGCGAGGGCCGTCGCGGCGCCACTGACCACGAGCGAAGCGACCGCGGCGTCGATGACATCGGGGTCGAGCGTCGCGAGCTTCGCGATCGCGCCGCCGATCCCCTGGAAGATCAGGTCCATCCGCTACCCGGTCGGGTCGGGTTTGCCTGCGTCGGGGAAGAAGAGCTGCTGGCCGAACTTGTCGAGACCGAAGGCCGCAATGATCTTCTGCGTGTCGGGGTGTACGAGGTAGTCGGCGAAGGCGTTCGCACCGGCGGCGTTCACTTTCGGGAACTTCGTTGGGCTCACCGTGATGACGTGGTAGTAGTTGAGGAGCGGCGGGTCGCCGCCGTTCACGATGTCGAGCTGCAGATGTGACTTCTGCGATAGGTACGTGGCTCGGTCGGTGATCGTGTAGGCCGTCTTCTCGGAGGCGATCTGGAGCGTTTGACCCATGCCCGTCGCCGCTTCGACGTACCACGGCTTCGCTGGCGTGATGCCGGCCTGCTTCCAGAGCGATTTCTCCAGCACATCCGTGCCGGAGTTGTCGCCGCGCGAGATGAACGAGGCTTGCGCCGCAGCCAGCGTCTTCAGGGCGTCCAGGATCGCCTTGCCTTTGATCTTCGCCGGGTCCGATGGCGGACCCACGACGATGAAGTCGTTATGCATGACGAACAGCCGTCGCTCCCCATTGCCCTGCTTCATGAAGTCCTGCTCGAGCGATGGCGCGTGCACGAGGACGACGTCAGCGTCGCCGCGAGCGCCGATCGCAAGCGCCGCGCCCGTGCCGACCGCGGAGGTCTTCACCTTGTAGCCGGTCTTCTTCTCGAAGTCAGGGATGAGCACGTCGAGCAGCCCACTGTCTTGCGTGGACGTCGTCGTCGCCAAAAGGAGATCGGGTCGCGCCGGCGACGGTGATGGCGAGGCGGCTGCGGCGGTCGCGGACGACGACGGCGCGGCGTCGCCGCGCACGCTCGCGCAGCCGGCCAGCAGGAGCGCGCTGGCCATGACCGAAATGAGCCGCTTCACGAGGGGACCTCCACGATCACATTTGTCGCCTTGACCACGCAGATCACCTGGTCGCCGGGCTTGAGCTTCAGCTCGCGTACCGCCTCGGCGGTCAGCAGGCTGAGAAGCCGGTGCGGGCCGGCCTGCACTTCGACGGTCGCGGCTACGCGATCGGCCACCACCTTGGTGACAACACCGGCGAACCGGTTCCGGGCAGACTGAGCCACGATGGTCCGGTCCGGGGAGGTCTTGCGCCGCGCGCCGATGAGTCGGCGCACCTCGGCTGGCGAGACCAGGCGCTGGCCCCCGCCTGAGCGGGTCGTTCGAAGCGAGCCGTCTTCCGCCCAGCGGCGGACGGTGTCGACCGAGACGCCCGCCAGCTCCGCGGCCTCACCGATCCGGAGCGCGGTTCTGGCATCCCTAGGTTTCTTGGTCGGCATACCTAGGTAGATGATACGGCTGGCCTCCGGCTCCCCGCGCAGGCAGCAGCTGCTCGCGCTCCTCGGCGCGCCGTTCGAGGTCGTCCCCGCCGATGTGGACGAGCGGGCGGCCGCGCGGCCGGCCCTCGCGAAAGCGGTGGCCGTCGCGCGCCCGGGTGACGTGACGCTCGCGGCCGACACGATGATCGAGCTCGCTGGCGAGCGGATCGGGAAGCCCGCCGGACCGGATGACGCGGTCGCGATGCTCCGACGACTGGCGGGCCGTGAGCACATCGTGCGGACTGAGGTCGCCATCGTCGGTGCCGCTGGGCATCGGCTCAGCTTCGCGGTCCGCTCGACCGTGGCCATGAAGCCGGGCGACGACGCGGCCATCCGCGCGTACGTCGCGACGGGCGAGCCGCTCGACAAAGCCGGCGCCTATGGGCTTCAAGGTCAGGGCGCGGACCGCGTGGCCTGGTACGAAGGTTGCTATTCCAACATCGTGGGCCTGCCCCTCTGCCATGCGTTCTTCGGCTTGCGCCGGATGGGTGTGGCGGCACCGGAGCGGCCCGAGACCGCATTCGCGAAAGAGTTCGGTTTCGTCTGCCCCGCCTGGCGCATCGCGGAGTCGCAAGGTCACCTGCTGCGGAACGGGGCGGAGTACGAGACCAGGGAGAGAGGTGCACGGTGACTAACACGACGATCGAACGGACCAGCCGCCGGAAGGCGCCGCTCGGCTTCGCCAAGCTCAGCGTCGACGTGCCGAGCCACATCTGTCTCTTCTATTCGAACGATGACGAGCTGCGCGAGCGCCTGGGTTTCCTCGCGCACACCCTCGACGATCCGGAGCAGGTGGCCGTGCTCTTCGGGAAGCAGGAGCGGCTCGAGGAGCTCCTCGGGTACATCGGCGCGGACTTCAAGCGTGACGTCGCGGCGGACCTGAAGGCCGGGCGGATCGTGCTCGTGAACGGCGCGCGCGACCCCGACGCGCTTCTCGGCGGTATCGCGGCTGCGCTCGATGCGACGGTCGCGCGAGGTGCGAAGCTCATCCGATTCCTCGGCTTCATCGGCTGGGGCGACATGGACTGGCCCGTGACGGAAGATCTCATGGTCTTCGAAGCGAAGGTGACCGAGGCGGTGAAGGGCTACCCGGCCGTCGTCGTGTGCACGTACAACACCGAGAAGCTCCCGGGACCCATCCTCATTTTCGCCGGCATCGAGACCCATCCGCTGACGATCATCGGCACGACGCTCTGCGAGAACCCGCACTACGTCCCGTTCGCCGAGTACATCGAGCGCCGCGGACGTCCGACGAAGGCAGAGCGCGAGAAGAACCTCGGCAGCGTGAGGGTCGGCCCGCTCGGCTAGGACTTCGTCGCGACCCCGATGTAGAAGCGCGAGAACGTCGTCTCATCGCCGATCCGCAGTCCCGCGCCGCGGCAGAGCTCGGCGAGCTCCGCGCGGGTGTTGATCCGATTTCCCCAGGTCAGCTCGAACCATTGCGCGATCGCGGCGAACCGAGTCGGCATCTTTCGCAGGTCCGCATCGGTCGTGGGGTACGCCTCGTCGTAGATCACGAAGGACCCGCCCGGCTTGAGCGCGCGGGCCACGGCCGCGAACGCGGCGGCCTTGTCCTTCGGATCGATCTCGTGGATCACCAGGAAGCTCGTCGCGACGTCGTACGCGCCGTCCTCGGCGAGACGCTCGGCGCTCATGAGCCGCGCTTCGCACCGGGAGCCGAGCCCCCGCTCCGCGATGAGGGCGTTGGCGAGCTCGATCGAGTAGGGCTCGTTGTCCACGCCGACGGCCGTGAGCTTCGGGAATCGCTCCGCCAGGTGCACGAGCGCGTGGCCTGCGCCGCAGCCGACATCGAGCACGCGCGCGCCGCGCTCGAAGCGTGACTGCAGCGCCGGCAGCTTCGGGAGCACGAGGTCGGTGAAGATCCGCGGCAGCGCTCGCAAGGCTTCGGCGACGGCGCGCATGAACTCGGGGCCGTGGTCCTGGTACGGCACCCGCGCGCCCTCACGGAAGCGCCGGACGTAATCGGGATAGTCCGCGCCGACGGCGAAGTGCACGCCAGGCGCGGTGCCGAGGTAGAAGGTCGAGTCGGGGGAGCCCAGGATCTGGTCGAAGTGCGGCGCCATCCGCCAGCCGTCGCCCTCGCGTTCGACGAGCTCGATCGCGAACGCGGTACGCACGAGGACCTCGGTGTAGAAGGGGTCCGACGCGATCGCCTTCGCGAGGGCATCCGAGGTGATGCCGGGCTTCGCGGTGATCGCTTCCCAGACGCCGAGCTCACGGCCGATCTCCAGCAGATGCGTGGCGTGGTAGCCGGCGATCAGGTCGTAGAGCTTCGTGACCTGTTCGGGAAGGGTCGGCTCTGCCATCGCCGCCAAGGCTAGAGCCGCTATAGCAGTCGCGGCGTTGGGGTCAACTGGCGCGTGTGGAAGATGCGTTGGACCTCGACCAGCCCTTCGCCCCGCAGATCACACAGGTACCAAACGAAGTAGGGGAGGCGTCCGACCGCGATCCGGCGCAGTGATCGCTCGCGTTCGCGCGTCAGCTCGCGGCCAAGCTCCGGGAACCGAGAGAGCCGGTCACGAAGGGCACCGATGTCCTCAGCAAGGTGATCGAGGCGCGACCACTCCTCGCCTGCCTCGAGGTCCATCGTCTGCCGGGAGAGATCCGTGACGAAGGTCGCTGTGAAGGTGACGCGAGCCAACGGCTAGTGGCGCTTGGGCCGTCTGGCCCGAGCCTCCGCGAAGACGCGTTCGACCTCGGACCATGGCACCGTGCGCTCCTTGCCCGCCAGTGACCGCTTGAACGTGGCGTACGCCTGTTTGAACTGCCAGCGCTCCGCCGCTTCGAGCTCGCGGACCGTGACGATCTCCTCCAGATACTCGGAGAGGATGAGGCGCAGGGCCTCTGATTCACCCAGGTTGCGAGATTCGGCGAAACGTCGGAGACGGGCGCGCAGCTCCCGCGGCATCCGGAAATTGAGCGGGGACACCGTTGCGACCGCGCGCCGCTTCGCTGGCACGCTCGGATTGTAGTCCGTCGGACTACGCAGCCGTCGTCGCCTCGCCGTCCGCGCGGAGCGCGTCCTCCGCAGCGCGCAGGAGCGCGCCGGTCGTCCCGATCTCGGTCGACCACGTCGCGCCGCCGGCGTGGACGTGCCACCGCGCGCCGCGGAACGCGCGCACGCTCGAGGTCATCGTGCGCACGAGCTCGTCGACGCGCGCCCGGGCCAGCGTCGCGAGGTGGACGTGCTCGGCGCGCGGCGCCACGAGGGCGATGCCCTCGTCCCCGTAGCGGAACGCGGTGACGTCGCCGCCGAAGAGCGTTGTCGCGCCGCCGAGCGACGCGCGGATCGCCCGATGGACCATCGCCCGCCTGGTGGCTTCGTTCGCGTGCTCGATGCCGATCGCGACGAGGACGACGCCGAACAGCCGGCCGCCCTCGCGCGCCGACGCGACGCGATCCCGCACGTACGCGACGAGCACGCGCTCCGCGTACGCGTCGGCGACTTTCGCGCGATACAGCGGGGCGGCCTCCGCGATGACGGGTGCCGGGCGGGGCGCCACGTCACCGAGCAGGCGCATCACGCTGGGCATGACCGCCGTCCAGCGCTCGCGCTCGACCATGCGCTCCGCGGCGCCGAGCGCGGTGAGCGCGACCATGCCGTCGCGCGCCGGGGTGAGGTGGCCGCCCTCGAGGAGCGACTGCAAGGCCCGGCCGAAGGCGCCGGTCGCGAACGGAAGCCTCTCGGCCGCGACGCGAGCAAGCACCGACGCGGGCCGCGCCGGCGCGCTGCTCAGCGTGTCGAGCAGATAGAAGCGGAAGAACGCGGTCGCAAGACCGGTGGTGGCTGGTCGCATCACGTCGCACCTCCACGCTCTCGCTTCGGGCGGCCCTTGCGCGTGTTCCACTGGGCGCGTGCAGGTGGTCGTGATCGGGGCGGGGGTCGCGGGCCTCGGCGCATCGTTGGCCCTCGCTCGACGTGGTCACACGGTCACCGTGCTCGAACGGGATCCGCACGCACCGCCGGCCGATCCACGTGAGGCGTTCGACGAATGGGAGCGACCGGGCGTACCGCATTTCCGCTTGCCGCATCTATTCCTTGCCCTGGCTCGCGTGCTGCTCGAACGCGAGTTCCCGGACGTGCTCGACGCCCTTCAGGCGGCCGGCGCTTCCGATGTGCCCCTGCGCGACCGCGTTCCTGGCGGGCCGACCGCGGCCGACGCCGATCTCGTGGCCCTCACGTGCCGGCGGCCGCTCTTCGAGTGGGGACTCCGTCGCGCCGCCGAGGCTGCGCCGGCCATCACGCTCCGCACCGGTGTCCGGGTCGAGGGCCTGGTCGCGTCGGGAGACCGGATCACGGGCGTCCGAACGAATGAAAGTGGCGCCATCGGCGCGGATCTCGTGGTGGACGCGAGCGGCCGCGGCTCGCGCGTCGGGGCCTGGCTGACGGACCAGGCACTGTCCGAGCCGAGCGAGGAGTCCGATCCCTGCGGCGTGATCTACCACTCGCGGCACTTCGAACGCGATGCCGGGTTCGAGTACCCGACGCGTCAGGGACTGTTCGGGCCGCGCGGAGATCTGGGTTACATGTCCTTCGCGACGTTCCCTGGCGAGGACCGCAGCTGGTGCCTCGCGCTCAGCGTTCCGCCATACGACGACGAGCTCCGCGCGATCCGCAGGGCGCCCGCGTTCATGGCCGCAGCCCGCGCGATCCCGTCGATCGTCGAGCTCATCGATGCATCCGTGCCGACGACGGACGTGCTGCTGATGGGAGAGCTGCACAACCGCACCCGAAGCTTCATCAGCGACAAGCCCACGGTCACCGGTCTCATCGTGATCGGCGACGCGCTCACGCAGACCGATCCCTCGTTCGGCTGGGGCCTCTCGATCGGTCTGCAACAGGCCATCTGGCTCGCCGAGCTGGTGGATGTCCACGGCGCGGACCTGCGTTCGCTCGCGCTCGCGTTCGATTCCGAGGTCGCCGCGTGGTCGGCCACCTACTACCGAGCGTCGCGCGACACGGATCGCGGCCGTACGAGCTGGTGGAAGGGCGAGATCGAGCGCGACGCCGCGCTCGCGATCGGCGGGCCACTGTTCCTGGGCGCCGTCGTACCGGCGGCGGCTCGATCCGACCCGGAGATCTTCCGCGCCTTCAGCCGGCGCAACAACCTGCTCGATCCGGTCGATCGGCTTCCGTCAGACCGAGCGCTGCTCGAGCGCGCGGCCGCGATGTTCGCCGAGCAGCAGCGCACCGCGGCGCCGTCTCCGCCCGCCGGTCCAGACCGCGGAACGATGCTCCAGCGCATTCGCGAGGCTGCGCCCGCCTAGCTCACCAGGCGACGAGCTTCCAGACCTCCGGCTCGGTCGTGCCGGCCTCGCCGATCTCCGAGAAGAGCCGCACCGCGCGCTTCAGGTGGCGCATCGACTCGTCCTTGCGGCCCTGCGCGCGGAGGATGTCGGCGAGGTTGTTGTGCAGTGCCGCGGTTCGGTGGCGGTCACCGAGCGCTTCGCACTCGGCCAGCGCCTCGGCGGTCATCTCGCGCGCCCGGTCGAGATCGCCGGCGTCCTTCAGCGTGAGGGCGAGATTGTTGAGGGCGGCTGCGTGGGCCTCGCGATCGCCGAGCTCGCTCGCGAGAGCGACGCTCGTC
>DATCPY010000006.1:0-2133 GCA_036569845.1 Candidatus Limnocylindria bacterium | reverse complement strand
GTGGGACTTCGTGCAGCACGCGCCGCGCATCGCCGATGAAGCGGTCGCGCTGCTGGGCGCGAAGCAGTGCCCCCAGGACATCCGCACGTCGGTCATCCTGAGCTCGAACCAGCTGATGCTGCAGTGCCACGAGAGCTGCGGCCATCCGATCGAGCTGGACCGCGCGCTCGGCACCGAGGCCGCGTTCGCCGGCACGTCGTTCCTCACGCCCGATCGGCTCGGCTCGTTCCGCTACGGCAGCGAGCACGTGAACATCGCGATCGATGCCACGCGAAAGGGCGGTCTCGGCACGTTCGGCTACGACGACGAGGGCGTGCCCGCGACCGAGGGCTGGGCGGTGAAGGACGGCATCTTCGTCGGCTACCTCATGTCGCGCGAGACCGCGGCGGCGATGGGGACGACCAGCAACGGCACCATGCGTGCGGACGGATGGGCGCGGCTCCCGCTGATCCGCATGACGAACGTCTCGGTGATGCCGGGGACCGCTGGCACGCTCGAGGACCTCATCGCAGATACGGACGACGGCATCTACATGGACACGAACCGCTCGTGGTCGATCGACGACAGGCGCCTGAACTTCCAGTTCGGCACGCAGGTCGGGTGGGAGATCAACAACGGGAAGCGCGGTGCGATGCTCCGCAACCCCACGTACACCGGCATCACGCCCGAGTTCTGGGGCAGCTGCGACGCGGTCTGCTCCGAGTCCGAGTGGGTCATGTGGGGCACACCGAACTGCGGCAAGGGGCAGCCCGGCCAGGTCGGCCACACCGGCCATGGCGCAGCACCAGCTCGCTTTCGCAATGTGCGCGTCGGCGTCGTCTCGTGAGCGGGATCACGATCGGCGAGACGGCGCTGCGCTCCATCTGCGACAAGGCCCTCGCCGCCGTCGACGGCGACGAAGCGGAGGCCGTGGTCACAGCGCGCAACGCCGCGCTCACACGGTTCGCGAACGCGGCGATCCATCAGAACGTCGTGAGCCGCGAGGCGGAGCTGCGCATCCGCGTCGTCCGCGGCAAGCGCGTCGCGATGGTCACGACGGATCGCCTCGACGACGACGGCATCCGCCGCGCGGCGGAGAACGCCTCCGAGCTCGCGAAGATCACGCCGGAGAACCCGACCTTCGGCGGGCTGCCTGGGGACCGCGGGCTGCGCCCGGCCCCGAGCGCGTTCGTCGAACGCACGGCGGAAGCGACACCGCTCGACCGCGCGCGTGCGGTCAAGCAGCTCTGCGATGCCGCGCGCGCCGCGTCGCTGAGTGCGGCGGGCTATGTCTCGACGAACGTGCAGGAGCTCGCCATCGCGAATTCGCTCGGCGTGTGGGCGTACGCGCCGGCGACGACGAGCGACGTGGAGCTCGCGGCCCTCGGTGATGCCGGCTCCGCATTCGCGCAGCGGCTGTCGCTCGACTTCGGCACCCTCGACATCGCGGGGTGCGCCCGCGAGGCCGTCGCGAGGGCCAAGGCCGCGCAGAAGCCGCGCGATCTCGCACCGGGCACGCGCGAGGTGATCCTCGAGCCCTACGCCGTGCGGGACATGGTCAGCTTCCTCGGCTCGCAGCTCACCGGTCTCGCGGTCGAGGAGGGACGGTCGTTCGTCATTGGCAAGCTCGGGCAGAAGGTCACCGGTGACATCACGCTGGTGGACGATCCGTTCGACCCGAAGGGCCTGCCGCGCGGATTCGACCTCGAGGGCCAGCCGTCCGAGCGCCTGACCCTGATCGACCACGGCGTCGCGAAAGCCGTCGTCTACGACTCGCAGACCGCGCATCGCACCGGGCACAAGAACACCGGTCACGCGCTGCCGCCGAATCCCTTCCAACCATCCAGCCCGATGCATTTGCGGTTGGAGCCCGGGGTCCAGACGCGCGAAGAGCTGATCAAGCAGTCAAAGAGGGCCGTCCTGGTCACGCGGTTCTGGTACACGCGCTGGGTCCATCAGCTGCGGACCATCGTCACGGGGATGACCCGGGACGGCACGTTCGCGATCGAGGACGGCGAGATCGCGTACCCGGTGAAGAACTTCCGGTTCACCCAGTCGTATCACGAGGCCCTCGACGGCACGCTCGGCATCGGGTCGGAGCTCGCGCTCCTCGTTCCTGGCGAGCAATTCGGCCTGCAGGTGAGCTCGTACCGC
>DATCPY010000005.1:0-19386 GCA_036569845.1 Candidatus Limnocylindria bacterium | reverse complement strand
AGCGCGTCGCGCACGCGCGGGCCGCCGTCGATGCGGTCGAGGTCGTCGAGGGCGTGGAGGCCCGCGATCGCCCGCGCGACCGCCGGCTCCGCGCGGATCGTGGCCGCGAGGTCGTGCAACCGCTGCTGCATTTCGTGCAGCGTCCCCGCGCGGCCCTGCCAGAACGTCGGCACGTCCGTGGCCGGCCGCCCGGTGAGCGACGCGTACACGGTCGCGAGCTCCTCGAGGAGCGAGTACACGGGCGGCACGATGAGCATGTGTATGAGCCAGATGTCGTTGAGCTTCGGCCAGAACGCGTCCCAGGCCGCGAGCGCGCTCGGCCGGTCGTCGATGCGCGCCGCTCGCATCCACGCGAAGTGGGCGAGCACCGCCGGCAGGTAGCGCTCGGGCCAGTCCTTCCCGAGGTGGCGTGCGGCCTCGCGCCGGCGCCGCAGCGCCGTGGCCTCGAGCGCAGGCATCGCCTCGGCCGGCGCCTGAGGCACGCGAGCGTGGTACATGTAGCCGTGGACGGCGCGGTAGCGGATCCGAGCCGGAGGACCGAACACGAGACTCGCCCGGTCGAGGCCGAACGCCGGGGCGTTCAGCACGTAGTCGCACGAGAGGGCCGGCAGGCACTCGTCCATGTGGACGTCCTCGCGCGTCCACGTGAGCTCGGCGTCAGCGGGGTCGTCCCACTCGACCGTGAATTCCGGCAGGGCCGGCAGCGCCGTGACCGGCCGCGCCTGGAGCAGGTAGAGCGACCCCGCGGCGAACGCGCACTCGACGTCCACGGGCGCGCCGCTCTCGGCCTCGAGGGCGAGCGCGAGCCGTGCGACCTCGCGGACCTGCTCGTCGTCGAGCGCGGGCCGCTGGCCCGCGATCGTGCGCTTCACGATCGCGACGTCGCGCTTGCGCACCGCGTACGTGTCCGGCGTGACCGAGCCCGACGCGATCGCCTCGCCGAGGCCGAGGCACGCGTCGATCACGACCGTGTCGCGGTCGCCACTCACCGGATCGACCGAGAACGCGATCGCCGCGGCCTCCGCGGGCACGAGCTCCTGCACGAGGACCCCGACGCGCGGCGGCGCGGTGATGCCGTGCTTCTTGCGGTACGCGACCGCGCGCTCGGACGACGCGGATCGCCAGCAGCCGAGCACGGCATCCACGATCGCGTCGAGGCCGCGGACGTCGAGGATCGTCTCGTGCTGGCCCGCGAACGACGTCTCACTACCGTCCTCGCCGATCGCCGACGAGCGCACGGCGACCGCGGGATCGGCGCGGCCCACGCGGGCGACCAGTCCGGCGTGACCCTCGGCCACGAGCGCGCGGAGCGCCGCGAGCGCCGCGCGATCCCCGGTCATCGCGGCGCGGTGCCGGTCGAACACCGTGGCATCGAGACAGAACCCCGCGGGGACGCGGAAGCGGTCGGCGAGCCGCGACAGCGTCGCCGCTTTCGCGCCGACGCGCTGCGCATCGCGCGCTGCGGCGTCCCCGAGGAAGGCCGTCGTCATTAGGTGCGCGAGTCTACCGACCGGTCTGCCTAGACTGCGAAGTCTCGTGGGGAAGGTAACGGTGAAGCTGCATGGCGCCTTCAGCGAGTTCGCGGGCGGCGCGCGCAGCGCGACGGTGGACGCGACCGACATCGCGAGCGCGCTCGCCGGTCTGGTCGCGCGGTACCCGAGCCTCGCCGAGCGGCTGCGTGACGAGCACGGCAAGATGCGCGAGCACGTGAACATCTTCGCGAACGAGGAAGAGATGCGATACCTGGACGGTGAGCGCACCGCGCTCCGCGACGGCGACACCGTCCACATCGTGCCGGCCGTATCCGGCGGGGAGGTCTAGCGATGGCCCGCAGCGTGTTGGTGCTCCTTGGGACCAAGAAGGGCGTGTACGTGTTCCGCAGCGGCGCCGCGCGCGAGCGCTGGCGGCTCGAGGGTCCGTACTTCCCGGGGCAGCCCGTCTATCACGTGGCCTTCGACCCGCGCGACGGCCAGTCGCTCTACGCCGGCGTGAACATGACCTGGGGCGGTCCGCGGGTCGAGATCTCGCGCGACCTCGGCAAGACCTGGAAGCCCGGGAAGAACCCGGCATTCCCGAACGGCGACGAGCGGACGTTCAGCCGCACCTGGCACATCGAAGCCGGCCACGCGAAGGAGCCGAATGTCATGTGGTGCGGCACCGAGCCCGCGTCGTTGTTCAAGAGCACCGACCGCGGCGAGACGTGGGAGTCCGTGCGCGCGCTGAACGATCACGCCGACGCGAAACAGTGGAGCCCGGGTGGTGGCGGCCTCGGCCTCCACTCGATCGCCGTGGACGCCGCGGACCCGAAGGCCATGACGATCGGGATCAGCTCGGGCGGCGTGTATGAGACGGCCGATGGCGGACGGTCATGGACGCGCATGAACTTCGGTCTCGGCTCGCCGGTGCCGATCGAAAAGGATGGCGACCTCAATTGCGTCCACCATGTCGTCGCCAGTCCGACTGTTGCCGGCGCGCGCTTCCAGCAGGCGCACACCGGCGCGTACTTCAAGGACGCCGGCGAGAAGAAATGGACCAACGTGACGAAGGGGCTGCCGACGGACTACGGGTTCGCGTCGGCGATCCATCCGCGCGACCCGAAGACCGCGTACGTCTTCCCGCTCGAGTTCCCGATGCGCATGTCCCCGCCGGCCGCGGGCGCCGGAGTGTGGCGCACCCGCGATCGTGGCAAGAAGTGGACGAAGCTCGCGAACGGGCTACCGCGCGGGGCGAGCTACGAGGTCATGCGTGACGGGATGGCCACGGATCGCCTCGATCCGGCGGGCGTGTACTTCGGGACCACGAACGGTGAGATCTGGGGAAGCGCCGACGAGGGCCGGACGTGGGCCCTTATCGCGCAGCACCTTCCGCCGATCTTGTCGGTGGAGACTGCGACGCTTTAGCCAGCTTCAGCTTCGTGGCCGCGGAGCGACCACGGTCGGCGAAACAGTGGGCACACACGTAGTCCTCGGTACCGGCGAGGCGGATGTACGCGTCCTCGCCGCAGTCGGTGCATTTCTCGGGTCCCGTGTGATCGATATCCACCCGTCGGCCCCCTTCGGTCTGAGGTCTTCGCCTGATGCACGACGACGGCCACCGATGGCTTTCCGTCACGTGTTCTCGAGCAACTTTTTCGTGCTTGACGGTCAACAAATGGCCCCGTATCGTTAGAACATCCGTTCTATGGAGGCCAGGCCAGCAGAACGGGCAACGGGGAGCGTGGCGGTGGGTCCAGCACACACGGGAAAAGCCGCTCTGGCGGACGCGATCGCGAGCGTGGAAGGCCGCTTCGGCACGCACGTGCTGTCGCACGGTGCCATCGCCGAGCGCCGCGCCGACGAGCGGCGCATTCGGACCGACAGCTCGCTCGACAGGCTGACACCCGGGCTCGCGTCGGGCGCGCCGCTCGCGTTCGTCGGATCCGGGAGCTCGGGCAAGGTCGCGCTCGCGCATCGCGCGGCCGCCGGCGCGCAGCGCGATGGCGGCACCGTGCTGTGGATCGACCCGAGCGCCACGTTCGATCCGCTGGCCGCGCTGCGCGCAGGGGTGGACCTGTCCCGCGTATTTGTGGTCCGGGCCAAGACGCGCGACGCGGTGCTCCTCGCCGCGGGTGCGGCGCTGCGAAGCGACGGCTTCCGGCTTGCGGTCGTCGACACGGGTCCGCAGCTCGCGCCAGGAACCACGCGCATCGACGATCTCGCACCGCTCCTGCCGATCGTGCGCTCGTCGCCGGCGGCGCTGCTCGTGATCTCCGACGTCCGCGCGATGCGGCTCGCGATCCCGACCTTCGCGGTCGCGCGGGTCGCGTGGGAGCAGCGGTTCGGCCGCACGACGGGCTGGACGGCGCTCGTCGCTGAGCGCGCGCTCTTCCATTTCACCGCGCTCGGGACCGAGTCCCGCGATGTCGGGACCCGCGGCACGCTGCTGGAGAACACCGGATGAAGTCCTATCTCGCGATCGCGGTGCCGGAGCGCGCGCCACGCGCGCGGATCCTCGCTGCGCTCTGCGCGATGCTCCCGCGCGTCGGCGTCGCCGACGATGGCGCGTTCGTGTGCGATCTGCGCGGGACCGAGCGGCTCCTGGGGACGCCGCTGCGGGTCGCGCGCAACGCCATCAGCGTGTGTGGCGCGTCGGGCGGGCAGCTCCTTGCGGGTGGCCTCGGCACGACGCCGTTCGTCGCGCGCGTAGCGGCCTCCCGCACGCTCGCCGGCAAGGTCAGCGAGATCCCGGCCGGCGGCGAGCGCGCGTTCCTCGACGTCCTGCCGCTCGACGTCCTGCCGCTCGACCCGAAGGTCATCGAGGAGCTCGGGCTGCTCGGCGTGCGGCGGATCGGCGAATTCCTCGCATTGCCGCGCGGCGCCGTGACCGATCGGTTCGGTGGCGCGGCGGCGATCGCGTACGCGCTTGCGACCGGGGATCTCGTCGAGGACGTGCGGGGCGTCGCACCCCGCCGGCGCATCCGTGCGAAGCGGATGTGGGACGACCCGGTCGATTCGCGCGAGCGGCTCATCTTCGCGCTGCGGGCCGCGGCCGACGAGCTCGCGGAGGCGCTCCGGCACGATGGCCTCGCGGCGCTGCGCATCCGCCTGGTCCTCGAGCGCGAGGAGCTCCTGCCGCTGCGGCTCGAGCGTTCGCTGCTGCCGCCGTCGGCCCAGTCGGCGGCCATCGTCCGCTCGCTGCGCTGGGGGCTCGAGGAGCTCGCGACGCTGGGCCTGGTGACGTCCGCGGCGCTCGAGATCACCGCGGTCGAGCCGGCCCGCGGCCGTCAGATCGGGCTGTTCGCGCCGGACGGGGCGCACGCCGAGGAGGCGATCGCGGTCGCGCAATTCCTGCGCACCCGGCTCGGCGCGGCGACCGTGCTGCAGCCGCACGTCGTCGATGCCGATGCGCGCCTGCCCGAGCGCGTCGCCGAATGGGAGGAAGTGGTTCGGTGAGCCGCCTCTTCGCCGACCCGCTGCCCGCGCGCATGGAGTGGCACGAGGGCGAGCCCGGCGCGCTGCGGGTGGGTGATCGCCGGTTCATCGTCGTCGAGGTCGTGCGGCGCTGGCGCGTCGATGGCGAGTGGTGGGCCGACGGCATCGCGCGTGAGTACCTGACCCTGCGGACCGCGGACGGCCTGCTCTGCGACATCTACGGCGACCGCCGCCGGGGTGAGTGGTTCCTTCAGCGAGTCATGGATTGAGCGACGCGGGATCGTCGCAATCGGTATGGGCGGGCCGATCAATAGCCAAGGCGTTTCGCCCGCTCTTCCCATTCGTCGCGCGACGGGACCTCGAAATCAGGAATGCTGCCGAACGTGCGATCGAGGATCAGCTGACGATCGCTGGATATGCCGGCTGCGATATACGCATCGATGGCGTCACGTACCGCCGCGGTGAGCGTCTTACCTTCGCGCTTTCGTCGCGCGTCCAGCGCCTGGCGCTGTGTTTTCGTGAGATAGACCTGCGTCCGAGTCGCCACCATATCCAGACCAGTATTCAACGTTCGTCACGAGATGCCTAGCGAGTTCGTCCACCTTCGTACTCACAGCAGCTACAGCTTTCTCGACGGCGCATCGAGCGTCGACGATCTGCTCGACGCGGCGGTCGAGCTGGGCCAGGACGCGCTCGCGCTCACCGACACGAACGGCCTGTATGGCGCGGTGCGGTTCTGGAACGCGGCGCGCGAGCGCGGGATCAAGCCGATCTTCGGCGCGGAGCTGCGGTTGGTCGATTCCGATCCGGTGACCTTGCTCGCGCTCGACCGGACCGGCTGGACGAGCCTTTGTCGCATCGTGTCGGCGGCCCAGCTCGCCGGCGAGAAGACGAAGCCGCGCGCGACATTCGCGCTCGTCGCCGATCAGGCCGCCGGCCTCATCGCCCTCTCGGAGAGCGACGACGCCGAGACGCTCGTGCGGCTGCGCGAGGCCTTCGGCGATCGCGTGTACGCCGAGCTCGTCGACCGCTGGGGGCCGGCGGACATCGAGCGCTGCGACGTGCGAGCGGAGCTCGCGGCCGAGCTCGGGATCGCGACCGTCGTGACGAACGACGTGCGCTATGCGCGGTCAGAGGCGCGGCAGCTGTACGACGTGCTCCGCTGCATCGACCTTGGGCTCACCGTCGACGAGGCAGGGAAGCAGCTCGCCGCGAACGCGGAGCGCTGGCTGAAGGGCGAAGCTGCGCTACGGGAACGGCTCGGCCACCACCCGGCGGCCTTCGCGAACGCCCGCGCGATCGCCGATCGGTGCGATCTCGATCTCGGCTTCGGGTACCAGCGGCTGCCCGGCTTCACCGTGCCCGAGGGGTACACCGCGTTCTCGTTCCTCTACGCCCTCTGCCAGGACGGCGCGCGCGCGAAGTACGGCGGGATGACCCCGGCGGTGTCGAAGCAGCTCGCGCACGAGCTGGACGTCATCCATCGCTGCGGGCTGGCGGAGTTCTTCCTCATCAACTGGGACATCGTCCGGTTCTGCAACGAGCGACGCATCCCGGCCCAGGGCCGTGGCTCCGCTGCCGACTCCATCGTCGCGTACGTGCTCGACATCACGAAGGTCGATCCGATCGCGCACGACCTCCTGTTCGAGCGCTTCCTGACCGAGGACTCGCACACCATGCCGGACATCGACCTCGACATCGCGACCAACGATCGCGAGGAGGTCATCCAGTACGTCTACCGCACGTACGGCGAGCGGCACGCAGCGATGGTCTGCAACGTCGTCACGTACCGATCGCGCTCCGCGTCGCGCGAGGTCGCGAAGGCACTCGGGTACCGGCCCGAGATCGTCGACCGGATGGCGCGATCGATCGATGCGCCGCGTTTTGCATCAAGGGGTCCCGAGGGCGTGCCGTTCATCGCCGATCCCGAGGTGGAGGCCCCGCCGCAGCAGATCTTCGCCGATCTCCTGAACGAGCGGGAGCGCGCCCGGTGGCCGCTGTTCCGCAAGATCGTCGAGGAGATCGCGGACTTCCCGCGGCACCTGTCGATCCATAACGGCGGGATGCTCATCACCGCGCTCCCGCTCGTCGACACAGTGCCGATCGAGCGCGCGACGATGCCCGGTCGCAACGTCGTCCAGTTCGACAAGCGTGACGTCGAGGATCTCGGGCTCATCAAGATGGACCTCCTCGGCCTGCGGACGCTCTCGCTCATCAAGGACGCGGTCGCGATGATCGACGAGCTGCACGGCGTGCGCCTCGATCTCGGCACGATCGCGCTCGACGATCCGGCGGTGTACGACCTCATCTGCGAGGTCGACACGATCGGCCTGTTCCAGGTCGAGAGTCGCGCGCAGGCCCAGGCCCTGCCGCGGGTGCGACCGCGGAACTTCGCGGACATCGTCGTCGAGGTCGCGATCATCCGGCCCGGCCCGCTGCAGGGGAACATGGTGAACCCGTACATCAACCGCCGGCAGGGCCGCGAGGCGGTGGCGTATGCGCACCCGCTCCTCGAACCGATCCTGAAGGAGACCCTCGGCGTCATCCTGTTCCAGGAGCAGATCCTCCGCGTGGCGATGGCTGTCGCGGGGTTCACCGCGGCCGAGGCCGACAAGCTGCGCCGCGCGATGAGCCGGGCGCGCTCGAGCGCCGACATGGAATCGCTGCGCACGCCGTTCGTACGCGGCGCCCTTGCGCACGGCGTCGACGACGCGACCGCGAACCTCATCTTCGGGCAGATCGCCGCGTTCGCGGAGTTCGGGTTCTGTAAGAGCCACGCGGCCGCGTTCGCCCTCACCGCGTATCACACGGCGCACCTCAAGCTCTACTACCCGGCCGAGTTCTACGTCGGCCTGTTCAACAACCAACCTATGGGCTTCTACTCGCCGGCCGTCATTGCGGGTGACGCCAAGCGTCACGGGATCGCGATGTTGCCGGTCGACGTCAATCGATCTGTGGCCAAGGCATGTGTCGAGGAGCGCGAGCGTGCGTTGGGGGCCGGCGGGCCTTCTTCGCTTGGTCGGTCGCGTGCGTCCGAGATGGCGGCCGGGCCTGACGGACCGACCCTGCGCTCAGAAGGCCCGCCGGCCCCCCGTCACCGCGCGCCTTTCTCCTCTTATTCCTTGGATGAGATCGTCGTTGATCGATCCGTCACCATCGCAGCTCATCGCGCGTGTCGTGCGCATGACGTCCGGCTCGGATTCGTTGAGGTCAAAGGGCTCGGCGAGAGCGAGGCGGATGCCATCGTCCAGGAGCGCGAGCGGGGGGCGTTCTTGTCCTTCGATGATTTCGCCAAACGCGTCGGATTGAAGGAGGAGGCGTTGCGCAATCTCGCGCTTGTCGGCGCGTTCGACGCGCTCGGCGAAGCCCGACGGGCTCTTCTGTGGCGGGCGCGTGATGCGCACCGCGGGTCGCCGGCGTTCAGCCGGCCGGTGCTCGCGTATCCGACGACGACCGCGCCGTCATTGCCGGCGCTCAGCGAGCAGGAGCGCACGGCGCTCGATTACCGCATCACCGGGATCCCGACCGGTCCGCAGGTCATGCAGTTCTACCGCGAGCGGCTGCTCGCGCGCGGCGTGCGCTCATCCGCGGACATCCAGGGAGGCACCCATGGGAAGACGGTGACGGTCGCCGGCGCGATGGTCGTGAAGCAGCACCCCGAGACCGCGAAAGGCCATGTGTTCCTCTCGCTCGAGGACGAGTACGGCCTGGTGAACATCATCATCCGGCCGGCGACGTACGCGAAATACAAGCCGGTCGTCGATCTGGGTGGCGCGGTGGTCGTCGAGGGGACGCTCCAGCACGTCGACGGGGTGGTCTCGGTGCTGGCGCGCCGCCTCGAGGAGCTCGCGCTGTTCGTGAAGCTCGCGTCGCACGACTGGCAGTGATCAGCGGACGGTGATCGTCCCGGTCATCGAGTTGTGGATCGCGCAGAAGTAGGTGAACGTGCCGGCGCCGTTGAAGGTGAAGCTGAACGTGCTGCCCGCGGCGACCTGACCGTCGAACTTCCCGTCCTTCGTCGGGGGCGTGCCGCTCGAGACCGTGTGCGTGGTGCCGTCCTTGTTCGTCCAGGTCACCGTCGTGCCCTTCGCGACGTCGAGCGCGGTCTTCGTGAACGCGAAGCCGGACATCTCGATCGCGACGCCGGCGCCGCCGGGCGCCCCGGTCGCGGGCGCGGCCGCCGAGCCGCACCCCGCGGTGAGCGTGATGGTCGCGGCGAGCGCCAGTGCGCTGCGGAACCAGCCCATGCGGTCCCAACCCTACGAGAACCCGGCAGGTCCTCGCCGACCGTCATCTGGGCGGCCCAGGAGCGTGGGGAGCTCGGGACCTTCAGAACCGCGTCCGGTGACCTGGTGCGCTGGCGGATCGACTGGTCAGGCCGCCTGGTCGGTGCTCCTGGGCGCGGTGAAGCCGTCCGACGACCCCTGTGGCTGAGCGATTACGACCCCGGCTACGCGACCGCCGTCCGCGGCGACTGATACCCCGGCCCGAAACCGGGAAAAACAGGAAGCCTGACCGCTTTCCGGCGAACCGATACCGAACGGTCATGGCCACGGTCGGGCGGCCACCGGACACTCAGCCGAGCGCGATGGGGGAGGCTTGTTGGACACCGTAGGGACCGCGGCCCCGGCTGGGCTTGCGCAGGATCTCCTTGACTCGATCTTCAAGGTCGCGATGGAGCTCGTCCGCGGCGAGCGGGCCTCGCTCCTTGTCCGCGAGGATGCGACCACCGACTTCGTCATCGCCCATGCCGTCGGCATCGCCGACGAGGTGAAGAAGCAGGTCCGCATCCGCCAGGGCGAAGGGGTCGTGGGGTCGGTCGCCGCCTCGAAGCGGTCCCTCCTCGTGCGGACCGGCTCGGTCGTGCCGCGCGAAGGCGCCGAGCCCGGCCGCTACCGCACGTCGTCCTTCATGTCCGTGCCGATCCTCGTCGACGACGAGTCGCGCGGTGTGCTCAACGTCGCCGATCCGCTCGACGGGCGCTCGTTCGGCGAGGACGACCTCCTGACCCTCGAGCTTCTCGCAAGCCATATGGGCGCGTGCCTCCTGCAGCGCGAGCAGGGTGAGGCGATGCAGCGTCTCGCCGAGACGGACCCGCTCACCTGGCTGTTCAACCGCCGCCACTTCGATCGCCGGCTCGAGGCGGAGCTCAACCGGGCGCTTCGCGCCGAGCACCTTCTGTCGCTGCTGATGATCGACGTGGATCAGTTCAAGTCGATCAACGATCGCTTCGGCCACCGCGCCGGCGACGCCGTGCTGCGGGCCGTCGCGGGCGGCATCACGCAAGCCGTCCGGCTCTACGACGTGCCCACGCGCTACGGCGGCGACGAGTTCGCGGTCATCCTTCCGGAAGCCGACAGCGAGGTCGCGTCGCGCGTCGCGCGCCGGGTGCTCGAGAAGACCGCGGCCCAGACGCTTCCGGCCGAGCTCGTCGCCGCGGGCCGCACGATCGCGCTGTCCATCGGCATCGCGACGTTCCCGCGCCCGTCCGGCGACGCACCCGCGCTCATCGAGTTCGCCGATACGGCCATGTACAAGGCGAAGGAGGCCGGCGGCGGGGTGCGGGTCTGGGAGCACAGCTTCGCGGAAGGCCCGCGTGGATCGATTCGCCCGCACGCGACGACGCCACCGCCGGCGCCGTATCTCGCCGAGCCTGCGCGTCTCGCCTCGCCCGCCCTCCAAGCGCATCTGTCACGCGCGCTCGCCGCGGAGTGGAACGCCGTCGTCGTGGGCAAGGACGGTCAGGTCCTTACCGTCGCGCTCCCGATGCCGAACAACGCCGCGGTGGATGCGATCTCGAAGGCCTCGGGGTTCGCGGTCTATCCCGTGTACAGCAACGGGTTGGATCTCGAGGCGACCCGCCTCAGGCTGGCCGAAGCCGGCACCTAGCCGCTATCGCGGCCTGGCTTCCTCGCGCTGCACGCCACCCTCGGCGCCCTTGAACAGATAGCCGACCCCCGGCACCGTCTGGATGACGTCGCGCGTGCGGCCGTCGGCGCCGAGCTTGCGGCGCAGCCGGCTCACGTTCAGCTTCACGAGGTCTCCACCGACGTCGGCGTCGTAGCCCCACACGCCCTCGAGGATCTCCTCTTGGGTCAGGACCCGTCCGGGGTTCGCCATGAAGTGCCGGAGCAGCTTGAACTCCGTCGGTGAGAGATGGACCGGGACCTCCGCGGTGCGGACCTCGTGCGTCGCCTCGTCGAGGACGATGTCTCCGGTCTTGTACATCGCCGGCGCCGGCCGGCCGCGCGTGTGGACGGAACGCCGAAGGATCGCCTTTACCCGCGCGACGAGCTCCTTGGGCCGGAACGGCTTGGTGATGTAGTCGTCCGCGCCGAGCTGCAGACCGCGGAGGATGTCGGATTCGTCCTGACGCGCCGACAGCAGTAACACCGCGACATGCTCGTCGACGTGGCGGATGCGCTCGAGCACGACGAAGCCCGCGAGCTTCGGTAGGTTGATGTCAAGGACCACGAGGTCGGGCCGCTCGCGATTCAACGTCTCGAGCGCGGCCTCACCGTCGTAGGCCCGCACGACCTCATAGCCTTCGCGCCGCAGCGCGTAATCGAGCAGCTCCACGAGGTCGCGGTCGTCGTCGACGACCAGCAATTTCACGCCGATCCAGCCTCCTCCGCGAGCTCACGTGCCTTCGGGAGCGTGAAGTGTACCGACGTACCGCGCTCGGGCGCGCTGTCGACGCCGATCTCACCGCCCTGCGCCTGGACGATCGCCCGGCAGATGGTGAGGCCGAGGCCGAGTCCGCCCATCTCGCCGCGCACGGTCCGCGAACGGAAGAACCGCTGGAAGAGGCGCGTCAGCTCGTCCGGCGGGATCGTCGGTCCGTCGTTGTGCACCGTGATCCGCACGAAACCGGCACTGCTCTCGGTGCGCAGCGTGATCTCGGAGCCCTCGGTGCCGTACTTCCCGGCGTTGCCCAACAGGTTCGCGAAGACCTGGCCGGTGCGGCGTGGGTCGCACACGACCCGGTCGGTGCCACGCCCGAGGTGCGTGACGAGCCGCTGGCTCTTGGAGTCGAAGATCGAGCGTACGAATACCAGGGTGTCCTCGAGGATGTCCTTGATGCTCGTCGGGATCGCCCGAACCTCGAACGTCCCGGCCTCGATGCTGCCCGCGTCGAGGAGGTTCTCGACGAGATGCTCGAGCCGTAGCGCGCTTCGCCGCAGCGTCCCGACCATCGCCCGCAGCTCCTCGCGCGGCATCGAGATCGCGTCCTGGTGGACGAGGTCGAGCGACGCGCTCAGCGCGGTGATCGGCGTGCGGAGCTCGTGCGCGACGTCGAGAAGGAACTCCTCCTTCAAGCGCAGAAGCTCCGCGCTCGCCGTCACGTCACGCACGGTGTGGATGGTCGCGCGCGGGGCCGCGCCGGCGAGCGGCGTCGAGACGATCTCGAGCACGCCCATCCGGTCCTCGCGGGGGAACCAGGCGCGCCGGATGGCCTGGCCCTCGGGGTTCTGCACGGTCGTCGCGCCGGACACGAGCAGCAGCTCCTCGAACTGCCGCCCCAGGAGCGTGTCCTCACCGAGGATCCGGAACGCGGCCGGGTTCGCCGAGAGCACCGTGCCGTCGCCGTCGCTGATGAGGATGCCATCGGTGAGCGCGACGAAGGCGTCCTCGAACGCGACGCCGGTGATCGAGTCGGCGGCCCGGCGGCCACTGACCCGGCGCCGCTCGCCCGCCGTCATCGCTGGCTCCCGGCCGGACCGGCTGATCTGGGGATCCGCAGGCGTACCCGCGTTCCGTTGCCCGGTGACGAATCGATCGACAGCTGGGCGCCGATGAGCCGTGCCGCCTCGCGCATCTGCAGGAGACCGAGGCTACCGCGTCCGGAGTAGCTGCCGAGCGTGGCGGCCACGTCGAAGCCGGCGCCGTCGTCCTCGACGAGCCCGACCACGGCGTTCGCGTCGGACGTAACTGCGAGCGCGACGTTCTTCGCGCGTCCGGTCTTCACCGCGTTGTTGGCCGCCTCGCGCAGCACCGTGAACGCTCCGGCTTCCACCTCCGGCGGGAGCCTGACCGTCGAGGTCGCCTCCCGCGCGAACACGTGCGACTCGTTGGTGCCGTCCATCCGCTCCGCGAGGGCGCGCACCGCGGCGGCCAGTCCGTCCTCGGTGAGTGCAACGGGCCGCAGGGCGAAGAGGATGTCGCGGAGACCCTTCTGCGCATCGAGCAGCCGCTCACGCAGCTTGTCCATCTCGGCCACCGCGGCGTCGACGTCGATCCGTGCGCGCTTTTGCGCGAGCTCGATCCCGATCGCCGTGTTCGCGAGCGTCTGGGCCACGCCGTCGTGCAGGTCGCGCGCGAGGCGATGTCGGGTCTCCTCGGTGACCTTCACGACTCGCAGCCGCTCCTGCGCGAGCTGTGCGTTCAATGCGACGTACTCGAGCGCGATCCCCGCGGAGCTCGCGAGGGACTGGATGACCGACTCGTCGCCCTTGGTGAACGGTCCGTCGCCGCGCTTGTTGACGGCCTGGAGGACACCGAGCCGGGTCCGGTCGCGCGCGTCGATCGGCGCGACGAGCATCGAACGCGAGCGGTAGCCGGTCCGGGCGTCGATGCTCGCGTCGAATCGCGGATCGCCGTAGGGGTCATCGATCCGCAGCACCCCACCGCCCCGGGCGACCTCCGACGCGAGGCCGCGCCCGTCGAGGGGCAGGCGGATCTCCCGGAGCTCGCTTTCGGTGAGGACGCGCGACCACACCTCGGATCGCTCGCGGTCGACGACGTACACAGTGGCCCGCTCGGCGTCGAGCAGCGCCGTGGCCGCGTCGGCGATCCGACGGAGGACCACGTCGATGTCCGTCTCGAGCGCGAGCTCGCGCTGCAACGCAAGCAGAAGCGCAAGCTGCTCGGCCTCGTGCGGCCCCGTCATCCCGCGCCAGTATCGGGCTCGGGAACGGCAAGGCTCCGCACCGTGTCCAGGGTGTCGATCTCGCTCACCGGCTTGTCTGGCCGCAGCCGGACGATGCGCGGGAACCGCAGCGCGAAGCCCGACGTGTGCCGGGCGCTGCGCTGGACCTGATCGAACGCTACCTCGATGACCGTGTCCGGCTGCACCAAACGGACCCGGCCGAAGTCCTTCAGCGTTCGAGCCTTGAAGTACTCGGTCAGCTCGGCGATCTCCTTGTCCGTCAATCCGGAGTACGCCTTCCCGACGTTCAGGAAACGATCGCCGTCGCGGACCGCGAACGTGTAGTCGGACAGGACCGCGCGGCGCTTCCCGTGGCCCCACTCGACCGCCGTCACCACGACATCGAGCGTCCGGAGCGCGCGCTTCACTTTCAGCCACTCCATCCCCCGGCGACCCGGGCGGTAGGTCGAGCGCGGATCCTTCACCATCAAACCCTCGTTGCCGCGGTCGCGCGCCTTTGTGAACTCGGCGTCGAGCGTCGCGATGAGCGCCGTGCCGGTCTCGGCGATGTCCGCCGATCGGGCGAAGACGAGCGGCGGCCGGAGCGGCAGCGCCGCGAGCGCGGCCTGCCGCTCTTTCAGGGGGACGTCGAGGAGCGGCCGCCCGTCGCGCTCGAGGATGTCGAAGACGACGAGCGTCGCCGGCAGCTCACGCTGCAGGTCGTCGCTCACGACCTTGCGGCCAAGGCGGGTCTGGAAGCGGGTGAACGGGATGGCGCGTCCGTCGGGATCGAACGCGAGGACCTCGGCGTCGAGCACGAACGTGCCGGGGATCGCGCGAAGCGCGGGAACGAGCTCCGGGAAACGCGCCGTGACGCGGTCGAAGGTCCGCGAGTAGAGCTCGACCCGCTCGCCCTCCTTGTGGACCTGCGCCCGCACGCCGTCGTACTTGTCCTCGACGACGTACGGCGGCGGGAAGCGCTTCTCGATCTCCGCCAGATCGAGAGCAGGGGTCGCGAGCATCATCCCGATCGGCGCGAAGTGGACGAACTGCGCGGCGTCGAGCGTGCCGTTCTTCGCGCGCACGGCCGTGACCCCGATGTCCCCGTCCAGCATGTGGGCGCGGCCGACGGCCTCGCGCCCCAGTCCGAACGTGCGCGCGATCGCATCCTCCAGCAGTCCTTCGCGCAGTCCGATCCGCGGCTCCCCGCTCATGATCTTCACGAGATAGCGGACCTCCGCGGCGGTCGCGCGCGCGAGCAGGCTCTCGAGGAGCGCGCCCTTGGGTGCGACGCCGCGGGTCGCCGCGATGCGGTCGAAGGCCCCGGCAACGTCCCCGAGGGTCAGCGGCGGCGGCGTCGCCAGGACGGTCGATCGCTCGATGACCTCGGCCGCGACGTCGCCGAGGTCGGCATGGCGCTGGTACGAGGCCTCGACATCGTCGCCCGTCGCGCCGCTCCGGGCCATGACCGCGTCCAGGAGGGCGCGCCAACCGACCGAGAGCACGCGCTCGTCGGTCCGCGGGAACGGGACCCCCGCGAACAGGCGCGCCGCGATCGCGAGGTCGCCCTCCTCCAACCGCTCGAAATAGGCCCCCAGCGCCGCCAGCTTCTCGAGCTTCTTGGTCGTCGACCGCACGGCATCTGCCGTGCTTACCCAGTCCATGAAGCGGCTGCTCAACGGCCGCTCGGAGGTATGAATGGGTCTCATCGAGCTCATCATCGTCGTCCTCGTCCTGTTGTGGCTGTTCGGATACTTCGGACGCGGCCGGCTCTTTTCCCGCGGCCCGGCGCTCAGCACCGCCGGGGTCGGCGGCGGCAACTGGGTGCACATCCTGCTCGTCATCGTCGTGATCCTCATCGTGCTGCGGCTGCTCGGCTTGATATAGCGGCTCAGCCCTAGCATCGCGAGCATGCAGAAGGCGCCACCGGGCGGCGAGCGCATGCTCCGCGTCCCGTACGGCCACGAAGAGCTGGACTTCATGGTCCAGCCGTGGTTCGACGTCGATGTCGTCGAGTCAGCGCCAGCGACCTCCGTTGGCGACCTCGCCGCCGCGGCGCGCGCGAGCCTCGCCGCGCCGCTCGGGTCGAAGCGGCTGCGCGACCTGGCGGCCGATGCCGTACGCGCCGCGGGCTCGCGCCGGCCGCGCGCCGTCATCGCGGTCACCGACCTGACCCGGGCCTGTCCCGACGACACGCTCGTGCCGCCGCTCCTCGACGAGCTGAACGCCGGCGGCATCGCCGACGCGGACATCACGATCATCGTCGCCGTCGGCCTGCACCGGCCGACCACCGAACCGGAGAAGACCGAGAAGCTGGGCGCCGCGGTGACCGGGCGGGTCCGGGTCACCGATTCGAATGGCCGCGACCCGGCGATGTGGGCCGACCTCGGCTCGATCCCGCCGTATGGCGTACCGGGCTTCACCCAGAAGCTCGTGAAGGATGCCGACCTCGTCATCGCGACCGGGATCGTCGAGCCGCACCAGTACGCGGGCTACTCGGGCGGCCGGAAGACCGTCGCGATCGGCTGCTGCGGCGAGCCGGTCATCACCGCGACCCACGGAATGCGATTCCTCGAGGACCCCGGCGTGCGGCTCGGGCGCATCGACGGCAACCCGTTCCACGAGACGGTCCGCGAGATCGCGCGTCGCGCGGGGCTGCGCTTCTGCATCAACGTGGTGACCGACGACCGCGAGCGCGTGGTCGCCGTCGCGTCGGGCGATCCGGACGCGGTGCTCAGCGATCTCGTCGCGAAGGCCGCGGCGATCTACACCCGGCCGATCGAGAAGCAGTACGACATCGCGATCGCCGGCGTCGGCGCGCCGAAGGACGTGAACCTCTACCAAGCGTCACGGGCCGCGACGTATCTGCGGTTCGCGCCGACACCCGTGGTGCGCGAGGGGGGCTCGATCATCCTGCCGGCGAAGCTCGACGAGGGCGCGGGCGAAGGAGCGGGGGAGCAGCGGTTCCTGCACGCCCTCGAGTCCGCGGAGTCGCCCGCCGCCGTGGTCGAAGCCGCTCGGCGGCACTTCGAGGGTGGCGAGCAGCGCGCGGTCATGGTCGCGCTCACCCTGCAGTGGTGCCAGATCGTCGTCGCGGCATCCGAAGCGCCGGAGATCGTGAGGCTCGCGAAGCTCCGCGCGGCCGTGGACGTCGAAGAGGCGCTCGATATCGCGTACGAGCACATCGGCCGGCCACAGCGCGCCTCGGTGCTCCTCGTGCCACGCGCGATCCACACCCTGCCGGTCGTGCGCACGCCCGTCGCGAGCTAGGTCCGTGTCCGCCTTCGCCTCGGCTTGTCAGGCAGCGCCTGGATCCGCCTCATCTGCCCACGGAGCCGAGCCAGCAGACCGTCGCCGCCTGATCTTTCACGTCAGCCCGCGCCTGGCACGTCTCTCGCTAGAGTGCCTGGCGTGGGCTGCTGTCTCGGCGGGTGCGTCCGGCTTCTCTTCTTCACCTTCTGGCGCCTCGCCCTGGCGGCGATCACCGCGATCGTCCTCGCCCGCGTCGATGGCTATGTCGAAGGCTCCGACCATCGCGATGCGGTGACCGGCCGGGCCTGGCGCGCGTACCGGGCCCGCAGCGGCAAGAAGCCCAAGCGCGGCACCCCGCCGGATGCCGGCGGGGCCATCGACACGCAGGGGAAGCCGCAGCCCTAGACGCGCGTCGTCCGTAGACTCGCCGGCGTGCCCGGTCGCATCGACGTCTTCCGCATCCCGACCCGGATCCAGTTCGGCCGCGGCGTCGCGCTCACGCTCGCCGAGCCGCTGCGCCAGGTCGGCGCCAAGAAGGTCCTCCTCATCACCGACCCGGGCGTCATCAAGGCCGGGCTCGTCGGCCCGATCGAGGAGAAGCTCCGCGAGGCGAAGATCCCCTACGAGATCTACGACGCGGTGGTGCCCGACCCGGGCGTCGCGGAGGTGCAGCGCGCCTACGAGCGCGCGAAGGCCGTGGGCGCCGACAGCTTCGTCGCGGTCGGCGGCGGGTCGTCCATCGACACCGCGAAGATGGCGGCGGTGCTCCTTGCGAACGGCGGCACCGTCCTTGACTACATCGGCATCGACAAGGTGCCGAAGATGGCGGCGCCCGTCGTCGCGATCCCGACCACGGCCGGCACCGGCGCAGAGATCACGATCAACTCGGTCATCGCCGATCCCGATCAGCACAAGAAGCTCGTGATCATCAGCCCGAACGCGACCGCACTGTTCGCGCTCGAGGATCCCGAGCTCACGGTCGGCCTCCCGCCGTTCCTCACGGCGATCACCGGCATGGACACGCTCGTCCACGCGATCGAGTCCTTCACTTCGAAGAACGCGTACCGCATGACCGAGGTGCTCGCCCTGGAGGCCATCCGCGACGCGGCGTGGGCCCTGCCGCGCGCGGTGAAGGACGGCAAGGACATCGACGCTCGCGAGGCGATGATGCGCGCCGTCGTCACGGCGAGCCTCGCCTTCAGCAACACCCGGCTCGGCAACGTGCACGCGATGGCCCTGCCCCTGGGCGGCTGGTGCCACGTCGCGCACGGGACGGCCGTCGCGGCCCTGCTGCCGCACGTCATGGACTTCAACCGCAGCGCCGCGCCGGATCGCTACGCGACCGTGGCCGAGACGATGGGTGCGCAGAAGGACGCCAAGGCCGGGGTCACGCACGTGTTCGAGCTGAACGAGGCCATCGGGATCCCGGGGCACCTCGGGAAGGTGGGCATGGATGAGAGCCTCATCCCGAACATGGCAAAGGACGCGATGCTCTCGGGGAACATCCTGGTGAACCCGCGCCCGACGGCGCAGCCCGACATCGAGGCGTTGTACAAAGCGGCGCTTTGATGCCGGTCGCGATCTTCGACATGGACGGCGTCCTCTACCGCGGCAATGTCGTCATGCCGTACGCCCGCGAGGCCCTGGCCCGGCTGCGCGCCGCGGGCTGGCAGGTGTTCTTCGCGACGAACAACTCGACCGCGTCGCGCGCCGACTACGTCACCCGGCTCACGACACTGGGCCTGGGGGGTGACCTGGAGCACGTCGTGACGAGCGCGTATGCGACCGCGCACTACCTCGAGCGGCTCGAGCCGAAGCCGGCCGATGTATTCGTCGTGGGCGCGAACGGCCTGCGCGATGAGATCCGCGCCGTCGGCATCGGCGTCCGCCGCGCGGAGGATCTGCCGGGGGCCCATCCGCCGCCGGAAGCCGCCGCGGACGGCGTGACGCCCGGCGCGATGCGCGAGTACCTCACGCATCTGGATCTGCCGCCGCTGCCCGATACCGTCGTCGTCGGCCTCGACCTCCACCTCACGTACGCCCGGCTGGCGGAGGCGCAACGCGCGCTCCAGGGTGGCGCGCGATTCATCGCCTCCAACAAGGACCGGGCCTACCCGGTCGAGGGCCGCCTCCTCCCGGGCGCCGGCAGCATCGTGACGGCCCTCGAGGTCGCGAGCGGCCGAGTGGCGTTGTGCATCGGGAAGCCCGAGCCGTTCCTCTTTCACGAGGCGATCCGGCGCGCCGGCGCGGAGGCCGGCCCGGTCGTCGTGGTCGGCGACGCGCCCGAGTACGACATCGTCGCCGCCCACAAGGTCGGTGCGGTCGGGGTCCTGATCACGACGGGCCTGACCGACC
>DATCPY010000004.1:0-49060 GCA_036569845.1 Candidatus Limnocylindria bacterium | reverse complement strand
CCGATCGCGCTCGCGACGGACCACAATCCAGGCACGTCTCCGCTCGAAGGCATGCCGACGGCCATCGCGCTCGGCGTGACGCTGTGCCATCTCACGCCGCACGAGGCGATCGTCGCGGCGACGATCAACGCCGCGCACGCGCTGGGTCGTGGCTCGCGGACCGGCGCGCTCGTGCAGGGCCGGCGCGCGGACATCGTGATCCTCGAGACCGACGACGAGCGTGACCTTTGCTACCGACTCGGTGCGCCGCTCGTCCGCGAGGTCTACGCCGGCGGGCGTCGCGTCGCGTGAACGTCCCCCGGACGCGGTACGCGAAGAGTGGCGAGCTGAACATCGCCTACCAGGTCGTCGGTGACGGCCCGGTCGACCTGATCTTCGCATCCGGTTGGATCAGCAACATCGAGCTCGGCTGGGAGGAGCCCGCCATCGTGAGCTTCCATGAGCGACTCGCCGCGTTCTCGAGGCTCATCCTGTTCGACAAACGCGGCACCGGGCTCTCCGATCGGGTATCGGACGAGCACCCGCCGACCCTCGAGGAGCGCACCGATGACATCCGCGCAGTGCTCGATGCCGTCGGCTCGGAACGCGCAGCGATCTTTGGCGTCTCCGAAGGCGGGAACATGTCGGTGGTCTTCGCGGCGACGTATCCGCGGCGCACGATCGCGCTCATCACGCACAGCATCTTCGCGAAGCGCGTCTGGAGCGAGGACTATCCCTGGGCACCGACGCCGGAACAGCGTCAGCGGTGGCTCGATGGACTTGCCGCCCACTGGGGCGGCGATGTCGATCTCGCGTCGCTCGCGCCAAGCGTTCTTCACGACGAGCGCGTGCGCGCTGGGTTCGCCCGGCGATCACGGCTCAGCGTGAGCCCCTCGGCCGCAGTCGCCCTCGGCCGGATGAACACCGACATCGACATCCGCGCGGTGCTTCCGGTCATCTGCGTGCCGACGTTGATGTTCCATGCCGTTGGCGACCGGGACGCGAAGATCGAGGAGGGCCGCTGGATCGCGAAGCGGATACCTGGGGCGCGGCTGATCGAGCTTCCTGGCGCGGATCATGTGCCCTACTTCGCGAATCAGGACTCGGTCGTGGAGGGCATCCAAGAGTTCCTGACCGGAACGAAGCCGGCGCCCGAGCCCGATCGGTTTCTCGCGACCGTCCTGTTCACCGACATCGTTGACGGCACGGCCAAGGCGGCGGAGCTGGGCGACCGCCGCTGGCGCGCGCTCATCGAGGATCATCACGCGATCGTCCGTCGTGAGCTGGCCCGGTTCCGCGGCAGCGAGGTCGATACCGCGGGCGACGGCTTCTTCGCGACGTTCGATGGCCCAGCGCGCGCGGTCCGCTGCGCTCTCGCGATCCGCGATGCCGTCCGATCTCTTGGCCTCGAGGTCCGCGCCGGAGTCCACACCGGTGAATGCGAAGTCATCGCGGGGAAGACCGGCGGCATCGCGGTGATCATCGGGTCGCGCGTGCGCGAGCAGGCCGCGCCGGGCGAGGTCCTCGCCACGAGTACGGTGAAAGACCTGACTGCCGGCTCGGGGCTGCGCTTCGAGCCCGTGGGCCTGCGCCGCTTGAAGGGAGTACCGGACGAATGGCAGATCTTCAGCGCGGCAGCCTGACCAGCCGCTTCCCCTGGTGGCTCGGCGGCATCGTCATTGGCGCGCTCGTCGGCGGGCTGTTCGCGTCGCTCGGCGGGATCGTCCTCGGCCTCGTGTTCGTGTTGCCGTTCGCCGCCGCGCGCGGCCGGGCAGGCGCCGCGATCGCCGGCGGCCTTTGTGGTGCGGGGCTCGCGGGCATCATCGTGCATGGCATCGCCGCGGACGTCGCGACCGCAGCGGCAGCGATCACGCTCGCCGCCGGTCTGTTGCTGTCCGGGGTCGCGCTGACCAAGCGTTAGGCTTGTCGCGCGGCGTGCACTACCGATAACAAGGAGGCGCGACCACGTGGCCACCCAACGCGTCGCCATCTATCCCGGCTCGTTCGATCCACCGACGAACGGCCATCTCGACATCGTCGATCGCGCCGCGCGGCTCTTTGACCGCGTCGTCATCGGCGTCGGCCGCAATCTGTCCAAGAAGACCGTCTTCACCGCCGACGAGCGGGTCGGCCTCATGCAGGAAGCCTGCGCGACGCTCACGAACATCGAAGTGCGCACCTTCGACAGCCTCCAGGTCGAGTTCGCCCGCGAGGTCGGTGCGACGTTCATCATCCGCGGCATCCGCGCGCTGTCGGACTTCGAGTTCGAGTTCGAGATGGCGAACATGAACCGGCGTCTCGCACAGGATCTCGAGATGGTCTTTCTGATGACCGCGCCGGAGTACCTCTTCGTGTCCGCGTCGCGGGTGAAGGAGCTCACGTCGTTCGGCGCGTCGGTCGAGGGCCTCGTCCCCCCGAACGTCGCGAAGGCCCTCGCGAAGAAGGCGAAGCAGGGCTTGCGCACCGGTGCGACCGAGCCCGCCGACTAGGTGGGAACGCTCCTGGCGATCGACGCCGGCAACACCAACGTCGTCATCGGTGCGTACCGCGGCAGCGAGCTCATCGCGACGTGGCGCACCGCGACGGATCACGACCGGACCGAGGATGAGCTCGCGGTGACGCTCGACGCGCTGCTCGGGCAGGAGGATCTCTCGCTCGAGGCGATGGACGCGCTCGTGCTCGGCAGCGTCGTCCCACCGCTCACGCAGGCGTTCACGCGTCTCGCCGACCGCTACATGGAAGGCAAGGCCGTCGTCATCGGTCCCGGCGTGAAGACCGGTGTCCGATTGCGCGTCGACAACCCGTCAGAGGTCGGTGCCGATCGGATCGCGAACACCCTCGCCGCGCATCGCCGCTACGGCGGGCCGCTGGTGATCGTCGATTTCGGCACGACGACCAACTTCGACGTGGTGAGCGCGGACGGCGATTTCCTTGGCGGCGCGTTCGCGCCGGGTCTGGAAGTGTCCGCGCAGTCCCTGTTCTCGCGCGCGTCGCGGCTCTTCGCCGTGAGCTTGGCAGCGCCGGAGCACGCGATCGGGAAGAACACAGCCGATTGCCTGCGCAGCGGCATCATGTTCGGCTACGTCGGTCTCGTCGACGGGCTCCTCGGGCGGATCCTCGCTGAGCTGCCCGGCGGCACGGCGAAGGTCATCGCGACCGGCGGGCTCGCCGCCACGATCGCGCCGCTGACCGCGAAGATCGAGCGCGTCGACGACGACCTGACGCTCGAGGGCCTGCGCCTCCTCTGGGAGCTGAACGCCGCGTGAACGAGATGCTCCGCGGCAAGTTCATCGTGCTCGGTGTGACCGGATCGATCGCCGTATACAAGGTCGTCGAGCTCGCGCGCCGCATGACCCAGGCCGGCGCGACCGTGCAGGTCGTCATGACCCCGGGGGCGACGCAGTTCGTGCAGCCGCTCACGTTCCAGGCCTTGACGTACCGCCCGGTCGAGGTCGAGATGTTCGGGACGTTCGACGATCGTGCGGCCGGCCACGTCGCGATGGGGCAGCAGGCCGACGTCGTCGTCATCGCGCCGGCGACGGCGCACACGATCGCACGCCTCGCGGGTGGCTTCGCCGACGACCTCATCGGCACGACCGTGCTGGCCTCGCACGCCCCGCTGGTCATCGCGCCGGCGATGGAGACGCACATGTGGGTCAACCCCGCGACGCAGGCCAACGTCGAGGCGCTCCGCGAGCGCGGTGCGCTGATCGTCGAGCCCGAGAGCGGCGAGCTCGCGTCCGGGCAAATGGGCCAGGGCCGGCTCGCGTCGCTCGAGCTGATCGAAGACGCGATCCGGGATGCGTTGTCCACGTCCACCGCGCTCGCCGGGAAGCGCATCGTCGTCACGGCCGGGCCGACGCTCGAGCCCATCGATCCGGTCCGCGTCATGACGAACCGTTCGAGCGGGAAGATGGGGTACGCGATCGCGGCCGCGGCCCGGCGCGCGGGCGCCGATGTGCGGCTCATCACCGGTCCGACGGCCCTGCGCGCGCCCGTCGGCGTCGCCGTCGTACGCATCGAGACCGCGGCGGAGCTCGGCGACGCGGTGCTCGCGGCGCTGCCCGGCGCGGACGCGGTGATCATGGCTGCGGCCATCGCCGACTACCGACCCGCGACCGCCGCGCCGCAGAAGCTGAAGAAGCGCGAGCAGGGCGACGAGCTGTCCCTCACGCTCGTGAAGAACCCGGACGTCCTCCAGGCGATCGTCGCGAAGCGCGATCCGCGCACGCTGGTCGTGGGATTCAAGGCCGAGACCGGCGACGCGGTCGCGGAGGCCTCCCGCATGCTGCGCGAGAAGAAGCTCGACCTGGTGGTCGCGAACGACGTCACGGCCGAAGGCTCCCGCTTCGGCGGGGACACGAACCAGGTCACGTTCGTGAGCGCCGACGGCGCCGAGGCCCTGCCGCTGCTCTCGAAGCGCGAGGTCGCGCGCCGGTTGGTCGCGCTGATCGCGGAGCGGCTCGCCAGCTAACGTTTCGGCGTGGCGATCCGCTGGTGCACGTTCGACTGCTACGGCACGCTCATCGACTGGGAAGGTGGCATCGCCGACGCGCTGCTCCCGTACTTCGAGACGCCGCCGGACCGCGACGCGCTCGCCCGGGAGTACATCGAGACCGAGGCGACGGTCGAGGGCGGCCGTTATCTCCGGTACCGCGACATCCTCGACCAGGCCGGACGGGCGCTGCTGCGCGCGCATGGCATCGACCGCCCGTCACCATTGCCGGCGTCGCTCCCGGGCTGGGCCGCGTTCACCGAAGTGCCCGCAGCGTTGCGCGCGCTGCAGACGGCGGGGCGGCGCATCGCCATCCTGTCGAACGTGGACCGCGACCTCATCGCCACATCGATCCCGAAGCTCGGCATCACGCCGGACCTCGTCGTCACGGCCGAGGACGTCGGTAGCTACAAGCCGGCGGCAGGCCACTGGAGCCGCTTCGCAGAGCTGACCGGCGCATCGACGACGGACACGGTCCACATCGGCGCGAGCCAGTACCACGACATGGTCCCGGCCGCGGCGCTCGGTTATCGCACCGTGTTCATCGACCGGCACGGCGAGCCGCTGAGTGCCAAGCCGACGCGTGTGCTTCGCGACCTGCGGGGCCTCCCGCAGGCGATCGCCGACCTCGAAGCCGCCTGATGCGGGAGCGTCACCGGTCGCTCGATCTCTTCGCCCGCTACGCAGCGCCGCAATGGCGCCAGCTCGTGGTCCTCGGCGTCCTCGTCGGCGCCAGCATCGGTCTGCAGCTCGTCGGACCGCAGCTGCTCCGCTCGTTCATCGACAGCGCCGTCGCGGGTACCGCGGTCGACCTCCTGGTGCGCACCGCGTTGCTGTTCATGGGCGTCGCCCTGGCCCAGCAGCTCATCGCCGCGGTCGCGACGTACATCGGCGAGAGCCTGGGCTGGGTGGGGACCAACGCGCTTCGCGCGGATCTCGCCCTGCACGTTCTGTCGCTCGACCTCGGCTTCCATAAGGGCCGCACGCCAGGGGAGCTGATCGAGCGCATCGACGGCGACGTCACAGCACTCGCCGGCTTCTTCTCCCGCTTCGCGGTGAACGTGCTCGGCAATCTCGTGCTGCTCATCGGCGTGCTCGTCGTCGTGACCATCGAGGACTGGCGTGCCGGCCTCGCCCTAGTGGCCTTCGCGGCACTCGCGATCGGCCTCCTGATCGGGCCGCTGCGGACGATCGCAGTCGGTGGCTGGCGCCGGGTGCGCGAGACGGCGGCGCAGACCTACGGCTTCCTCGGCGAACGGCTCGGCGGCACCGAGGACATCCGGTCGAGCGGCGCAGAGACGCACATCCTCAACGGCCTCGCCCTCCATCACCGCGACTGGCTCCGGTCGCGCCGTCGGGCCATGTTCGGTGTCGGACTCCTCTGGTCGTCGACGATCCTCGTCTTCGCCATCGGCAACGCCGTGGCATTCGCGGTCGGCGGCTACCTCTGGGCGATCGGGGCGATCAGCCTCGGCACGGTCTATCTCCTCTTCTATTACACGGAGCTGCTCCGCCGGCCGATCGAGACGCTCCGGCGCGAGCTCGAGGACATGCAGCGCGCGATCGCGAGCCTCGCGCGCGTCGACGAGCTGTTGCGCATGCGATCGGCGCTCACCGCTGGCTCCGGCGGACTGCCCCCAGGCGCCCTCGCGGTAGAGCTCGACGGCGTTTCGTTCGCCTACGAGACGGAGCTCGTGCTGCGCGACGTGACGCTTCGCATCGCGCCGGGAACGGTGCTCGGGGTCCTCGGCCGCACCGGCAGCGGGAAGTCGACCCTCGCACGCCTGCTCCTCCGTTTCTACGACCCGACGGCCGGCGTCGTCCGGCTCGGCGGCGCCGATCTTCGCCTGGTCGCGCTCGACGCAGTTCGAACGCGTGCGACGCTCGTCAGCCAGGACGTGCAGCTCTTCAGCGCATCGGTCCGGGACAACCTGACGTTCTTCGACGAGACCATCGACGACGCGCGACTGACGGAGGTCGTCGACCGCATCGGTCTCGGCGGATGGCTTCGCGCCCGATCACCTTCGGATCCGCTCGGCGCGGCGATGGCGGCTGGCGGAATGTCGGCTGGTGAAGCGCAGCTGCTCGCGTTCGCTCGAGTGTTCCTGCGCGACCCGGGGCTCGTGGTGCTGGACGAGGCGTCGTCGCGTCTGGATCCGGTGACCGAGCGGTACGTCGAACGCGCGGTCGACGCGCTGCTGGCGGATCGCACCGCAGTCGTCATCGCGCATCGCCTCGCGACCATCGACCGATGCGACGAGATCCTCATCCTCGAGGATGGGCGGATCGTCGAGCATGGTCGGCGCACGGCGCTCGCGGCGGACCCCGCCTCTCGCTTCGCGGAGCTCCGTCGGAGCGGGGTCGAGCAGGTGCAGGCGTCATGACCGATGACACGGTCGGCACCGGTCGCTTCCTCTGGCGGATGGCGACGTACCGCCGCGGGAACTACCTCGCCGACGCGGTCGCCTGGATCGGCGTGTACGCGTCGCAGCTCCTGCCGGGCCTCGTCGCCCAACGCGCGTTCGACGCGGTGCAGCACGGGTCCGCCGACGTCCCGGCGATCCTGTGGTTCGCCGCGCTCTTCGTCGGCGCGGGCATCGCTCACGCGGGCGCGATGCTCATCGGGTGGATGATCGACGTCGGGTTCCGGTTCGGCGTGACCGGCGTGCTGCAGCGCAACATGCTGACCGAGGTCCTCCGTCGCCCCGGGGCGAGATCGCTGGACCGGACTCCCGGCGAGGCGCTGAGCGTCTTCCGCGACGATGTCCAGCACGCCGAGGACGGCGCCGACTGGACGATCGACATGATCGGCAACCTGGTCTTCGCGACCGTGGCGATGGCCATCCTGATCCGGGTCAACGCGTCGATCGCGATCCTTGTATTCGCGCCGCTCGCCGCGATCGTCCTCGTCGCGCAGGTCGCGACCGATCGTCTTCGCCAAACGCGGTCCGCGAGCCAGATCGCGACCAGCCAGGTGACGGGAGCGCTCGGCGAGATCTTCGGAGCGGTCCAGGCCGTCCAGCTCGCGCGCGCCGAGCGTGGCGTCATCGGGCACTTCCGCCGCCTGAACGAGATCCGCCGCCGCGCCCTGCTGCGCGAACGCGGCGTCCAGCTCGTGACGCAGTCCATTTACTGGAACACCGTGAACCTCGGGACCGGGCTCATCCTCCTGCTCGGAGCGCAGGCGATGCGCGCCGGCAGCTTCACGGTCGGTGACTTCGCGCTGTTCGTGTCGTACCTCGGTTTCGTGACCGAGTTCACCGGCTTCGCCGGAGTGTTCCTGACGCAGTGGAAGCAGCTCAACGTCTCCGTGCGACGCATGCTCGCGTTGATGCGCGGCGAGTCCGTCGGCGTTGCCGCCGCCGGGCTCGTAGCGCGCACGCCGCTGTTCCTTCACGGCCCGCTGCCCGCGTCCGCGCCCCGGGGTACCGGCGACCTCGCGACGCTCGAGGGACAACACCTCTCGTACCGATACGGCATCCACGACGTCTCGCTGCGCGTCGAGCGCGGCACCTTCACGGTCGTCACCGGACGGATCGGCGCGGGTAAGACGACGCTGCTGCGCGTCCTCCTCGGGCTGTTGCCGCTCGATGGAGGGGAGATCCGCTGGAACGGGGTGCAGGTCGACGACCCCGCGAGCTTTCTCGTTCCGCCGCGCTGCGCGTACGTGCCGCAGCTCCCGCGGCTGTTCAGCGACTCGGTTCGCGCGAACATCCTGCTTGGTCTGCCCGACGACGACCGGCGGCTCGATGCGGCCGTGCGTTCGGCCGTGCTCGAGCGCGACATCCCGGATCTCGCGCACGGCCTGGACACGCAGGTCGGCGCCGGCGGCGTTCGCCTCTCAGGCGGGCAGGTGCAGCGCGTGGCTGCCGCGCGTGCGCTCGTGCGCGGCGCCGATCTGCTGATCGTGGACGATCTCTCGAGCGCGCTGGACGTGGCCACCGAGCGCCTGCTATGGGAGCGCTTGCTCGACGCGACTCCGTCCGGCGCGGGGCGCCCGACGGTCCTCGCGGTGTCGCATCGCCGCCCGTCGCTTCGGCGCGCGGACCGGATCATCGTGTTGAAGGACGGTCGCACCGAGTCAGAAGGCACCCTCGATGCGCTCCTTGAGAGCTCGGATGAGATGCGACGCCTCTGGGCGGTAGAGACGGACGTGCGATCGTAGGGCCGACCGCACCCCTTACCCTTTACAGGTGACAGCACGCACTGACATCCGCAACGTCGCGATCATCGCCCACGTCGACCACGGCAAGACGACGCTGGTCGACGCCATGCTCAAGCAGAGCCACATCTTCCGCGAGAACCAGCAGGTGGCCGAGCGGGTCATGGACAGCAACGCCCTCGAGCGTGAGCGCGGCATCACGATCATGGCCAAGAACACGGCCATCGTCTACCGCGGAACGAAGATCAACATCGTCGACACGCCCGGTCATGCCGACTTCGGCGGCGAGGTCGAGCGGGTGATGAATATGGTCGACGGCGTCCTCCTGCTCGTGGACGCGGTGGATGGCCCGATGCCGCAGACGAAGTTCGTGCTGCGCCAGGCGCTCCAGCGCGGTCACCGCGCGATCCTCGTGGTGAACAAGATCGACCGCCCGAACGCGCGGCCGAACCACGTGCTCAACGAGACCTTCGACCTGTTCCTCGACCTCGGCGCGTCGGAGACGCAGGCCGAGTTCGAGACCGTCTACACGAACGCGCTCATCGGCGCGGCGAGCACCGACCACCGGCACATCGGCACGACCCTCGAGCCGCTGTTCGACGCGATCATCGGCGAGATCCCGCCGCCGGACGTGGACCGCGACGGCCCGACGCAGCTGCTCGCGACGATGACGAGCCTCGATGACTACAAGGGCAAGATCGTGCTCGGCCGGCTGCAGAGCGGCCGCGTGAAGCGCGGCCAGAGCGTCGTGCGCATCGACCACGACGGCAAGGTGCTCGCGGCCACCAAGGTCACCGCCGTCTTCACCTTCAGCGGCCTCGACCGTGAAGAGGTGGAGGAGGTCGAGGCGGGGGACATCGTGGCCATCGCTGGGGTCGGTGACGCGGCGATCGGCGAGACCATCGCCGACGCAGCAGATCCACGACCGCTGCCGCCGATCCGGGTCGAGGAGCCCACCCTGCGGATGACGTTCAAGGTGAACGACTCACCGTTCGCCGGGCGCGAGGGCACGTTCGTGACGAGCCGCAAGATCCGAGAGCGCCTGTATGCCGAGCTCGAGCGCGACGTCGCGCTCAAGGTCGAGGACACCGAGACACCAGACACCCTGCTCGTCTCAGGCCGCGGCGAGCTGCACCTCGCGATCCTCGTGGAGAACATGCGCCGCGAGGGCTACGAGTTCCAGGTGTCGAAGCCCGAGGTCATCAGCAAGATGGTCGATGGGGAGCGGCAGGAGCCGTACGAACAGCTCGAGGTCGAGGTCTCGCAGGACGGTCTCGGGGCCGTCGTCGAGCTGGTCGGCCAGCGGCGCGGGATCCTCCAGGACATGAAGTACCGCGACGACGGCAGCGTGCACTGCGTCTACAAGGTGCCGACCCGCGGCCTGCTCGGGTTCCGCCAGGCGTTCCTCACGAACACGCGCGGTCAGGGCGTCATGAACACCCTGTTCGCCGGATATGGACCGCAGGCGGGCCCCATCGCGACGCGCGAGCTCGGCTCGCTCATCGCCTTCGAGGCGGGCGAGACGACCACGTTCGGTCTCGCGGGCTCGCAGGACCGGGGCACCCTGTTCATCGGCCCAGGCGTCGAGGTCTACGAGGGCATGATCGTCGGCCAGCACATCCGCGAGCGCGACCTCGAGATCAATGTCTGCAAGAAGAAGCAGCTGACGAACATGCGGAGCAGCAACTCGGATATCGCCGCGAAGCTCGACGGCATCCGGACGCTTTCGCTCGACGACGCGATCGAGTTCCTCGCCGACGACGAGCTGCTCGAGGTGACACCGAAGGCGTTCCGCCTGCGGAAGCGCGTGCTCGCGAAACAGGATCGCGACCGGGCGTTCGGCCAGATGAAGAAACAGACCGCCGCCGTCAGCTAGCGCCCGGTGCGCTCCCGGTATGACGGGATCGTGATCATCGGCGGCCGCTCGACGACGCCGATGTCCTGCACCTCGAGGTGGAAGCCCTCGGCTGTCGGCGAGATCAGCTTCATGGTGAGGTTCGCCTCGTCCAGCAGGCTCTGACCCCGGACGTCGCCCAGCCGCTTCATCGCGACCTGCAGGATCTCGAAGGACATCTTCGACAGGGCCAGGAGCGATTGGTTCCGGTGGATGCGCTGCTTCATGTCCACCTGTGAGATCGAGCGCAGCCCGCTCGTCCGAAGCACATCGATGAGCAAGCCCGTCTCGACGCCGTAACCCGAGAAGAACGGCAGCCGCTCGAGCAGCGTCCGCCGTCCGGCCTGCTCGCCGGAGAGCGGCTGGATCATCCCGGAGAGCTCGGGGAAGAACATGTTGAGGATCGGCCGGGCCGTGAGCTCGGTCACCCGGCCGCCGCCGGTGGCCTGCAGCTCGCCGCCGACGTCCAGCGGCCGCCGGTAGAACGCTTTCGTGAACGCGATGTCCGGCCGGAACAGGAGCGGTCCGAGGAGCCCGTAGACGAACTTCGGATGGAAGTTCGAGACATCGGTGTCGACCCAGGCGACGATGTCGCCGGTCAGGACGGACAGGCTCTTCCACAGCGCCTCGCCCTTGCCTTTCCCGGGTCCGACCTCGGGCAGGAGCTGCTGGTGGATATGCACGGGGACGCCGAGCTCGCGGGCGATCTCGCGCGTGCGGTCGCTCGAGTCGGAGTCGATGACGATGAGCTCGTCGACGAGCGGCACTCGCTCCATCAGCCGGCTGCGGATGGCCTGGATGACCTTGCCGATCGTCGCCTCCTCGTTCAGCGTCGGGAGGCCGACCGAGATGCGGAGACCGAGCTTCTCCTTCTGCGCGCGCAAGGCCGCGAGGTCCGCGAACTCCGCGCTGGTGAAGGTGTTCTCGACGAACCACTTGTCGACGAGCTCGCCGATGGCCGTGCTGCGTTCCGTGCGATCCGTCGGCAGCGGCGTCGGCGAGAGGAACACGCTCGACGCGACGGGCGTGCGGGTCCGCACGATGATCGCGGCCTTGGCCTCGGTGATGATGCGCTGGCCGACCGGTCCGAGCGGCTCGGCCCCACCGCTCGCGCCGAACAGGACCAGGTCGTGGCGCTCGAGCTCGTCGATGATGATGGGCTCGGCGTCGCCGACGCGCGTGAGCAGCTCGTCGACGCGCTCGTCGAACGCGCGCTCGCCGACCAGCTGGTACAGCGTCGCGGCCGTGCGCCGCGATGCGCGATCCTCGGACGCGACGTGCAGCAGCGTCACCGTGCCGCTGCGCGCGCGTGCGAGATCGACGCCGAGCTTCGCCGCGAGCTCCGCGTAGCGGCCGCCGCGCACCGGCACGAGGATCCGCCGCGCGCGGCCGGCCGGGCCCTTCACGATCGCGAGGTCGCACGGCGGGTCGCGCAAGATGTCCTCGATCGTCGTGCCGAGGTAGTCCCAGCCCGGACGTCGCCAGCCGAGGAGCAGGAGGTCGGGGCGTTCCGACCGAGCCGCGTCGACGATCGCGGCCCAGCCCACGCGGGCGACGGTGACGAGCGGCCGGATGCTGCGCGAGCCGGCGAGCGTCAGCAGCTCGCGGCGCCGGGTACGCGCCTGCGGCTGTGCCGACGCGAGGGTCTCGCCGTCGGGCACCTCGATGACCGACGCGAGGACGATCTCGCCGTCCACTCCGGCGAGAGCGGCGGCGACGTCGATCAGGCCACGGTCACGCGAAGGCTCGGCGATGGCAACGAGGCACTTCATCCGTGGATCACGGGTAGCACGAGCTCTGCCAGTATCCGCGGCCACTCGCTGTCGCGCGCCCGGCGATGCAGCCGCGCGATGGGCTCGCTCAACAGGCGCTGCTCGATCGCGCGCGCGAACGCTGCGCCGTCGCCGTCGATCGGAACGTATGTCGCATCGTCCCCGCCGGTCTCGCGGAGCGCCGGGATGTCCGTGCAGATGATCGGCAGCCGACGCAGGCCGGCCTCGAGCATCGGCAGCCCGAAGCCCTCGTTGGCCGATGGCAGCACGAGCGCGTCCGCGAGCCCGTAGAGGTCCGCGAGCTCGCGTGGTCCGATCCGGATCCGCTCCGCGTGCAGGAGGTGGACGCCGGGTCCCGCGCGAGCGGCGAGCTCGCGCTCGTAGACGACGTTCCCCGGATTGTGCGCACCGGGTCCGCCCGTCACGACGAGCGCGGCGCGGGGATACGTGCGCCGTAGCTCGGCGAGCGCGTCGATGGCGATCTCGATCCGCTTGCGGCGGGTCATGCGCACCGGAAGCAGCAGGAGCGGGTCGGCCTCGAACAGCCCGAGGCGGCTCGCGATCCCGACACCGGTCCTCGACAGGCCGAGGACGGCGACACGATCGACCCCGTTCGGGACGATCGTGATCGCGGAGCGCGTGAGGCCGGTCAGCGCCGCGAGCTCGTTCGCGGTCTTCTGGGAGATGGCGACGTAGCGCACTCCGGGTTGCGCCCTGGCGAACAGCGACCATGGCCGTCCTTCATGCCGCTGGGCCGCGTAGAGCGCGTCGGTCCACGCGAGATCGTGGGTCCAGGCGATGAAGACGCCGGGCCGCTCCGCCGCGAGGCCGACGAGCGCCTCGGTCAGGGCGGCGTTGAGGTGCAAGGTGAACGCGTTGTGGACGACAACGCGGTCGGCGCGCGCGAGATGTGGGCGGAGCTTTCGCGCGATCGTCGCGACCAGCAGGGCATGCTCGGGCGCGACCTCACCTTGCGCGAGGGCCGCGCGGTCGCGGAGCACAGCGGGGTGCTGGGTGTCGAGCTCGGCGATGCGGATGACCGGGACGCCGCGCGCGGTGCCGCGCCCCGCGACGATCGCGACGTTGTCGCCGGCCTGCTGCGCCGCAAGCGCGTGGGTGCCCATCACGTGCTCGACGCCGCCAAGGATCGAGGGCGCGGTGTAATGGATGAAGAGAACGCGTTGCTTTGTGCGGCTCACACGCCCGCCGGCGCCGAGGCGCGCGCCACGCGCGAGCCGCCGCCGGTCACATTCACGCTCCGGCCGGAGCGACGGACACGGAACGAGATGAGCGAGTCGTACGCGTGCAGGTGCTGGACCTCGATGCGATCGAGCCACACCGGGAGCGCCGGGTCGACGAGCACGCGCCGCCGCTCGAGATCGGGCTCGAGACCGAGCAACGAACGGAGGCAGAGGAAGACCATGCCCGCGGACCACGCCTGCGGGATGCACGAGACGAGGTAGTCGGCGGGTCGCGACGAGAACCGCAGGTCGCGCTGGAAGCCGCAAAAGAGCTCTGGGAGGCGCGCGTTCGGGAACCGCTTCCCGGCCTCGATGAGCGCTTCGACGATCGCGTTCGCCTCATCGCGGAAGCCGTAGCGCACGAAGCCCTGCGCGATCAGGGAGTTGTCGTGCGGCCACACCGATCCGTTGTGGTAGCTCATGGGGTTGTAGGTCGGGTACGTGCTCGAGAGCGTCCGGACGCCCCAGCCGCTGAACATGTCCGGCGCCATGAGCCGTTCGACCACGCGACGCGCGCGATCGGGGCGTGCGATCCCCGCCCAGAGGGCATGGCCGGCGTTGCTCGTGACCGCCGGCACCTGCTTCTTGTTGCCGTCGAGGGCCTGCGCGTAGCAGCCCTCATTCTCCATCCAGAAGTCGCGCTCGAAGCGCAGGGCGAGCGCGGCGGCTTCCGCGCGCAGCGTCGCGGCGCGCTCGGCCTCACCGTCGATCGCGTACAGATCGGCGAGGCCTCGCTTCGCGGCGTACACGTACGCCTGGGCCTCGACGAGCGCGGCCGGCAGTACCGATGGCTGGCCGTCCGGATCGGAGAGCGAGTTCGCCGAGTCCTTCCAGCCGTGGTTGCGCAGATCGCTCGGGCTCGCGCCGTACTCGATGTATCCGTCGTGATCCGCGTCGCCGAACGTGTCGCACCAGGTCAATGCACGCTCTGCGTTCGGCAGAAGCTCACGCCAAAGCTGCCGGTCGCCGGTCCACTTCACCGTCTCGGCGAAGAGCATCGCGAAGAGCGGGGTCGCGTCGACGGTGCCGTAGTACGGACGATGGGGGACCTCGCCGAGCCGCGCGAGCTCGCCGCGCCGCAGCTCGTGGAAGATCTTCCCCGGCGCCTCTTCGGTGAACGCGTCGATCTTCGTGCCCTGGTAGCGGGCGAGGAGCCGCAGCGTGCCGCGCGCGATGTCGGGATTCCACGCGAGGGTCTGATAGGCCGCGATGATCCCGTCTCTCCCGAACGGCACCGCGTACCACGGGATGCCTGCCGTCACGAAGAGCCCGGTGTCCTCCGTGTCGATGAGGGCGCGGAGATCGAGGGCGCTGCGCAGGATCAGCTCGTCATCGAGCGACTCGGAGCTGGTCGAGAAATTCGTGCAGCTCCGGAGGAACCGGCGGTAGCGCGCGTTCAGCGCGTCCAACGCCTCGTCGAAGTCACGCGGGGCCGGCGCGACGCCGGCGCCGTCCTCGCGCGGGACGATCGCGAGCTCGTACGTGACGATCTCCTGCGGCGCGAGCTCCCGCTCGAGGATGAACGTGTGGCCCTCGATCCGATCAGGGGCCGGGCGCATCGTGACATCCGTCGTGCGGCGCACGCCGTCGCGGCCGACCCGCTGGAATCGGATCCCGTTCGGGATCACCTCCGCGGGCGTGGGCTCGACGTTCGGCGGCACGCCCCGGTAGCCGCGCACCGTGAACATGTCGCGGAATGAGGCGTCGAACTCGAGGTCGATGCGCAGCCTGACCTTCCCCGGATTGCAGTTGAGGATGCCGACGCGCTCGCGGAGACCGTCCACGAGGAAGCGGGTCCGCCGCACCGACAGTGACTGCGACGGGAGGATCGTGCCGTCGTCGTTCGTCGACGCGCGGTTCGCGAGCTGGAACGCGCCGACGTAGTTCTGCTCCGTGTTGGCGGACAGGAGCGCCGGCGGCTGGCCGTTGATGCGCAGCGCGAACCCTGAGAGGAATTGCGTGTCGTGGTAGTACAGCCCGAGCGCGGAGGTCGCCCCGATGGGCAGGCTGCCATCGTCCTCGGAGACGAGGACGAGGCCATCCTCCTTCATGGACACGCTCACCAGCGGGCGACTATCTCGCTCTTCAGATCCTCGAAGGTGGAAGCCTGACGCTCCACAAGCCTCTCCGCTCCTTCCGTGTCCAGATCGCGAGCCTCCTCGATGAAGCTCGCGACGCGTGCGAAGTAGAGCGGCACGAGCGCGCCGACGTAGCGCTGCGTCTCGTCCGGCCGCTTCTTCGCGGCGAGGAGGAACTCGTACACGATCCGCGCCCACGCCGTGTCGTCGACCCGATCGGGGACCGGCTGCGACAGGATCTCGTTCCATGTCGCCTGATGCTCCGTGCGGCCCTCGGCGTATTTGCGCTGCAGGACCTCGACGCTCGCGTTCACGGCTTCGGGCTCGACCGGATCGATCGATCCGACGATCTCGGTCGCCTTCGAGCCGCGGACGTCCGTCCAACGGTCCGGATTGGCGACCGCGAGCCGGAACAGCGTGCTCGTCACCTGCGTGAACATCGGAGCGAGATCCGCACCCGGATCCTTCGGGTCGTGGATCTTCGCGCCGAGGAACGCCTGCACGATGCGCTTGCGCCGCACGAGCGCGGTCGTCGTCATGTAGATGTCGATGCCGAAGCGAGCGACGTCGGTGTCCCACACGTTGCGACCCCCGAACGCCGCACCGTCGAGGAAGTCTCGCGCGAGCTCGGGACCGAAGCCGAACTCGCCGCCGATCGGCTGGCGGAGCCGCTGCCCGTACAGCGCCCGGGTCAGCGGGTACGCGACGTTGTTCGTGATCGTGCCATCGAACTTGTGGCGGGCGTAGAGCGGGGTCACGTAGTCCGCGGTCCCGTCCTTGACCGGCGAGATGAGGCGCTTGATCCACTCCGGAGTGATGCTCCGAAGGTCGCTGTCGACGACGGCGCACGCTTCGACGCCGAGCTGCGTCGCGACTTCGAAGATCGCGCGGAACGCGGAGCCCTTGCCCGGCGGGCCGACATACGCGCCGGTGATGGTGGGGAGGCCGTCGGTCGAGGACGCGATCACGTCGCTCGTGCCGTCCTTCGAGCCGCCGTCGGCGTTGACGATGACCGGGCTTGCGTCCGGGAAGTGCGTGCGCAGGCCCGCGGCGACCGTGCGGGCGACGTGACCGACGGTCGCGGCGTTGTTGAAGCTCGGGATCCCGACCAGCAGGTCGGCGCTTCCGACGCGCGCGAGGCCGTCGCGGAGGCGATCGTCGAGCGCCGACCCGGTCGCTTGGCGCATGGGCGTCTCCCTGCCGTTCATCTCCCCTGGCCCGTCCCGCGCCCTCAAGCCCGATGATACCGATGTGCTCGAGGCCATCGACGCATATGTCCTGCCACTCCTGGAACGCGCCTATGCGGCGTTCGGATACCTCGGCGTGACGTGCGCGATGGCCGTCGAGAGCGCCGCGATCCCGATCCCGAGCGAGCTCATCCTCCCGTTCGCCGGCTTCTCGGTGGCCCAGGGCATCCCCGAGCCGTTGACCGGCGCGCCGTGGTCGTACTGGGGCGCAGTGATCGCCGGCGTCGCGGGGAACACCATCGGATCGCTGGTCTCATACGCGATCGGCGCGTATGGCGGCCGCCCGCTCCTCGAGCGCTACGGGAAGTACGTGCTCATCTCGACGCACGACCTGGATGCCGCGGATCGCCATTTCAAGCGATGGGGCGATGCGACGGTCTTCTTCTCGCGCATGCTGCCGATCGTGCGCACATTCATTTCGGTGCCGGCGGGCATCGCGCGGATGCCGCTGCGGCGGTTCATCGCGTTCTCGGTCCTCGGGGCGATCCCCTGGGTGATGCTCCTTGTCTGGGGCGGCATGGTGCTGGGCGAGCACTGGGTGGACATCAAACACTCGCTCAAGGGCCTCGACTACATCGTCGCGGCCGTCATCGTCGCCGGCATCGCGTTGTTCATCTGGCGCCACGTCCGCACGCGCTGATGGATCAGCTCTTCGGGTTCGACGCCCGGCTGTACTCCGCGATCGTCGCGGCGCGGAACCCGCTCATCGCCGTCGTCGCGATCGTCATCACGTACCTGAACTTCTTCGGCCTGCAGTGGTGGCTGCTCGGTGTCGTGCTGTGGCGCACGCGCGGCGGCCGTCGCGGGCTCTGGGTCGCGCTGACGGTCTTCATCGGCATGGTGCTCGGATGGGCCGCGGCCGAGACGCTCAAGCACGTGTTCCAGCGCGAGCGGCCGTTCCTCGCGATCCCGGACGCGCTGAAGCCGATCATCGCCGAGCCGGGCTCCTATTCGTTCCCCTCCGGCGACACCGCGCTCGCGTTCGGCGCGGCCGTCGCCTTCGGCCAATGCTTCCCGCGATTCCGGCCGTTCGCGCTGCTGCTCGCGTTCGCGGTCGGCCTGTCGCGCGTGTTCGTGGGGGTGCACTACCCGCTCGACGCGCTGGGCGGCGCGATCGTCGGCAGCCTCTGCGGTCTCATGGCCCCGCCGATCGTCGCGTGGGTCCTGCGCCTGTACCCGTGGCGAGCGTTCGTCGTGCCGCACACGCACTGGGATCGCGAGTGGTACGAGCGCTTCGAGGCGTTCCGCGCGCGCCTCGTGCCGATGGTCGGCTCGCTCCTCGATCTCCTCGAGGGCGACCAGCGGTTCCACTCGTTCACCTTCGATGGCCAGACGATCCCGCTCGAGGACCATCTCGCGGTGCGGCCGGCGGATCGGCCGCGCATCGAGGCGCTCGTCCGAGCGGACCGGTTGCTCATCGGCCCGTGGTATGTGCTCGCTGATCTGCTGCTCGTCTCCGGCGAATCGATCGTTCGCAATCTTCAGGAAGGGCTGCGCGTCGCAGGCTCGTTCGGCCGCGCGTCGCGCGTGGCCTACGTCGCCGATCCGTTCGGTCATCCCGCCCAGATGCCCCAGCTCCTCCGCGGCTTCGGATACGGCTCCTATGTATTCGCCCGCGGCGTGGGGGACGAGGGCGAAGAGCTTGGGAGCGAGTTCCGCTGGGAGGGGCCGTCCGGCGATCGGGTGCTCGCATCGCACCAGGTCGGTCACTACGACAACGCCCTGCCGCTCGTTGCCGAGGGCACGGAGCCGGTCGACGACGTGCCGCGTCGCGTGCGGAGGATGCTGCCGCGGATCATGGATCGCATCGCCCCGTACGCGGCGGGGGACGCCCTCCTGTTCATGGTCGGCACCGACCACACCGCTGCGTTCGCAAAGCTGCCCGACGCCGTCCTGGCCATGGGCAAGGTCGCGCCGCGGACGCGCGCTGTGATCGCGACGCTCGAGGACTTCGTCGCGGCCCTACCCACCCCTCGGGGCCTGTTCAGCGGGGAGATGGTCTCTGGCAAGTACCGGCCGATCCTCCGCGGCGTGAACTCCACCCGCATGTGGATCAAACAGGAGAACGCGGCCTGCGAGCGCCTGCTCCTCGAACGGTGCGAGCCGCTGGACGCGTTCAGCGGCGGCACTCAACGCGAAGCAGTGCGCTCGCTCTGGCGCACGCTGCTCGAGAACCATCCGCATGACTCCATCTGCGGCTGCTCCATCGATGCCGTCCACGACCTCGACATGCGTCCGCGATTCGCGCGCGTGCGCACGGAGGGCGATCAGCTCGTCGCCGAGCTTTCCGCGAAGCTGTCCGGGATCGGCGCCGTGCCGATGGCGTGGAGCGCGCTGCCATGGGTGCGCGACGCGATCGTGACCGTTGCCGGGCGTCCGACGGTCGTGAGCTGCGCTCCGCTCGGGGTCACGGCGGCCGTCCGTGCACGGACCGACGGGGTGAGCGCGCCGGAGGCCGGCGTCATCGTGAACGAGCGGCTGCGGGTCGAGGTCGAGGACGACGGAAGCTTCACCATCGTCGACCGCGCCACCGACACGCGGAGTGCGCGCATGAACGTGCTCATCGATGAAGGCGATCGCGGGGACGAGTACACGTACTCATACACGGGGCCGACAGTCGGCTCACGGGGAGTGACCGGACGGGTCGCGACGCGCGTCGATGGCGACCGCGCGATCGTGACCGTCGATCTGGCGCTCCGCCTTCCGGCGTCGCTGCGCGACGACCGGCTCGCGCGCCGGCCGGATCTCGTCGACAACCGCGTCCGCTTCACGATCTCGCTCGACGCCGGCGCAGCCCACGTCGACGTCGCCGCGACCGTCACGAACGCGTCGCGCGATCACCGGCTGAAGGTCGTGTGCGAGACCGGTCTGCGGACGGGGAGCCACACCGCCGGCGCGGGCTTCGCGTGGCTCGAGCGCGCGAATCGCGTGCCGCGCAAGCGCGGCTGGGTCGAGCCGCCGACACCCGAACGCTGCTTCCACGAGATCGTCTCGGTCGGCGGCGCGAAGGGTGGCGTGGCGATCGGCGCCGACGGCCTGCGCGAGTACTCGGTGCTGAGCGACGGAAGCGCGATCGCGATCACCCTGTTCCGGGCGGTCGGCTTCCTGTCGCGCGGCGATCTGGCCGAGCGGCGCGGCCACGCCGGCCCCGAGATCCAAACGCCGTCTGCGCAGTGCCTCGGCGAGATGACGTTCCGGTACTGCGTCGTTCCGCTTGGCGAAGGAGTCGAGCTCCCGCAGGCCGCGCGCGCGATCCGCGAGTTCCTTTCGCCCGCGTGGCTCGCGGCGGGGGCGGGTGACGAGCATTCGTTCTGCTTCCTCGACGGCGACCCGGCGGTCACGCTCACGGCCGTGCGCGCGCGAACGCGCGACCAGCTGGTGGTGCGGTTGGTGAATCCCAGCAGCGGCGTGGCGCGCACGACGCTCCGCTTCGCGCGGCCGGTCCGGGCGTCGCGGACGCTCGACCTGCGCGAGGGCGATCTTGCGCTGGGGAACACCGGCCTCGACGTCGTCCGGACTGCCGCGCCGCTGGAGCTGCGCTACGGCTCCGCCGCGGCGACGCTCGAAGGGTTCGAGATCGGGACCTGGGAGATCGACCTGGCCTGACGCGGTGCTCGATGGCCCAGGCTGCGGGCGGCCGGGTGGTCGAACGGCCCCCGCCCGGTAGCCGAACGGCGGACACGACACGGGCTCCTCTCCTCGGTACGTTGCCGCGATGCGCCGCTTCGTCTGGCTCCTGATCCCGCTCGGCATTGCGTTGCTCGCATCGACCGTCTCGGCGGATCCTGGCGGCCCGGCCGATCCGGCCGATCCGGCTGATCTGGCTGACGTGCGGGCGTTCCACCGCACGACGCCACGCGCGTCGCTCGATCGCGACGCCGGCGGGCTCACGGTGGGCATCCCGAGTGACCGGGCGTGGGGCATCGAAACCGCGCTGCTGCCCCTCGCGGGCGCGAGCCGGGTGACGCTCGTGCTCGCTGTCGACGACCCCGACGTCGCCGAAGCGTTCGTCCGCGTCGCGTACTACGCACGCGCGGACGCGCGGACCCGCCAGCTCTCGACGCAGGACTCGCCGTACGTGCGCGTCGGCCTGGACCGGCGGATCGCCGTCGAGCTCGCTCCGCCGCCGGGCGCAGTCGCCTATCGGGTCCGCGTCCTCGGCCGTCTCGTGGCGGGGGCGGTCCTCTCGCGTCTGGACGCGATCCACGTGCGCCCCGATCCATTCGGCGTACCGGCCGAGCGAGGCCGTCCACGGCCCTCGCTCACGCGCCTCGAGACCGACCGTTGGTGACATACTTTGGCCGCTCACAGGCGCCGGAGGGGTTAAATGGCCACGGTCACGTTCGACCACGTGACAAAGAAGTTCGGGGATGTCTTCGCCGTCAATGACCTGTCGCTTCAGGTCAAGGACGAGGAGTTCCTCGTGCTCGTCGGACCGTCCGGCTGTGGCAAGACGACCGCCCTCCGGATGATCGCAGGGCTCGAGGAGCAGACGAGCGGCGACATCTTCATCGGCGAGCGTCTGGTGAACGATGTCGCGCCGAAGGATCGCGATATCGCGATGGTCTTCCAGAACTACGCTCTCTATCCGCACATGTCCGTGTACGACAACATCGCGTTCGGGCTGAAGCTCCGCGGGATGCCGAAGACCGAGATCGAGCGCCGCGTCGGCGACGTGGCGGACATGCTCGGCCTCGCGAAGCTGCTGAAGCGCAAGCCCAAGGAGCTGTCGGGTGGCCAGCGTCAGCGCGTTGCGGTCGGTCGCGCGATCGCGCGCGAGCCCGCGGTGTTCCTGATGGACGAGCCGCTGTCGAACCTCGACGCGGCGCTGCGCATCGACACGCGGGCCCAGCTGCAGAAGCTCCATCAGCGCATCAAGCGAACGACGGTGTACGTGACCCACGACCAGGTCGAGGCGATGACGATGGGTGATCGCATCGCCGTCATGCGCGATGGTCTGCTCCAGCAGATCGACACACCGGAGAACCTTCACGCGCACCCGGCGAACATCTTCGTCGCGGGCTTCATCGGCTCGCCGGCGATGAACTTCTTCCCCGCGAAGCTCACCGGCAGCGCTGGCGCGCCGGTCGCGGACGCGGGCTTCTTCAAGACGCCCGTCGCTGCAAGTGGGGCGCGCTCCATCGGCAAGGACGTCGTCGTCGGCATCCGTCCTGAGGACATCGACGCTGGCGTCCTGGCAGCGCAGGACGGCCACGTGCCGGTCGACGCGAAGGTCGACGTCGTGGAGTTCCTGGGCAACGAGTTCCAGCTGCACCTCTCATCGGCAGGCCAGACCTTCGTCGCGCGCGTCGACACCCGGACGCAGACGCAGCCCGGCGCCTCCATCCGCGTGGGCTTCGATCGGGCGAAGCTCCATGTATTCGACAAGGACACCGAGGAGGCGATCGCATGACGTTGCGCGGTGAGATCGATTCGTTCCCGCTCGAGACGGTCGTTCAGCTCATCCACTCGACGAACAAGACCGGCCAGCTCGAAGTCCGCGGGAGCGACGCATCGGGCGGCACGCTCGGCTTCGACGGCGGGCGGCTCGTCGCCGCGATCGCCGGCGACGACATCGGTGAGCCCGCGCTCGGCGCGGTCTTCGCGGTCGCGACCGGCTCGTTCGAGTTCATTCCCTGGACCGACTCGCCGGCGGGGAATCTGTCCGGTGATCTCGATCAGCTGCTCGACAAGGCCGTCGAAGAGCGCGATCGCATCGTCGCGATCCGCAAGGTCATCCCCGACGACCGATCGCGCTTCCGGCTCTCTGAGCGGGCGGCCGACAAGGGCAACATCACGCTGTCCTCCGATCAGTGGCGCACGCTCCTCGCCGTCAACGGCGATCGTGATGTGACGGGCGTGTCCGAGCATCTGAAGTCCGGCAAGCTCGCGACGCGCGCGTCGCTCGCCGCGCTCGTGGACGCCGGGTTCATCGACGTCCTCGAGCCTGCCCCGGAAGCACCATCGGCGCCGCCGGCGCCCGAGCCGCAGCCGGCCTCGCCCTGGCCGGCAGAGCCACAGGCAGCGTCGCAGCCGCAGGCCGCCCCGCAATGGAGCGCACCCGCCGCCGAGTGGGCCCCGCCCCAGCCGGAGCCGGCGGCGCCAGAGCCCGCGCCCCAGAGCTGGGCGTCAACGGCGTCACCGGCGCCCGAAGCCTGGGCGCAGCCCGCACCCGAACCGGCGCCGCAGAGCTGGGAACAGTCCGCGCCCGCCGCCCCGCAGAGCTGGGAACAGCCGGACAGTGCGCCACAGTCGCGCCAGCCTGAGACGAATATCCGCGAGGATCTAGCGGCCGCGCTCGACGCACGGATGAGCGCGATGCCCGCCGCGCCGCCGGCCGAGCCGGAGGTCGCGCCGGCAGCGTCGCCGATCGAGATCCCGCCGGCCCAGGACGAGCGACTCGCCGCGCTGGGCGGCGTGTTCGGTCCGGCGCAGCCCGTCGCGCCCGACCCTGCTCTCGCGCCGGTGGACCGGATCTCCGAGTGGTCGCGTATGGCGCCGGCGATGCAGACCGAAGCGCCGGCCGAGGAGAAGAAGAAGGGACTGTTCGGGTTCCTCAAGCGCGAGGAGCCCGCGCGCGACGCCGATGTCGGCGGTCCGGCTGCCGCGACGGCGACGGCGCCCGCAGCCGGTCGGGCAGGACAGCTCGCGTCGCTCGCGAACGCGCTTCTTGCCGAATACAACAGCGGCCAGTACGGAAAGGGCCGGCTCGACGACCGCATGGCGAACCTGCTCATGCGGGTCGACGAGCAGGCGGATCCGATCGACCGGCCGCTCCCGATCGTCGACGATCGCATCGACTCGCAGGCCCTCGACCGCGAGAACGTTCCGGAGCAACAGGCGCTCCCGTATCTCGCGATCCTGGTGTCGCAGATCTACGAGGACGCCGAACGCACCTTCGGCAAGGACAAGGCGAAGCGCGGCTACAAGGCGGCGCAGGGGCAGGTCTTCGGTTCCGACGCCTCCGCGCTGGGCGCGCCTGACGTCGCCGGGCGACTGCCCCGGATCTAAGAGGGTCTGACCGCGCTCTTCCTCGGCATCGATCTCGGCGGCACCAATGTCCGCACCGCCGTCGCCCGTTTCGACGGCGACGTCGCCACGCTCATCGGTCGCGATAAGCGGGCGACGCCGCAGACGGGCCCGGACTCGGTGGTCGCTGCGCTGGTGGCCAGCGCCCGCGCAGCGCTCGGCGCGGCGGCCGTTTCCGTTGGGGAGATCGCCGCGGCGGGGCTGTCCGCGCCCGGACCGCTGGACCACGAGCGCGGCGTGATCATCACGACCCAGAACATCGCCGGATTCGTCGACGCACACTTTCCGATCGCGGCGCGCCTCGCCGCGGACCTGGGCGGACCACCGGTCTACCTCGATCGCGACACGGTGATGGCAGCCATCGGCGAGGGCACCATCGGCGCGGCGAAGGGCGCGCGTGACTTCGTCTACCTCACCGTATCCACCGGCCTCGGCGGCGCCATCGTTTCCGGCGGTCGCATGGTCCGCGGCACGAGCAACACCGCGGGCGAGCTCGGGCACTTCCCGGTCGGCCTCGATGAGGATCTGCGCTGCCGGTGCGGCTCGTTCGGGTGCGTCGAGGCGTATGCCGCGGGCCGCAACCTGGCCGAGGCGTATGGCGTCTCGGACGCGAGCGTCGTGTACGCGAAGGCCGGCGCGGGCGATCCGCGGGCGATCGCGCTGATCCAGCGGGCTGAAGCGGCGCTCGGGAACCTCGCGGTCGGCATCGTGAACGCGTTGAACCCGGAGCGCATCGTTGTCGGCGGATCGGTCGCGGAGCACGAGCCGTCGCACGTCCTCGATCCCATGCGCCGCGCGATCGCCGGCCGCGCGTTCAAGGTTCCCGCAGCCGCGGTCAGCGTCGTGCCGTCGGCCCTCGGCGGTGACGTATCGATCGTTGGCTCGGCGCTTGCGGCGCGTGACCGTGCCGCGGGTCGAGGCGAATGGTTCCTTTAGATTGACCAAGCACAGGGGGAGTTGAGATGACGAGAGTTGCGATCAACGGCTTTGGCCGGATCGGGCGGCAGTTCCTGAAGGCGATCATCGAGCGTCATCCGGAGATCGACATCGTCGCCGTCAACGACCTCGCCGACCCGAAGATGAACGCGCTCCTCTTCAAGCACGACTCCAACTACGGCGCGTACAAGGGCGAGGTGTCCGCTACCGCCGACTCGATCGTCATCGACGGCCGGACCATCAAGGTCATCCAGGAGCGCGATCCCGGGAAGCTCCCGTGGAAGGCCCTGGACATCGACATCGTCATCGAGTCGACCGGCTTCTTCACGGACGCCACGAAGGCGAAGGCGCACCTCGACGCGGGCGCTCGCAAGGTCATCATCTCGGCGCCGGCGAAGAACGAGGACAAGACCATCGTGCTCGGCGTGAACGAAGAGACCTACGACCCTGTGGCGCACAACATCATCAGCAACGCGTCGTGCACGACCAACGGGCTCGCGCCCGTGGCGAAGGTGCTGAACGACGAGTTCGGCATCGAGAAGGGCTTCCTGACCACGATCCACTCGAAGACGCTCACCCAGCGGCTTCTCGACACGGTCGCCAACGACCCGCGCGATGCACGGGCCGCGTCCGAGAACATCGTCCCGGCCGAGACCGGGGCCGCCCGAGCGGTGGCGCTCGTCATTCCCGAGCTGAAGGGCAAGTTCACCGGCATGGCGTTCCGTGTTCCGACGCCGACGGTCTCCGTCGTCGACTTCACTGCGGTGTTGAAGCGTGAAGTGACCAAGGACGAGGTGAATGCCGCATTCAAGAAGGCGTCGGAGGGCGACCTGAAGGGGATCATGGCGTACACCGACGAGCCGCTCGTCTCCATGGACTTCAAGGGCGATCCGCACTCGACGATCGTGAGCGCGATGGACACGATCGTCCTCGGGAACATGGTGAAGATCGTGTCCTGGTACGACAACGAGTGGGGCTACGCGTGCCGGCTGGCCGACATCACGTCGTTCGTCGCTTCGAAGCTCCGGACGAAGCAACCCGCCGCCGCGACCGCCTGAGCTCGTTGGCCAAGCGCACGATCGCCGCGCTCGACGCAAAGGGCAAGCGCGTCCTCGTGCGCGTCGATTTCAACGTGCCGATCGCGAAGGGGAGCGAGAGCGACTACGCAGGTGACGTCGCGGACGACACGCGCATCCGCGCGGCTCTCCCGACCATCAACGCGCTCCGCGAGAAGGGCGCGATGATCGCGCTCTGCTCGCACCTCGGCCGGCCGCACGGGCCGGACCGCAAGCTCAGTCTGCGGTCCGTCGCCCGGCGCGCCGGCGAGCTACTCGGCATTCCCGTGCCGCTGGCCCATAACTGCGTGGGCCCAGAGACCAAGCGCCAGATCCTCGAGCTCAAGCCCGGCGACGTTCTCATGCTCGAGAACGTGCGCTTCCATCCCGAGGAAGAGCAGAACGACCCGGACTTCGCGAAGGCGCTTGGCGATGGCTTCGACGCGTACGTGAACGACGCGTTCGGCGCGGCACACCGGGCCCACGCGTCGACGGAGGGCGTCGCGCATGTGCTGCCGGCGTACGCCGGGCTGTTGCTGGACCAGGAGGTGCGCGTGCTCACGTCGCTGCTCGAGTCGCCGGCGCGTCCGTTCGTCGCGATCATCGGCGGCGCCAAGGTGAGCTCCAAGATCGGGGTGTTGAACGCGCTCGTCTCAAAGGCCGACGTGGTCGCGATCGGCGGGGGGATGGCGAACACGTTCCTCGCTGCGACCGGCACGGACGTGAAGGCTTCCCTCACCGAGGCGGACCGCGAAGGCGATGCGCGCGCGATCCTGGCTGCGGCCACGGCCCGCGGCGCCCTGATCCTCCTGCCCGTCGACCTGCGCTGGTCCCCCGTGGGGGCGGACGAGCCACCCAAGATCCTGGACATCGGCCCCGAGACCGAGCACCTGTTCGCGGCGCACATCGCGACGGCGAAGACGGTCTTCTGGAACGGCCCGATGGGCCTGTTCGAGGAGCCCGAGTACGCCCACGGGACCGAGGCGATCGCCCGCGCGATGGCCCAGCTCAGCGGGAGCTCGGCCGTCACGGTCGTGGGAGGCGGCGAGTCCGTTCAGGCCGTCGAGCAGCTCGGGCTCTCCGGCAAGATGACCCACGTGTCGACCGGCGGTGGCGCCGCGCTCGAGCTGATCGAAGGGAAGAGACTGCCCGGGGTGGAGGCCATACCGAATGCCTGATGCGACGATCGAGATGATCCGCGCGCGCGAGGTCCTCGATTCACGCGGCGATCCGACGGTGGGCGTGGACGTGTACCTCGCCGGCGGTGCCGTCGGCAGCGCGATGGTGCCGAGCGGTGCGTCGACGGGCGTGCACGAGGCTGTCGAGCTACGCGACGGCGACACAAAGCGGTTCGGCGGCAAAGGCGTGCTCAAGGCGGTGAGCAACGTCGACGACATCATCGCTCCCGAGCTCATCGGCGAACAGGCGTCCGATCAGTCGGCCATCGACTCGCTGCTCCGCGAGCTCGACGGGACGCCGAACAAGTCCCGCCTCGGCGCGAACGCGACGCTCGGGGTCTCGCTCGCCTGCGCCCGCGCGGCGGCGGCCGATGTCGGCCAGCCGCTATACCGCTACCTCGGCGGACCGCTCGCGCGGACCCTGCCCGTGCCGCAGATGAATGTCCTGAATGGCGGCAAGCACGCGACCGACTCCGCGGATATGCAGGAGTACATGCTCGTCCCGCTCGGGGCGGGCTCGTTCAAAGAGGCGATCCGCATGGGCTCCGAGATCTTCCACACCCTGAAGAAGCAGCTGCACGACAAAGGGATGGGCACCGGCGTCGGCGACGAAGGCGGATTCGCGCCGTCGGGCCTGGTGTCCAACGAGCAGCCGATCGAGCTCATCCTGAGCGCGATCGAGGCCGCCGGATACAAGCCCGGGTCGGACTGCGCGATCGCGCTCGACCCCGCGTCCACGGAGCTCTATGCGAACGGCAAATACACGCTGGCGCGCGAGAAGGTGACCCTCGATAGCGCCGGGATGATCGCGAAGTACACGGCGTGGCGCGCGAAGTACCCGCTCGTGTCGATCGAGGACGGGCTCGCCGAGGACGATTGGGCCGGCTGGAAGGCCCTGACGAAGGCCCTGGGGGACCGGCTGCAGCTCGTGGGGGACGACCTGTTCGTCACCAACGTCGAGCGCATCCGCCGCGGGGTCAACGAGGGCTGCGCGAATGCGGTCCTCATCAAGCTCAACCAGATCGGGACGCTCACCGAGACCATCGAGGCCGTCGAGCTCGCGCACCGCTCGGGTTACGCGGCCGTGATCTCGCACCGCTCGGGCGAGACCGAGGACACGACCATCGCCGACCTCTGCGTCGCGCTGAACACCGGCCAGATCAAGACGGGATCGCTGTCACGGAGCGAGCGCGTCGCGAAGTACAACCGGCTGATGGAGATCGAGCTGGAGCTCGGCGACGCTGCGCGCTATCCGGGTCCGGACACGTTCCCGCGCTTCGCGCGGGGCTAGCGCTCCTAGGCCCTCTTCGCCGCCGCGGCGCGCTTCGCGAGCCGGCTCTTCTTACGGGCAGCGGCGTTCTTGTGGATGCCGCCGCGCTTCACGGCCTTGTCGAGCGCGCTCGCTGCGGCGCGGACGGACTCGTCGGCGCCTTCGGCCTTGGAGTCGATGGCCTCGCGGGCGCTCTTGACCGCCGTCCGGGCGGACGAGCGTGTCAGAACTTTTACCTGGGCCCGCCGCGGGGCCTGACGGATGCGCTTGAGCGCTGAGCGCTTCTTCTTTGCCATGTGCGCGAGTCTATTCATACTTCGTCGCACATGCAGATGAGCGTCGGCCGGGCGTCGCTCTTCATGATCGCGACGCTCATCGCCAGCCGGTTCCTTGGCTGGCTCCGTCTATCGGTCATCGGCGCGAAGTTCGGCCAGTCGCCCGAGCTCGACGCCTTCTGGGCGGCGTTCCGGATCCCCGACACCCTGTTCAACCTGCTCGTCGCGGGCGCGCTCGCGAGCGCGTTCATCCCGGTGTTCACCGGTTACCTCGCGAAGGAGCGGGAGGACGAGGCCTGGCGCGTCGCCTCGAGCGTGATGAACGCCATCGTGATCCTGCTCGTCGCGATCTCGGCGCTGCTCTGGCTGCTGGCACCATGGATCCAGCCGACGCTGGCCCCGTTCTCAGATCCGGAGCAGCGCGAGCTCAGCATCCGGCTCGCGCGGATCATGTTGCTGAGCCCGATCTTCATGGGCCTGTCGGCGCTGTTCACCGGCATCCTCAACTCGTACCGCCAGTTCCTCTCGGGCGCGACCGCACCGCTCGTCTACAACTTCGTGATCATCCTGTTCGCGTTCTTCCTGTCGCCGTTCCTCGGGATCGAAGCGCTCGCCTGGGGCACCGTGGTCGGCGCGCTGATGATGTGGCTGGTCCAGGTACCGGAGCTCACCTTCCGCCGCACGCGGTACAAGCTCGCGCTCGATCTCCATCACCCCGGCGTGCTCGAGATCGTGCGGCTCACTGTGCCCCGCACGCTCGCGCTCGGCGCGGTCCAGCTGATCTTCATCGTTGACACGTACCTCGCGTCGAAGATGCCGGAAGGCTCGCTCACCGCGCTGATCTACGCGTTCCAGCTCATGCAGCTGCCGCTCGGCGTGTTCTCGATCGCCATCAGTGCCGCGGTGTTCCCGACGCTCTCGAGCTACGCGGCGCAGGGGATGCAGGCGCGCATGCGCGACGTCCTGCAGACCGCGATCCGCTGGATCCTGTTCCTGACCGTCCCCACGATCGTGATCATGATCGTGCTGCGCCGCCCGATCGTGAACCTGCTGTTCCAGTACGGGCAATTCGGTCCGGAAGCCCGCGAGGCGACGCAAGAGGCATTCCTGTTCTATTCGCTCGGCCTCGCGGGCCACGCCCTCATTCAGATCCTCGCCCGCGCGTACTACGCGTCGAAGGACACGCGCACCCCTCTCGCGCTCACCCTCGTATCCATCGGCACGAACATCGTGCTCTCGGTGCTGCTCGCGCCGACGTACGGCATCAACGGGCTCGCGCTCGCGAACTCCATCGCGACGCTCGCCGAGGCGGCGCTCTTCTTCGCCCTCCTTGCGCCGCGAGCGCGTCTGCGGATCGTCGGCCTGGGGACCGCGACGCTGAAGGTCGTCGCCGCCAGCATGCTCATGGGGATCGCGATGTTCGCCTTCATCCGCGCGACCAACATCACCGTGGACCTCCAGCAGACGAAGCTCGGGCTGCTGTTACAGACGGCGGTCGCGTTCGCGGTCGGCGTCCTCGCGTACCTCGGCGCCGCGACGGTGTTCCGCGTCAGCGAGCTCGCGGAGATCACGGCTGCCGTCCGCGCGAGGCTCGGCCGCCGCTGACCGGCCCGCCCGCGCCGGGCTGAGCGCTCACCTAGGCTCGACGCATGCCCGACGCACGCCAGCGCATCCGCAACTTCAGCGTCATCGCCCACGTCGATCATGGGAAGACGACGCTGTCCGACCGCATCCTCGAGCTCACCGGCACGGTGACGATGCGCGAGATGCGCGATCAGCTGCTCGACTCGATGGACCTCGAGCGCGAGAAGGGCATCACGATCAAGGCCCGCGCGGTGCGGATGGCGTGGCCCAAGGGCGGCGAGACCTACGAGCTCAACCTCATCGACACGCCCGGCCACGTCGACTTCAACTACGAGGTCAGCCGCTCGCTCGCGGCATGCGAGGGCGCCGTGCTCCTGGTCGACGCATCGCAGGGCATCGAGGCGCAGACGCTCGCGAATGCGTACCTCGCGGTCGAGCAGGGCCTCGAGGTGATCCCGGTGATCAACAAGATCGACCTGCCGAACATCGACCTCGATCTCGTGCGCGAGGACCTGCGGACCACGCTTGGGTTCAAGGACGAGGAGATCCTCCTCGCGTCCGGCAAGACCGGGCAGGGGGTCGCCGAGATCCTCAACGCGGTCGTCGACCGCATTCCGGCGCCGAGCGGCGACCAGGAGGCTCCGCTCCGCGCGCTCATCTTCGACTCGCACTACGACGCCTACAAGGGCGTGGTCGCGCACGTGCGCATCGTTGACGGGAGCGTGCGGCGCGGTGACCGGATCCTGCTCATGGCCACTCAGAAGGAGGCGGAGCTCCTCGAGCTCGGCATCTTCGCGCCGAACGCCGTGCCCATCGACCGCCTTGCGACGGGCGAGGTGGGATACGTCGCGACGGGCCTGAAGACCGTGGCCGACTGCCGGGTCGGTGACACGCTCACGCTCGCGACGGAGCCCGCCCGCGAGCCGCTCTCCGGGTACCGCCCCGCGAAGCCGATGGTGTTCGCGGGGTTCTATCCGGTCCTCGGCGAGGAATACCCGGCGCTCCGCGATGCGCTCGAGAAGCTGCGGCTCAACGACGCGTCGCTCGTCTACGAGCCCGAGAACTCCAACGCGCTCGGCTTCGGATTCCGCGCCGGCTTCCTGGGCCTCCTGCATCTCGACATCGTCCAAGAGCGGCTCGAGCGCGAGTACGACGTCGATCTCATCGCGACGTCGCCGTCCGTCGAGTACCGCGTGATCACGCACGCCGGCGAGATCGCCATCGACAACCCGGCCAAGCTGCCCGACCCGGGCACCATCCTCGAGGTCAAGGAACCGTGGATGAAGGTCACGATCATCGTGCCTCAGAACTACGTCGGCCCGATCATGGATCTCGCGCAAGGCAAGCGCGGCACCCTCACCGACATGAGCTACGTCGACCCCACGCGGGCGATGCTCACCTACGACATGCCGCTCGCCGAGGTCATCGTCGACTTCTACGACCAGCTGAAGAGCCGGTCCCAGGGCTACGCGTCGCTCGACTACGAGCTCCGCGAGTACCGCGCGGCCGACCTCGTGCGGCTCGACATCCTGGTCGCGGGGACGGTCGTCGACGCGCTCTCGATGATCGTGCACCGCGAGCGCTCCATGGGCATCGGCCGCGTCCTCACGGCAAAGCTGCGCGAGCTCATCCCGAAGCAGATGTTCGACGTCCCGATCCAGGCGGCCATCGGCGGGAAGGTCATCGCCCGCGAGACGGTGAAGGCGAAGCGCAAGGATGTCCTCGCGAAGTGCTACGGCGGCGACATCACCCGGAAGAAGAAGCTGCTCGAGAAGCAGAAAGCGGGGAAGAAGCGAATGAAGATGGTCGGCGCAGTCGAGATCCCGCAGGAGGCGTTCCTCGCCGTCTTGCGGATCAAGGAGGACTGATGCGGCCGTATCGCGTCGCGTACGAGCATCCGACGCAGCTCGAGGCGTCCACCTTCCTTCGCGCGCTCGCCGAGAACGACGGCGCGCGCGTGTGGGAGCGCCTCTCGCGCGAATCGCGCGGCCTGCTCGAGGGGCGCTACGCCGCCGCGGCCAACATCGCGCTGCACCGTGCCGCGTCCGTCGAAGCTGATGGCGGCGACGCGCGCCTCGCGGAGGTGGTCGCGCCGGTCCGCGCCTCCGCGCTCGTGGTGCTTGGCGGTCCCGAGCGGCTGCTCTCGCTCGGGGTGTCGGCCGCGCGCCTCGTCGAGCGGGGGATCGCGTTCGTCCTGCTCCTCCCGGACTTCGGTGAGGAGCGCATCGTCGCCGAGTCCGAGTGGCGGCCGCAGCATCTGCTCGCGTTCGTGTACGAGTCGCGCGAGTGGCTCGTCGACCTCGGCCGGACCGCGGAGCTCTCGGCCGACGCGGAGCTTCCCGATCCATTGGGGCTCATCCGATGACCTCGCTCTACGTGCACCTCCCGTTCTGCGCGTCGCGATGCCCGTACTGCGACTTCGCGACCGCGCCGGCCACGAGCCCGCTCCGCGCCCGGTACCTGGCGGCGCTCGGGACGGAGATCGCGCGCGAGGGCGCGGCCCTCGGCCGGCCGCGGATCTCCACGGCGTTCTTCGGTGGCGGGACGCCCAGCCTCCTGGACCCGGACGAGATCGCGGTCCTCGGCACCGCCATCGCCTCGGCGTTCGACTTCGCGCCAGACGAGGTGACCTTCGAGGCGAACCCCGCGACGCTCGACCGCGCGCGCCTCGACGCGTGGCGCGCGCTCGGTGCGACCCGCATCTCGCTCGGGGCGCAGTCCTTTTCGGCTCGAGCGCTCACGTCGCTCGGCCGCACGCACATGCCCGAGGACATCGCGCCCGCGGTCAGCGGCGCGCGCTCCGTCGGACTGGACGTGAACCTCGACCTCATCTTCGGCCGGCCCGACGAGCCGGAGGGCGAGTGGCGCGCGGACCTCGATGCCGCCCTCGCGCTCGAGCCGGATCACCTTTCGGCCTATCCGCTCGAGCTCGCGCTCGAGGCCGAGGAGGGCGTCGCCAACTGGGGCGGGGGCGGCTGGCCGACGCTCGAACGCTGGCGCACCCTGTCCGCGGCCGCCCAGCCGGACGGCGACGGCCTCGCCGATCGGTACGAGCTCGCCTCCGACGTGCTGCGTGCCGCGGGGTACCGGCACTACGAGATCGCGAACTGGGCGAAGCCGGGGAAGGAATGCCGCCACAACCTCGTGTACTGGCGGAACGGCGACTGGCTCGGCGTCGGCGCGGGCGCGCACTCGCACCTCGGCGGCGCGCGGTCACGGCAGCCGGGCGCGCTGCTCTCGTACATCGCGCGGATCGAGCGCGGCGAGGACCGGATCGCGGACGATGGCGCGGACCTCGCGGTGGATACCGCGATCCTCGCCCTGCGCCTCGATGAAGGGCTCGATCTCGCCGCCTATGGCGCGCGCTTCGGCGCACCCGCCCGCGCGCGTGTGGACGCGGCGCTCCACGGGCTCGATGGCACTGGCGTCCTCGAGCGGCACGGCGCCCGCGTCGCGCTCACCGATCGCGGCCGCTTCGTCGCGAACGAGGTCTTTGTCCGGCTGCTGCCGGACTAGAGCGGTGTCAGCCGCTCGAAGACCATCACCGCGCCGGTGATGCCGCCGTGGACGTCGCGGATCGGCCGCGCCGAGATGTGCATCCGGTACTCAGGTCCGTCGGCCAGGGTGCGGCCGACCAGATCGGCCGCCACCTCTTCGCCGGCGAGCGCGCGCACCGAAGGGCTGTCGGTCGGACCCAGCGGCACGCCGGTGTCGGCCCAGCGCATCCCGTAGCGCGGTGTCTGCCTGGCCAACGGCACGTCCGGCTCCAGCGATCCTCCGATCATGTCCCTGATCGGACCGGTCACCATGACCACCCGTCCGTCCGCATTGACGACGACGACGCCGACCTCCCCAGGGAGCTGCTGGACGATCGCGTGCTGCTGGTCCTCTGCGGCCTGGAGTCGCGCCCGGAGCGCGATCTCCTCGGTCACGTCGACGCCGAAGAACACCAGTCCGCCGACCGCGCCGGCCGCATTGCGTGTCGGTTCGACCGTGATCGTCAGCGACCGCTCGATCGGGCCATCCGGGCCGGTCAATCTCACCGGAACACCGACACGCTGGACGCCGCCGCCGGACCGGTAGACGGCATCGACCAGCGGCAGCAGCGCTGCCTCCGGCTCCGTGAGGAGCTCCTTGAGGCGATAGCCGATCCAGCCCTCGCGGTCGCCGAACAGCTCGGTGAACGTGCGATTGACCGCGCGGAACATGTGATCCGGACCGCTCGTCATGGCCATCGCGACCGGCGCGAGGTCGAACAGGTACTCCAACGGCAGGTCGCTCTCGCGCTGGCCGGTGATGCGGATCGCGAGCGCCGACTGCGCGAGCGCCGTGCGGCTCTCGACGCCAAATCGGGACAGCAGCTTCGAGACCTGCTGCTTGGCGGCCTGCTCGCTCACGCCGAGGACGGTGGCGATGTCCTTATTCGATGCGCTCGCGGCCACGAGGTCCAACACCCGGCGCTGCCGGGGCGTGAGCTGAAGCCACAGATCGGCGACGCGGCGCCCCGGCCGTGCGCGCCGCCGCTCGGATGTCCCGGAGCCCATATCGATCAGGGCTCCGCAGTCAGCGGCGGGATCTCGGTGGCCCCACGCTCATGCCCCGGGGTACGGGCAGCGTCTGTGCCAGGATGTCTGCTACCAGGCGGTCGATCGACCTGTTCGCTATACGCACGTAGACCTTCCGCCATGCGAATCGAACAGTACGGTTTGACCGTGTGGGTGACTAGGGGGCGCCTCGGCGCCCGCCTGCAGGCGCGCCTGCGACGGAGCCGCATATCCGGCGGCCTCGCCATGGTGGTCATCGCCCTCCTCCTCGTGGCTCCGGTCGCAGCCGTCGTCGTCCTCGGCAGGGAGGCGATCGGCGGTGAGCTCGCGCAGCGGGCCATGGCCGAGCGTGACCGCACGGTGCAGCTCGGCGCGGCGTTCCTCGCCCAGCCGGTCCAGAACGCCGGCCGCCAGCTCGCGGCGTTCGCGGCGCGACCCGCGGCGCGGGCGGCCCTGGCCGAGGGCAACACGCCGGACCTCGACCGGCAGCTCGCGGAGCTGTTCGCGCTCAACCCCGAGTGGGACACCGTCGGCGTCATCGACGTGGCGGGCCGGTTCGTGTCGCGCGCGCCCAAGGTCGAGGTCAGCGGCACCTTCTCCGATCGCGACTATTTCGCGGGCGCGCTCGCGTCCACCGAGCCGTACACGGGGCAGGTGGTCGTCTCGCGTGTCACCGGCAAGGCCGTCGCCCCGATCGCCGTGGCGCTGCGCGACGCTGGCCGGCCGCTGGGCATCGTCGTCGCGTCGATCCTGCCGCAGACCATCCTCGAGCGCCTCCAGCCCATCTATGGCACACCCGGCCGGGAGCTGGTCGTCGTCGATGGGTCGTCGCACGTCATCGCCAGCTCCGACGCGCGCCGCGAGACGCTCTCGGCGGTCGCCTGGCCGGCGCTAGCGCAAGCGCAGAGCGGGCACTCCGGCTCATTGACCGGACAGGTCGAAGGCGCGCTGCTGGTCACGACGTGCGCGCCGATCACGAGCAGCCAGTGGGTGCTCTGCTTCCTCGATGACGCTGCCGTCGCCCTCCATGCCGAAGCCCTGCTCCAGAGCGAGTTCGTCGCCACGGGCGCCCTGGCCATCCTCGCCGCGCTGGTCGTGGCGGGCGTGCTGCTGCTTCTGTACCGCCGGCTCGTCGAGCAGCACGATGCGCTCCTCACAGCGGCCGCGGCCCAACAGGACCTGCTGCTCGTGGCCGAACGGGCCAACCATGCGAAGTCGGAATTCGTCGCGAACATGAGCCACGAGCTCCGGACACCGCTCAACGCGATCCTCGGCTTCTCCGACCTTTTGAACGAGCAGGTCGGGCAGCAGATCACCGAGCGCCAGCGGCGCTACCTCGGCAACATCCACGACGCCGGCGACCACCTCCTCGCGCTGGTGAACGACATCCTCGATCTGTCCAAGGTCGAGGCCGGTCGCGTCGAGCTGCGGCCCGAGCTGACCTCGCTCGGGGGGCTGCTCGAGCCGATCGTCGCGGCCATCCAGCCGGACGCCGCCGCGCGCGGGGTGAGCTTCGAGGTCGACGCGTCGGATCAAACGCCGCTGTGGGTCGATCCGGGCCGGGTGCGTCAGATCCTCCTCAACCTGCTGTCGAACGCGGCGAAGTTCACGCCTTCCGGCGGCACGGTCCGTCTGGACGCCCGCCTCGACGGCCGAGATCTCCTGCTCGTGGTCTCGGACACCGGGATCGGGATCCCGGCCGACCGTCACGACCGGGTGTTCGGCGTCTTCGAGCGTCCGAACGAGGAGCGGTCCGCGGCCTCCGGCACGGGCCTCGGCCTCGCGCTCACGAAGCGGCTCGTCGAGCTCCACGGTGGGAGCATCTCGTTCACCAGCGTCGTCGACGAGGGCACCGCGTTCATGGTCCGGCTGCCCGATGTGTCCGGAGCGGTGATCGCCGGCGAACGCGTGCTCATCGTCGAGGACGAGCGCCGCGACGCCGACCTCATCGTCGCCCTCGCAGGCGCCAACGGCCTCCGGACCGAGGTCGTCCGGACCGTGGCCGCGGCGAATGCGTCGATCCGCGCGGAGCGGCCGATCGCGCTGGTCCTCGATCTGCGGCTCCCCGATGGCCGCGGCGAAGCGGTCCTCACCGTCGCCCGGCAGCTGACCCCGCCGATCCCGGTGGTCGTCGTGTCCATCGACGATGACGACGGCCGCGCCCGCGGGCTCGGCGCGGACGACCATCTCACCAAGCCCGTCGACCACGCCCGCCTGTCGGGCTGGCTGGCCGGGATAGCGGCGCGCCGGGCCGCCGATCGCGCGGGCGCCGCATGAACGCGGAGCAGCTCATCCGCCTCGTCACGGACGCGCTCTTCGTCGCGATCTTCGTCGGCGTGGCTGTCCCGGCGGTCCGGCATCGGAGGCGAGGCGACGTCGACACCGCGTTGCTGTTCGGTGCCCTGGCCGTCGCCGTGGTCGAGGGCGCGCTCGTGTCCGCGCTCGAGATCGACCCGCCCGCGGCGCTCACGTTCATGGTCACCGGGCTCATCATGGCCGTCCCATACCTGCTGCTCCGCCTCGCGGACGATTTCACCGGCGTGCGAGCGATCCTCATGCGCGTGGGCCTCGCCGGCTTCCTGCTCTCGCTCCTGATCATCGCCGCCGCGGGCACGCCGCTGCCGGGGTGGGCGACGCTGTACCTGGTCGCGTACTTCAGCGGGTCTGGTATCTACGCCGCGATCCGCTTCGTCGGCGAGGCGCGCCGGGCGCACGGGATCGCGCGCCAGCGGATGCGCGCCGCCGCCGCCGCGTCGTTCACCCTCGGCGCGGCGATCCTCGTCGCCGGCCTGCTCCAGGTGCTTGCGCCCGGCGTGGCCGGCGCGATCACCCTCGTCCTCGCCCTCGGCGCCGCGATCGCGTACGCGGCGGCGTTCGCGCCGCCCACGCTCCTCCGCCGCGCGTGGCGCGAGCCCGAGCTCCGCCAGTTCCTCGCCCGAGCCGCCCAGGCCTCGGCGACGATCGATCCGGCGGCTCGGCTGCGCGAGATCGAGCTGAACGCGGCCGCCGCGATGGGGGCGAGCCGCGCGGTGATCGGACTCTGGGACGCGGCCGCGGGCCTGCTCCGGCTCACCTCCGGCGACGCGCGGCGGCCCGGCGAAGCGGCCAGCGGGCGGGCCTTCGCGCAGGATCGCGCGGTCCTGTCGACGGAGCTGCCCGCTGATGGCCCGTCCCGCTCGACGCCCGCGGCCGCGGCGATCCTGAGTGCGCCGATGCACGTCCGCGGGGACCGGATCGGAACGCTCAGCATCATCGTCGATCGCGCGCCGGCCTTCGCCGGGGAGGAGCTCGACCTCCTCCAACGCATCGCCGACGATGCGGCCGTCGTCATCGAGAACGCGCGGATGTTCACGGAGCTGGCCGCGACCAACCATCAGCTCGTCGAAGCGACGCGCGTGAAGACGGAGTTCTTGGCGAACATGAGCCACGAGCTGCGGACGCCGTTGAACGCGATCCTCGGTTTCTCGGATCTCCTCGTCGAGCAGCTCGGCCCGGTGCTCGACGGCAAGCAGCGCCGGTACTTCGCGAACGTTCGCGAAGCCGGACAGCACCTCCTCGAGCTCGTGAACGAAGTCCTCGATCTTGCCAAGGTCGAGGCCGGCCGGATCGAGCTGCGGCCGGAGGTCATCGGGCTCGCTGCGCTCTTCGAATCGGTCGTGGCGTCCACCCGCGCCGCGGCCGATCAGCGCGGGGTCTCGTTCGAGGCCTCGTTGCCCGCAGGCATCGTCGTCCGCCTGGACCCGGGCCGGGCGCGGCAGATCCTCTACAACCTGTTGTCGAACGCGGTGAAGTTCACGCCGCGCGGTGGCCGCGTGTCGTTGACCGCGACGTCCCGCGGCGCCGATCTCGAGCTTGCCGTCGCCGACACCGGCATCGGCATCCCCGACGAGCAGCGGCACCGCGTCTTCGGCACCTTCGAGCGGATCCACGAGGGCGTGATCGATGCGCCGGGGACCGGCCTCGGGCTCGCGCTGACCAAGCGGCTCGTCGAGCTGCACGGCGGCTCGATCGACTTCGACAGCGGCGCCGGCAGGACGACGTTCACCGTCCGGTTGCCCGATGCCTGCGTCGAACGCGTCGACGGCGACCGGCTGCTCGTGGTGGATGACGTCCAGGCCGATGCCGATCTCATCGTCGCGCTCGCCGCCACCGTCGGCCTGCGGAGCGAGGTCGTCGGCACGGCTGCCGGCGCGCTCGCGGCGGTCCGGCGCGATCCGCCGCGCGCGGTGGTGCTCGATCTCCGGCTCCCCGACGAGCGCGGCGAGTGGGTGCTGGAGGCGCTGAAGGGCGACCCGTCGACGGCTCGGATCCCCGTTCTCGTCGTAACGGTCGAGGACGACCTCGGCCGCACCCGGCCGCTGGGCGCCGATGACCACGTCACGAAGCCAATCGATCGCGCGCGCCTCGCGGCCTGGCTCGCCCGCGTGGCCGCGACAGAGGAGGTCCGCCCTGCGGCTGCTGCTCGCTGAGGACGACCGGATGAACGTGGAGCTCTTCGTCGCCGCACTGGAGACCGATGGGCACGAGGTCGCCGTCGAGTACGACGGATCGCGCGCGTACGCGCGCGCGCTCGCGGAGGAGTTCGACCTGTTCATCTTCGACGTCCAGATGCCGGGTATGTCAGGAGATGCGGTCTGCCGCGAGCTCCGCAAGGCCGGCATCCGGCAGCCGATCCTCGCCGCGAGCGCGCTGGCGATGCCCGAGCAGGTCGAGCGCGCGCTGGCCGCGGGGTTCGACGAGTACCTGACGAAGCCCCTGTCGCCCACGGCCCTCCGCGACGCGGTACGGCGCCACGCCGCGAGCGCGGCGTGACCTTGGCGCTGCGGGTCCTGCTCGTCGATGACAACGTGATGAACGTCGAGCTCTTCCGCGACGTGCTCGAGGCCGACGGCCACACCGTGACCGTCGAACGCGACGGCATCGCCGGCCGGGACCGCGCTCTCGCCGAGCCCTTCGATGTGCTGCTGCTCGACATCCACCTGCCGGGCCTGGACGGGTACGCGCTCTGCCGGACACTGCGGGCGTCCGGCGTCGACCGGCCCATCCTCGCGGTGAGCTCCTCCGCGATGGCCGAGCACGTCCGGCGCGGCGCCGAGGCCGGCTTCGACGAGTACCTGACCAAGCCGATCGCTCCGGCCGCCATCCGGGCCGCCATCCGGCGCCACACCGGCCCGGCATGAGCGTCATCCGGCCGGAGAAGCGGCCGTCCGTCCTCGTGGTGGACGACGTCCAGGCGAACCGCGAGCTCCTGGAGGGGCACCTGGCCGCGCTCGGCTACGAGGTCCTGGAGGCCGCCGACGGACAGGCCGCGCTCGACGCGATCGACGCCGCCGAACCAGATCTCGTGCTGCTCGATATCGAGATGCCGAAGGTCGACGGGCTCGAGGTGTGCCGGCGGATCAAGTCGCATCCGCTGCGCCGCCTGGTGCCGGTGGTGCTCATCACCGCGCGGGCGGATCGCGCGACGCGCCTGGCCGGGCTGCAGGCCGGCGCGGACGACTTCCTGACCAAGCCGTTCGACGCCCAGGAGCTGCTCGTCCGCACAAAGGTGCTGCTGCGAGACCGCCTTCTGAACAGCCGGCTCGATGCCGCCGAGACCGTCTTGCTCGCCATCGCAAGAGCCGTGGAGGCGCGCGACGACTACACGGTCCATCACGCCGAGCGCGTGGGCGCCTATGCGCGCGAGATCGCGCGCGGTCACGGCCTCGAGGGCGAGGACCTCGAGATCGTCTATCGCGGTGGCGTGCTGCATGACGTGGGAAAGATCGGGATCCGCGACGCGATCCTGTTGAAGCCGGGTCCGCTGACGACCGATGAATTCACCGTCATGAAGGGCCATTCGATCGAGGGCGAGCGGATCTGCGGACCGCTCCGCAGCACCGAGCACTACGTCCCGATCGTCCGGCACCACCACGAGCGCTGGGACGGAGCCGGGTACCCCGACGGACTTGTCGGCGATTCGATCCCGATCGGCGCGCGGATCGTGGCCGTCGGCGACGCGTGGGACGCGATGGTGACCGATCGGCCCTACCGGGCCGGGTTGCCGCGCGACGAGGCCATCCGCCGGCTGCGCGCGGGCGCCGGGACGCAGTGGGATCAGCGATTCGTCCAGCTGTTCCTCGCGCTGCTCGATCAGCCCGGTGGTCCCGTTCCCTCTGCCCAGTAGCTCAGGGCACTAACCTCCAGCTATGCGCATCCTCGTGATCGAAGACGATGCCCCGACGATCGAGATGATCGCTGCCGCGCTCGAGCGCGACGGTCACGCCGTCGTGGGCGAGCGGACCGGTGCGGCCGGCCGGCACCGGGCGATGGATGAGCGCTGGGACCTGGTCCTCTGCGACATCGGCCTGCCCGACATCAACGGCTTCGCGCTCGCGCGCGAGCTGCGCCAGGCCGGGATCGACGTCCCACTCCTGGCGCTGAGCGGCTATAGCACCGAGCAGGATCGGATCCTCGGCCTCGACAGCGGCTTCGACAACTACCTCACCAAGCCGATCAAGGCGAGCGTGCTCCGCGAGGAGGTGCGCTTCCAGGGCACCCGGCCGCGCTCGCCGGGTCCGCGGGTCGCGGCGCCGCCGAAGCCTGCCGTCGTCGAGACCGCGCCGGTCGCCCCGGTCGCCTCGGTCGCAGCGGTCGTGCCGGGCGCTCAGGCAGCGCCGCGCCGGCGCGGCGTGCTCGGCGGCCTCGTGGTCATCGCGCTCGGCGTGCCGTTCGTGCTCCAGCCGCTCGGCGTCCCGAACGCGGCGTCCTATCTGTTCATCGCGATGGGCGCCGCGTTCCTGATCTCATACCTGCGCGGTCGCCAGTACGTCTACCTCATCCCGATGGTGACGCTCGTCTCGTTCGGCGTCGCGCTGTTGCTCCCGACGTGGATCGCGATCCGCCCCGAATCCACGGCGCCGGCGTTCGTGGGCGTGATCGCGATCGGCTTCGTCGTCGCGTTCGCGCTCGCACCGCATCACCGGTGGCCGCTCGTGCCCGCCCTGCTCCTCGGCGTCGTCGCTGCCGGCCGCTTCGTCACCGGGAGCTCGCTCATCCCGGCGAGCCTCGAGCCGTACCTCGTGCCGGTCGTCCTCATCGGGGTCGGTGCGTACCTCCTCGCCGAGCCGAATCGCTGAGGCCCACGCGGCTCGCCGCGGTCCTCGTCGCGGTAGCCGTCGCCGCCGCGCTGCTCGTCTGGATCGGGCCCCGCCTGCCACTTCCGGCCGCGTCGCCGGCCTGTGCGTCGGCCGCCTTCAGCTTCTGCGCGACCCTGCCGCCGTTCCGCTCACCTGACGCCGCGCCGACCCGGCTCATCGACCAGGCCCGGCCATGCGAGGACCCCGCGGCGCTCGCGTCGTTCTGCCTCGCGCTCCCGGCCGCGGCCGGCACCACCGACCCGACGCTGCTGCTCGCCCGTCGCCAAGACGCCTGCGCGCAGCTGGCCGCGACCGATGCGCCGGCCTTCTGTCTCTCGCCACCGGCCGGCGGCACGTCCACCCGCGCGTTGCAGCGCGAGGTCGCGCTCGTCCTTCTCCGGCAGCGGCTCGGCCCGGATTTCCGCCGGACCGGCACCGGCGCGGTCGAGCTCTGGACCGAGACAACGATGTCGACCGCCGTGGCTGAGGCGATCCTGGCGACGCTGGTCGCGGACGCGGCTACGGTGGAGGCGTACTTCGGCCGACCGTTCGGCGATCCGCCCGCGGTCTTCCTGTTCAGCTCCCGGGCGTCGTTCGCGTCGGCGCTCGAGCGGCAGTTCGGGTTCTCCGCGGAGAGCGCCGCGCTCCTTGCCCGGCAGACCGGCGGGGTGACGCTCGCAGGGATCGACGCCGTCGCGATCAACGGCGAGAGCGTCCTGAACGCTGGAAAGACGACGATCTTCCGCCACGAGCTGGCCCACGTCGCGATCCACCGTCTGGCGGGGGACGGCGTGCCCGCGTGGCTGGACGAGGGCCTGGCGACGCTGGTCGAAGGCCGCGACCCCTTCGGCATCGACCGCGCCACCGCGCTGTCGATCCTCGAGAACGACCCGGCCGTGCTCACGATCCTCGGCGACGACCGGTCGTGGCTCCAGAACAACACGGACTACGGCGGGCACGCCTATGGCGTCGCGGCCGAGGCCGTCCGGGTCGTCGAAGAGCGCATCGGGCTTGAGGCGGTCGTCGCGATGCTCGAGCGCATCGGCGCAGGCACGCTGCCGGCGGCGGCGATCGAGGGTGCCCTCACGGAGTCCCTTGCGCGATTCGTCATCGAGCTACCCGGGCGCGCGCTCGCGGACTGCAAGCAGGGGATCTTCGTCTCCGCCGCCCGATCGGATGGCCTGCGCATCTGGATCGCCTACGGCTTCCGCCCCCAGAACAGCACAGCCGTGACGGTCGATGGGCAGGGCCAGCGCTACGCGTTCCGGGTGGTGACCGATCGGTACGGCGTGTATACCGGCACGCTCGGGACCCCGATGCAGGCCGGGTCGTACGTCCTGGACGTAACGGCCGACACCGGAGAACACGCCCAGCAGGTGCTCGTCCTCGGCGATCCGACGTCGGTCGCGCAACGAAGCTGCAGCCAATAGTCATCGAAGACGACGAGATGGACGATCGTCGCTTGCGACGATGCGCAGAACGCGGTATGCCACTCGTCTCTGGCGCATCAATAGGTGGAGGTCCAAATGGAACAGGGCAATCGCGGCGACACGTGGTCCGGGTCCCAGCAGGAGCCGGCGTCGAGCTGGCCAGTACCGCTTCCGGGCACGCCCCCGCCGCCGACGCCGATGCCCGCATCGAGCGGCACGAGCGGTGGCGGTCCCAAGAAGACGACGCGTAGCGGCGGCGGTCGGAAGAAGACGACGGCGCGCAAGACGACCGGACGCAAGACGACGAAGAAGACGACCGGACGCAAGAAGACCACCGCCCGGAAGAGCACCGGACGGAAGAAGACGACCGCCCGGAAGAGCACCGGACGGAAGAAGACGACTGCCCGCAAGAGCACCGGCGCGCGCAAAAAGACGAAGAAGACCACCGCGCGCAAGACCACCGGGCGGAAGAAGAGCACCCGCAAGCGCAAGTGACCTCATCCGCATGAATACAAAGGAGCCGCCCGATCGGGGCGGCTCCTTTCAATTCAGATCAGCTCACTCCGCGCTAGTTGCGCTTGCCGCGACCCATTCCGGGCTTACGCCCGTGGTTCGCCTTCTTCGACCGCCAGCCCAGCTTGCCGGTGGTCTTCTGCTTCCGTTGGCCCTTGCTCATCGTGCTCCTTATCGCCCTGGCCCCGGTCGGCATCCGCCGCGAGGGCCGTCCTATTCGAGTTGCCGAAGAGATGGAGCTGCAGCGCGCGCGTCGGGGGCGCGATGAGCTCGGTCACGAGCCATTGTCCTATGACCGCGAGGTCCGCGTCAGCGGGCAGCTGCAGCTTGAGCCTGGCTTGCTCCAGCCGCCGGCGCATCGCCCGGGGATCGGCGCCGAGCGTGCGAGCGATCTCCGCGAACGGCCGCTCCAAGATGTCGTGCAGCACGAAGGCTGCGAGGTCGGCCCCCCGGAGCGCGTGGCGCCCGACGAGGTCGCGCAGCCCGGCGCCGAACAGCTTGCCGTCGGCGATCGCTTTGCGGATCGCGCTCGCCGGATCGCCGTCGAGGTCGGCGACGCGGAGGAGCGCCGCGACCTCCGCCTCGGGCAGCTGGCGTGCGGCGCCCAGGCTTCCGAGGAATCGCTGGACCACGGCATCGGGCGCTCGGTCGAGCGGGGTCTTCGTCGCGCGCGCGATCGCTTCGCCGAGTGCATCGCGCAGCAGGGCGAGATCGGTGAACCGGACCACGTCGACGACCGCCGGCGAGCCGAGCAGGATGCGCGACACGGTGCGGTCGCGCTCGGCCACCAGGATCACCGGGATCCCGCGCTCCCGCGCGATCTCCACCTCGATGCCGACGCCGAACGAGGGCGCTCCGGCGTACGCGATGAGCAGCCCACTGCGTTCGACGCGCGCGCGGTCGATCAGATAGACGCTGCGCGGATCGAGGTCCGGCGCGGCGATCGGGTCCGTCGACTGATGGGGCAAGTAGGGGCGCAGGCCGCACTCGCTCACGATCTCAGCGAGCAGCTCGTAGAAGACGCGCGCCCGCGCGCCGTCGGCGATCGCCGTCAGCGCGCCCGAGATGTACACCTCGTCCATGGACCGCAAATGATGCGTTGGCCGTCAAGTGGGGTTAGCGTTCCGCTCATGCCGGACGTCCAGCTCATCCAATACCTGAAGCGCGTGCCGCTCTTCGCGAAGCTCTCCGACGCCGAGCTCGGCGGGCTCGCCGAGCGCATGCGCCAGAAGGCGTTCAAGCGCGGCGACACGATCTTCCGAAAGGACGACCCGGGCCAGCACTTCTACGTCGTCCTCGAAGGCGCGGTGAAGATCGCGCTCCCGGGGGAGTTCGGGCAGGAGGCACTGGTCGCACTGTTGCGCGGCGGTGAGTTCTTCGGCGAGCTGGCGCTCTTTGACCACAGCCCACGGTCGGCGACGGCCACCGCCCTGGAAGACACCCGTTGCGCCCTGCTGGCGGGGGAGGACTTCCTGGCCTTCGTGGAAGCCCACCCAGCCGCCACCAAAGTGGTGTTCGAGGCCCTGGCGAAGACCGTCCGGCGGCTGTCCGACCGGGTCGAGGACCTCATCTTTCTGGACGTCCCGAGCCGGGTGGCCAAATATCTGCTGGACCTGGCCCAGGTGAACGGGACCGGTGGGTCGGGAGAGCTGGAGCTCACGTTGACGCAGGACGAGCTGGCGGCATTCACTGGCGCCTCGCGCGTCTCGGTGAACCGCGTCCTCGGCGACCTCGAGCGCCGCGATCTCATCAGCATCCGTCGCCGGAAGATCGCGATCCGCGACCCCGAAAAGCTCGCGAAAGAGATCCGGGTCTAGCGGTGGCCCGGCTGCGCAAGCCGCTTGTGCTCGTCGTCGAGGACGATCCCGACCTCGGCGACACCATCGTGACCTTCCTCAAGGACGAAGGCCTCGATGCGAAGCTCGCGCGCGACGGCGACCAGGCGATGCGCCTCGTCGATCAGCTCAATCCGTCGGCGATGATCCTCGACCTCATGATGCCGCGGCGCGACGGCTTCAGCGTCCTGCGCGAGCTGCGCGCGGACGGCCGGATCGGCCACCTGCCGGTCATCGTCGTGACCGCGATCTTCGGCCTCTCCGAGCGCCTCTACGCGACCGAGCTCGGCGCGGCGGACTACGTCACGAAGCCATTCGAGCTCGACGAGCTCCTCGAACGCGTCCGCAACGTCCTCGCGTCACGCGCCGACGAGCCCGCCGAGACGGAGATCCGCCGCTAGCCGGCCCGGCACGCAGCGCGTCGCGATGGTCGACCGCGCGATTCACCCCCGAAAGGGTGACTGACGTAGGCCGGCCGGAGGTCAAGAATCGGGGCCACATGAATACCAAAACCTCCACCAACCAGCGGTCCTCCGCGCTCGCCAGGCTCGTGTGCCTCGCGGTCATCCTCGCGATCGCGGCGAGCGCCTGCGGCGCCCCCGCCACCAAGAGCCAGGTCGACCCATTGAGCGGCCGGTACCGGGTCAGCGGTGGCGGCGGAACGATCCCGGCGATCACCAAGCTCACGACCCGGTTCACGGAGCTGCACCCCGGCGTCCTCTGGGACATCGAGAACGTCGGGTCGGACGCCGCGATCGCGTCGGTCCAGCGCAACGAGGCCGAGCTCGGCGGCGTGAGCCGCGAGATGTCGGCCGCGGAGAAGCAGGCCGTCGCGCTACTGCAGATCGGCGTCTCGGGCACGGGGGTCGCGGTGAGCGCCGGGCACTCGATCTCGGATCTCACGAAGGACCAGGTCCGCGCGATCTTCGCTGGGCAGATCACCAACTGGTCGCAGGTCGGCGGCACCCCGGGCGAGATCAAGGTGTTCGTCCGCGAGCCGACCGCCGCGACCCGCCAGATCTTCGACCAGTACATCTTCGACGGCAAGCCCGCGTACCGCGCCGACTACACACCGGTCGATAGCGCCGATTCCACGTTGAAATCGCTGTACTCGTTCCAGGATGGCGTCAGCATGCTCACGATCACCGCGAAGACGCTCGCCGATCCGAAGATCAAGCTGCTCAAGGTGAACGGCGTCGCACCGACGATCGCGGACCTGACGAGCGGCGCCTACCCGATGCGCCGCCCGCTGTACATGGTCTACAGCGCGTCGGCCAAGACTCTGATGCCGGCGATCGCCGCGCTCGTGGAGTTCGCGAAGACCGCAGAGGGCCAGAAGCTCCTCGAGAGCAAGTGATCCGCCAGCTCGTCCGGCCCGGCCTGCTGCGCCGCCTGGTCAGCCGGACGGTCGGATGGACCGCGCTCGCGCTCGTCGCATTCGCGCTCCCGGCGTTCCTGATCTCGAATCAGCTGATCGTCTCCCGCTTCGAGCAGGAGGCGCAGAACCTCACTGCGAGCGCCGACCGGGGCGTCGGCGACCGGGTCAGCCTTGCCGGGAACGCCGCCGCGACGATCGCCGGACTGCCCGATGTCAGCCAGCTCGTCGAGAGCGGCGCGACCCCGGGCCAGTTCGCGACGTACCTGCTGCCGGTGAAGGTCCGGCTGCGTCTGGACTTCCTCAATGTCGCATCGCCCGCCGGAGCGGTCATCGGCGCCGCGCAGGACTTTCCCACTGGCGCCACCTTGCCGCCGGAGCTGGTCCGGCGGGCGGGCATCCGGGCCGAGGAGGCCTGGGTGGTCGAGGACGAGGCGACCGGCCTCATGGTGCACGCGATCTCCGTCATCCGAGGCAACGCCGGCAAGCCGATCGGCTTCGTTGAGGCGGGGGTCGCCCTCGACACGAGTGTCCTAACGACGATCAAGCAGCGCACCGACGCGGAGGTCGCGATCCTTCTTGGCTCTGACATTCGGGCGACGACCCTCGCCAGCCTGACCGCGGCGAGCTTTCCGACCTTGACGGAAGCGAACCTGACCCCGGACGCGCAGATCACCAGACAGCTGTCGGTCGGCGGCCGGCACTACCTGGGTACCTTCAGCGTGCTTCTCACGCATAACGTGTCTGACGCGCTGCTCGCTGTGCTCGTGCCGCTCGCGCCACTCGACGACTCCCAGCGGTTCCTGGGCGGCGCCTTTGTCGCGCTGCTGCTCCTGCTCGGATTCGCGAGCGCGACGTACGCGTTCCGGCTCGCGCGCAGCCTCACGGCGCCGCTCACCGCATTGGCCGGCACCACGGACCGGATCGTGCGGGGCGAGCGGTCCGTCGTCGTCGGACAGGGCGCGCCGGATGAGATCGGCCGGCTGCAGGCCGGCTTTTCCGCCATGGTCACGGCCCTTCGCGACCGTGAAGCGGCGCTCGAGAGCACCAATCGCGAGCTGGAACGCGCGAACGCCGACCTCGAGAATACGAACGTCGAGCTGTCTCGCGCGAACCGCCTGAAGAGCGAGTTCCTCGCGAACATGAGCCACGAGCTGCGGACACCGCTCAACGCCATCATCGGGTACAGCCAGCTGATGCTCGACGGGATCGACGGGAGTCTGACCGAGCAGCAGGTCACCGACCTCCGGCGGGTCACGACCGCCGGTTCGACCCTGCTCGGGCTGATCAACGGCCTGCTGGACATCGCGAAGATCGAGGCTGGGCGCATGGAGATCGAGCGAAAGTCCGTCTTCGTCGAGCTCGCCGCTGCGAAGGTCGTTGACCTGATCCGTCCGACGGCCGAGGCGAAGGGCATCGCGATCAGCCTCGACATGCCGCGGGATCTGCCGGCCGCGTCGGCGGACCCGCAGCGCTTCGATCAGATCCTCACGAACCTCGTCGCGAACGCGGTCAAGTTCACCGAGAGGGGCTTGATAACGATCGGCGCGCACGCCGGTGTCGGCGAGATCGTGGTGAGCGTCACGGATACGGGGATCGGGATCGCGCCCGAGGCCCAGGGGTACATCTTCGACGAGTTCCGCCAGGAAGACGCAAGTACGACCCGTCAGTTCGGCGGGACCGGCCTCGGCCTCGCGATCGCGAAGAAGCTCGTCGAGCTCCAGGGCGGCCGGATCTGGCTCGAGAGCACCCCTGGCCGCGGCAGCACCTTCTCGTTCACGATCGCGGTCGCGGCGGGACCCACGGTCGCGCCGGAGCGGACCGCGACCAAGGTCTAGCGGGGAGTCTCCGAGACAGCGGGATCGTCATCCGAACGCTGCGGGCGTGGAGACCCTGGTCGTCAGGCCGCGGTCAGCTGGCTGGTGCACTGCGGGCAACGCGAAGCAGCCTTGGGGATCGTCATTGCGCAGTACGGGCATTCCCGCTCCGGTGGCGCGGGCTTGATGAGCGCCTTCGCGAGGAGGAACACCACGAACGCGACGATGATGAA
>DATCPY010000003.1:0-19463 GCA_036569845.1 Candidatus Limnocylindria bacterium | reverse complement strand
CTAGCTCCCGAGATCGGGCAGCAGGAACAGGAGCAAGAACGAGATCGCGTTGAGCGTCCCGTGGGCGAGGGCGTTCGTCCACAGGCTGTGTCGCTTCTCATAGAGGTACGCAAGGCCGAGCCCGAGGGCGAACACCGGCAGCCACGCCGTGATCTCGTGGGCGAGCGCGAACAGCGCGCTCGAGAGGATCGCGGCGTAGACGAACCGCAGCCGCTGGCGCAGCAGCGCGAAGAGCACGACGCGGAAGAACAGTTCCTCGACGACGCCGACGACGCCGGCACCGAAAACGAGGTCGATGAGCAGCCCGGGGAGCGACCGGTGGGCGGCCGCGGCGACGATGAGGGACTGCGGGTGGGCGCCGATGACCGCGGCCTGGAGGTTGGCGATGACGATGGAGAGCAGCCAGAGCGCGACCCCGACGGCGATCCCGAGCTGCGCCCGCACCGGCGCCGTCAGGCCGAGATCGACGGGCCGGAGCTTGGGCCAGGCGCGCAGGAGGAGCACGAGACCAAAGCCCAGGGTCACGTCCTGAGCGACCGTCAGGATGCCGATCTGCTCCGGGGTGAGCTGATCGAGATGGCCGATCGGGATGGCGAAGATCCGGCCGGCGAGCAGCACGGCGACGTTCGCAAGGAGGAAGGCGGCGACGGCGCTGAAGAGGACGGGCCAGAAACGCCAGCGAGGCGGCTCGACGGCCCCCGGGTCGGGCGGGCCCGCGGGGTCTAGCGGAGGCCGGTCCGTCGCGCCCGGATCGCGGCTTCGAGCACGACCTCACTCCAATCGGAAGCGAGCGGCCTGGGTGTGCGCACGAAGACGCCGATCTCGGCGACATCATCGGGGATCTCATAGGCCCAGGGCAGGTGGCGGACGTCGCACATGTAAACGTAGGAGGTCGACGGCTTGGGATCGGTGGAGCGGACCGCGCCGATGAGGTCGAGCTTCGATGCGACGATCCGGGCCGAATCCCAGAGCTCGCGCTTCGCGACCTCGAGGATCGTCTCGCCGGAGCGGCGGGTGCTCGTCGGGAACTGCCACCCTGCGGGCTGCTCCTTGCGCACCCACACGGTGAGGTCGCCGTAGAAGGGGATGATCACTGCCAGCTGGGCCGATGCCGGTGGGTACTCGCGGAAGGCGTTGTCACGTCTCGAGACGAAAGTGGCATCAGCCATCAGCCGCGAACGTACAGCCACCCCCGAGTGACCGTCAATAGCTCAACAGTGTCCTTTTAGCGTGCGGCCGCCTGACGTAACGCAGCGGCGACCACGAACGGATCCGACGCGATGACGCTCGCCGCGTAGAGCTCCATTGACCCGATATCGCACGTTCGGTTGCCGGGGTCACCACGGTCGACCAGCCGCGCGACCGGCGGGAAGCGCCGCCAGTCCGTACCGTCGGCAGCGAGGGGCGGGAGGTACAGCGCGAGGTCGTGGGCGACGACCCCGACGGATCGGAGGGCGCGGAGCGCCTGGCTGACCGCGGGGGCGATGGTCCGCTCATCCGTCCCGGGTGCGCCGAGCACGATGAGCTCGCGCTCCTTGATCGGCGTCAACGTGGCGAACAGCCGCGCGCCCTCGACAGCGACGCCGAGACCAAGCGCCTCGTGCACGAGCCACAGATCGTCGAAGTAGTCGCGCCCGTGCGCCGCGTCATACGCGAGCGCCGCCTGCCGCAGCCGCTCGATCTTCGGGTAGTGCATCCCCCGGGTCGTGGTCATCTGCATGTGGCCGTGCACGACCGAGCCGCCGGCGCGCCAGAGACAGTTCCACATGAGGAAGTAGTACGGCGCCGCGGGGTCCCGCCCGAAGGCCGCTTCTGCCCACGTGCGTGCGGTCGCGAAGTGATCCGCGATCGCTGCGGCGTCCATCGGAGCGAGCGGATCGTGCGACTTGAAGACGAGGACCCCGTGGTAGCCGTCGTACTTGGCGACGTTCGACGCGGTGACCCCGAACGCGCCCGAGATGCGGCCGAAGTCGTCGGCCGGCGTCCCGGTCAGAGGGTGGCAGAACGGATCGTTCTCCGACGAGGCGATCGTCTCGGCCACCTCGACGCCGCTCTTCTCCGGCACCGACATCGGCCGCCGGGCACGCAGATCGTTGAACAGGGCGCCCTCGAGGGTGACGCGGTCGGTGACCCGCACGATGCGCTGCCTGGTCACGGCCCCGACCGAGCCGAACAGCGTCTCGATCCACGGGCGCATCTCGTCGGGCGCGACGAGCGTGCCGGTGGTGGTGCTCACGGCGTAGATGCGCTCCGCGGCGGCTCGGGCCTCCGCCGGCAGCGCGCCGATGCGGTCCTCGAGCTCGACGATGCTCACGCCTGGTGCCGTTTCCGCGCGGTCTTGTACACGTCCAGGTACTGCTTCGCCGAGGCGCCCCACGAGTGATCCTCGTGCATCGCCCGGCCCCGGAGCTCATTCCACAGATCGCCGTCGCGGCGGAACGCGCGCAGCGCGCGCGCGAGCGCGCCCGAGAACGCGGCGCGGTCGTACTGCGTGAAGGAGAAGCCGTTGCCGTCGCGCGGATGCTCGTCCACGTCGCGCACCGTGTCCGCGAGACCGCCGACCGACCGCACGACGGGGATCGTGCCGTATCGGAGCGAGATGAGCTGCCCAAGCCCGCACGGCTCGAAACGCGACGGCATCAGGAAGAGGTCACAGCCCGCGTAGATGCGCTGCGCGAGCGCAGCGTCGAACCCGAGGGTCAGGAAGAGCCGCGACGGATAGCGCTCGCGCAGCTTGCGCCAGCGTTCCTCGTATGCCGGATCGCCGCTGCCGAGCACGACGAGCTGCGCGCCGCCCTCGAGCAGATCCGGGGCGACCGCCGTGAGCAGGTCGACGCCCTTCTGCTCGACGAGCCGGCCGATCACGCCCAGGACCGGCGTCTCCGCGTCGACACGCAGCCCGCCCTCCGTCTGGAGCGCGGCCTTGCACTGGGCCTTCCCGCGCCGGTCGTCGGCCGAGTACTGCGCCGCGATGTGCGGATCCTTCGCGGGATCGAAGAAGTCCGTGTCAATGCCGTTGACGATCCCCCGCACGTCCGCCTTGCGCTGCTGCAGAAGACCCTCGAGACCTTCGCCGAACTCCGGCGTGAGGATCTCCTTCGCGTACCGCGGGCTCACGGTGCTGACGATGTCGGTGCGCGCGATCGCGCGAGCCATCGGATTGCACTCGCCAGGCTTCTCGGGGGCGACGCGGGTCCTCGGAAGCCCGACCGGTACCAGGATCTCCGCCGAGTTCTTGCCCTGGTACGCGAGGTTGTGGATGGTGAAGACCGTCGCAGCCTTGCGGCCGATCATTGGGATCAGGAGCGCGGCATGCCAGTCGTGCGCGTGCACGACATCGGCGGGCTCGTCGGCGAGTGCGGTCGCCACGGCGCGGCAGAAGAACGCGTAGCGCTTCGCGTCGTCCGGCGCGCCGTAGACCTTGTCGCGGCCGATGCGCTTGTTCGCGACGAACACCACCCGCACGCCCTCACGTTCGATCGCCGGATACGCGACGCGCACGTGCGACGCGCCGTAGCTCACGGAGCGCTCGGCGCCGTCGGAAGGGATCCCCCACTTCGCGCGGTCGATCGTGCCGTGGAGGGGGAGGTAGAGCGTGACGGCGCAGCCAAGCCGGGCCAGGGCCTGGGGGAGCGAGCCGGCGACATCGGCCAGCCCGCCGACCTTCGCGAACGGCGCGGCCTCCGCGGCGACGAATGCGACCCGGAGCCCCGTTGGCGGACGCGCCGTGGGCGCGGTGATGGCGGGCACCCGCAGATTGTCATGAGTTCGTAAGAAACGCGCATCTGCGCCCCTGTTGACGCAACGTCCGACCGATCGTGCGTTATCGCTAATGGACGTTCCGGAGGTGGGTGTGATGACCAAGAACAAGCTGGCCCTCGCGATCGCCGCGGGTGCCTTCACGACGACCCTCATTGGCGGGGTGGCCCTCGCGGGCTTCCAGCCGTTCGCCACGGGCGGCGACAGCGCGCTGCCCGGGACCACCGCGGGACTCGCGGAGCGCGATCAGCCGAAAGACAAGCTCAAGGCCGTGCTCGACGATTTCGTCAAGAAGGGAACGCTTTCGCAGGCGCAGGAGGACGCGATCCTCCAAGCGGTCAAGGACGCAGCGCCTACGCCGAAGCCGAACGCGAACCCGAACCCGAAGCCCGCGCGTCCGAACCTCCCGAACGTCATGTCATTCATCGGGGACCTCACGAAGGCCGCGAGCGACTACCTCGGTATGGACCTACAGACGCTGACCACGCAGCTCCGCTCCGGCAAGAGCGTCGCGGATATCGCCAACTCCCTCGGTCCGACCAAGAGCTCGCAGGGGTTGATCGCCGCGCTCACGACGGCGGCGAACGCGAAGGTCGATCAGGCCGTCGCGGCGAACAAGCTGACCGCGGATCAGGCGGCGACCGTGAAGGCGAAGATCGCGACCGAGATCGCCACGTTCGTGAACCGTTCGTTCACGAAGCCGGTGCTGCCGCGGCCGCTCACGCCGGTGAAGCCCACCCCGACGCCCAAGCCGTAGACCCACGGCCACCGCGTATCTAAGCGGTGTCGTTGGACCGGTCGAACGTCCTAGGACCGTGCTTCCCGCCCCGCAATAACGCGCATGCTCGCCTCCCGTTGGGAACGTGAGCGACGCGTCACAGCAAGGGGACACGATGGGGAACCCGCTGGTCAACGCATTCGACAGGAAGTCCGGGGCTATCGTAGGCAACCCGGGCATCGACAGAACGCGTCGGGGTACGGAGCTGGCAGTGGATCGCATCCTCGATCAGCGCTACCGGATCCTCGAGCCGATCGGTGCCGGCGGGTCCTCGCAGGTCTACCTTGCGCAGGACACGGCGCTCGGTCGTGAGGTCGCGGTCAAGGTGCTCGACCCGCAGGCCGCCGCCGACGGGGCGCTGCGCAAGCTCTTCGTGAAAGAAGCCCGTGCGCTCGCGCAGCTCTCCCACCCGAACATCGTCGGTGTCTTCGATGTCGGCGAGGTCGATGGGCTGCCGTTCATCGTCATGGAATACGTCGCGGGCTCGTCGCTGAAGCAGCGCATCGAGCGCACCGGTGCGCTCCCGCTCTCCGACGCGGTGCGGCTGACGGACGGGATCGCCAACGGTCTCGCGTTCGCCCACTCGCGCGGCATCATCCACGCCGATCTCAAGCCATCCAACATCCTCCTCGACAACAATGACCAGCCGAAGATCTGCGACTTCGGGATCGCGCGCACGCCGGCGGAGGACTCGGAGTCGCCGCAGCTCTTCGCGACCGCGCTCTACGTCGCGCCGGAGCGCGTCGAAGGCCGCCCGGCGTCGGTGGCGTCCGATGTGTACGGCCTCGGCCTCGTGCTGTACGAGATGCTCGTCGGCAAGCCGCCGTTCACGAGCGGCAACGCGGCGGTGCTGCTGCGCGATCACGTCGTGCGGCCACCTGTCCCGCCCAGCCACCTCCGCCCGTCGCTCCCGAAGGACGTCGACTCGATCGTGCTGAAGGCCCTCGCGAAGGACCCCGCGCTTCGCTACCACAAGGCGACCGAGATCGGCGACGCGCTCACCAAGACGCTGCACTCCCAAACGGCGGCGGTGCCCGCGCACCACGGCTTTGACGACTACGCGCCGAACGTCATGACCGAGCCGCTCCGTGGCTTCGTGCCGCGGGTCGAGCAGAGCCCGGTCGTCGCGCTACTGAATGCCTACGGCCGGCCGATCCGGCGCGGCTTCTACGGCGTGCTCGCGGCGTTGCCGATCTTCGGCTTGACCATCCTCGCGGGCTTCGGCCTCCTGCCCGCCGCCCTCATGTCGGGCCTTGTGCTCATCGTCGGGTTCGCGGGTCAGCTCGGCTTGGCACTCACGATCGGCTGGGTCATGGAGACGGCGCTGCTCTTCCTGTTCGTGCCGGGCCTCGCGATCCTGTGGGCGCTCATGGGCCTGTTCGTCTGGCTCCGCGACGTATCGAGCGAGCGGACGGCCCTCGCCATCGCGATGCCAGTGACGGCGCCGTTCGGCCTCGCCCCCGCGCTCGTGCTCGGAGCGTCGGCCATTTACGGCCTCGGTGGCGTGGTCACCGTGCTCTGGGGCGCGGCGATGACGATGCTCTTCGCGATCGCATCCGGCCAGCAATCCCTCGGAGCCTTCGTGCAGACGGGCCTCACGCTGCAGCAGGAGTCGCTGTTCAGCCCGGTGCGCGCGGCGGAGGTGAAGGGCGCGCTGATCGCTGTCCTGCAGGGCAGCGATCCGGAACGGTTCGGCCCGCTGCTCAACCTGCTCGATCCAAGCAGGCTCATCGGGCAAATGACCGGGATCCTCTCGCGCGTCGGCAGCGCCGACGTCACCTGGATCGGCACGATCATGGCCTGGACCGTGACGGCACTGGTCGTCTGGACCGTGAGCCGGCTGCTCCGGTCGTTCTTCGACACGCTGCTCCGCCGCTCGAAGGGCTGGTTCGTTCTGTACGTGTTCGCGACGACCCTCGGCATCGCCGCCGGCGCGGCGGTCCTCTACATGCTCTTCGTCACCTGGGCACCGCTCGCGAACTCTCCTCGCCGGCCGGCGGATGGGATCCTGTTCGTCGCCGCCGCGGTCGGCGCGATCATGGCGATCGCGACCGGCGTCGTCATCAACTCGACCGAACAGCCCGAGACCGTGGACGAGCCCGCACCGGCGATGGCCGGTAACCGCGCAGCGGTGCGCTAGCTAGCCGAGCCGACTCGGACCGGGCGTCCCCGCCGCGTACCGCCTGCGCCGCGGACGCCATGGAACGGTGCGCCGGCGGCGCTGCTGCAGGTCTATCCGCCGGCCACGCCACGCGAGCACGGCCGTCGAGATGAAGACCCAGAGCAAGCCGACGACCGGCACGGCGAACAGCGCGCCCACGATACCCGCGGCTTCGAAGCCGGCGAGCAGCGCGAGCATCGCGGCCAGGGGATGCAGTCCGACCGCGTGGCCGGTGAGCCGGGGCACCAGGACGTTGCTCTCGAACTGCTGGATCACGACGAACGCGAGAGCGACCCAGAGGATCGCGGGGAACGGCTGCGACGATGCGATGAGCAGCGCGGGGATCGCGCCGATGAACGGACCGAGCATCGGGACGAGCTCGACGATGCCGGCGAACGCGCCGAGCAGCACCGCGTATGGGACGCCGAGGATGGTCAGCGCGACCGTGACGAGTAGGGCGAGCGAGAGCGCGACAATGAGCTGGCTGCGGATATACGCCCCGAACACGTGCGCGATCGCGTGGAACACGCGGCGCGCGGCCGCGCGATTCGGCGGCTCGAGCGTGCGGAGGATGATGACTCGGAACCGCCGCGCGTCGAGCAGCAAGTAGAAGGTCACCACGAGCACGATCGCGAGATCGACGAGCACCGCGAGGAAGGCGAGCACCAGGCCGCCGGACCGGGCGGCGAGGTCCGGTCCCTGGGACTCAACGACCGCGCGGATCTGGTCTTGGACGCCCGAGGGGAGCGGTTGATCTCCGATCACGAGGGGCCGCTTGCCCTGGACCGCGTCCGAGTACTCCTTGATCCGATCCGCGAGGGCCTGGCCCTCTGTCGAGAGCGGGCGCGCGACGAGGAACGCGAAGGCCGCGATGGCGCCGATCAGCACGAGGAACACCAGGGCGACGGCGAGCGTGCGGGGCATGCGATCCTCGAGTCGGGCGATCAGCGGCGAGATCGCGAACGTCAGCGCGGCCGCGAGACAGAAGACGAGCAGCACGTGCGCGAACGGGACGAGTGTTTCGAGAATGAGTCGCGACGCGGCGAGGACGGCAAGGAGCGCGAGGGCCGCGAGCGCGACGTAGCTCGGCCACCAGTCGAGCAGCGCCGGGATGCCCGCGCCGCGCGGCGACCAGCGCTTCAGGTCGCTCCGCTGCAGGCTCTCGACGATGTCGGGCTTCTCTTCGGGCTCAGGCGGCGGCAGCGGCGTCGGCGTCATTCGGGCTTGGTGAGGCACCGGGCATGCCACCAGCCGCGACCTCGACTTTGGGCGTTTTCGCTTGACTTTCTCGGCATTTCATGCTAGAACAGATGTTCTAGAGACTCTGATCGGCGCGGAATAAGGCCCGCAGCCGCGGTCTCGGGTGTCGCGGTGTGTGATGTCCGCGTCTGCGCGCGCTGCCATCTCGCGAAGCCAATCGACGAGTTCCCGATCAAGAACGCAGCGCGGGGAACGCATCGCTCGTACTGCCGGCCCTGCTGCAGCGACTACGGGAAAGAGCATTACCGGAAGAACGTCGCTCAGTACGTCGCGAGGTCGAAGGCCCGAGCTTCGATCGATCGACCACGCAATCGTCAATTCGTCGCCGAATACTTGGTGACGCACCCGTGCGTCGACTGCGGTGAGTCGGATCGCGTCGTCCTCGAATTCGATCATCGGGATCCCGCCACGAAGGCAGCGGACGTCGGGCGCCTGATCCACATGAGCACGATCGCGATCATTCGCTCCGAGATCGAGAAATGCGATGTCCGCTGCGGCAATTGCCACCGGATCCGCACGGCCGCGCAGTTCGGCTCGTACCGGCTCGGAGAAGCGATCGGTGCGTACGTCGTCTGACGGGCTGCTTTATCCGTGCAGCGCCTGCGGTGAAGACCTCAGTGCGGCCGAGTTCTCCTTCTCGGACGAGACGCGGCGGCTACTGAACTTCTATTGCCGCAAGTGTCACGCGGCCTACAGGCGCGCCCACTACGTGGCGAACAAGCCGGACTACATCCGGCAGGCCATCGCTCAAATGAAGGGTCGCCGTGAACGGAACCGCCGCGAAGTGCTCCTGTACCTCGCGAGCCATCCCTGCGTTGACTGCGGCATCGCGGATCCGGTCGTGCTCGAGTTCGACCATCGCGATCGGCTCACGAAGCTCGCCGAGGTCAGCCGACTGATCGTCAACAAGCCCTGGGCCCGCGTGCACGCCGAGATCGAAAAGTGCGACGTTCGGTGCATCAACTGCCACCGGCGCAAGACCGCACGACAGTTCCACTGGGCGAAGGCACCGCCTCTAGAATGAGAGTGCGCGGGAGTAGCTCAGTTGGCAGAGCGTCAGGTTCCCAACCTGAAGGCCGCGGGATCGTCCCCCGTCTCCCGCTCAGCTGTCCTGACTAGTCTCTAGCCCAATGCGCACTCCCTCCGGCTGGCGCCGCATGCTCACCCTCTTCACGCTCGCCTCATTCATCGAGGTCATCGCCTACGGGCAGCTCTCCGCATTCACACCGCTCCACCTGCCAAAGATCGGCGTTGCCCCAGAGGATGTGCCCGCAGCGGTCGGCGTGATCACCGCGAGCGTGAACGTGATCGGCCTCCTGTTCCTGCCGTTCTGGGGCGTGCTCGCGGATCGCTACGGACGCAAGCCGCTCATCATCCGATCGTTCGCCGCGACCGGCGCGGGCCTCGCGGTATCGGCGATCGCGCGCAACGTGTGGCTCTTCACGCTCGGCCGCGGCCTCAACTCGCTGAACCTCGGTAACAGCGGGCTGATGATGACCACGCTGCATGAATCCACGCCGGCCGCCCGGATCGGATTCGCGTTCGGCGTCGTGAACGGCGCGGGCCCGCTGGGCGCGTTCATCGGCCCGCTCGTCGGCGGCCCGATCGTCGACCGCTACGGATTCAACGTCGTGCTCGCCGTCGACGCCGTCCTGCTCGCCGGCGTGGTCCTCGGCCTGACCTTCGGCTACCGCGACGCCTTCGTCCCCTCGCCCGAACGGCCACCCGTGATGCGCGCGGCGTTCGACGGCCTGCGGATCATCTGGAGCTCGCCGCGACTGCGCGCGCTGTTCCCCGCGCTGCTCGTCGTGTTCGCTGGCTGGCTGCTGACCTTCACGTACCTCCCTCTGGTCGTCCAGCGCATCCACGGCGACGACGGGCTCGGCGCCGCCGTCGGCATCGCGTTCGGTGCGAGCGGCCTGATCACCCTCGTCGCGTCGCCGGCCGTCGGCGCGATCGCCGATCGATTTGGCCACTGGCGGGTGCTGTACGTGGCGGCGATCGCCGACGGTCTCCTGTGGATCGTGCCCTGGCTCGTGCGGGACTACTGGCCGTTCGTCGTCGCGTTCGGCATCGTGAGCGGGATCGGTAGCGGCGTCTTCAGCCTCAGCTTCAACATCCTCGCGTCATCGACGACCGACGCAGCGCGAGCTCGGGTCATGACGTTCGCATACCTGCAGGTCAATCTCGGCTTCGTCGCCGGCCCGGGGCTCGGGGCGCTCATCGTGAGCCGCGACCTCTTCGGGATCTTTCCCGCCGCGACCGCGTTCGAGCTGGCTGGCGTCCTGCTGCTGGTCTACGCCGCGCGCCAGCGCGTCGCCTAGAGGTCAGTCGAAGCCGTAGCGGTAGACGCGCCGGACGGCGATCGCGTACGTGACGCGCTCTTGCTTCGACCAGACGTCACGGGTCTGCCGCTCGGCCGCGGCCACGCCGTCGTAGCGCACGGCGAGATCGCGGATGTCGCGTAGCGCGTCCGCGCCGGTCGCGACCACGCGCGCATCGCCGTCGAGCCGGACGTAGCGCTCCGATCCGCCGACGAGGAGGGAGACCCGCGGATCGCGCGCGATGTTGGCGGCCTTCTTGCGCGGCGCCGTCGTGTTCACGATGGCCTCGTCATCGCGCCGGTCGTACCAGATGACCGTTAGATGGGCGGAGCCGTCGTCGTTGAGCGTCGCGAGCACCGCGAGCTGCGGAGCATCGAGGAATGCGCGCACATCCGCGTCGAGCTTCACGCCGGTAACGGTACCGGGAGCGGCGGAATACCCTCGTCGCGGTGCGCTACGACGTCCACACTCACCACTATCCGAGCGCCTATTTCGAGCTCATCGAGCGGAGCGGCGGCGACTTCTCGTTCGGCACCGATCCCTCGGGCCAGACGATCATCCGATACCGCGGCTCGCGGTTCTTCGGCGTGACCGCGCCGATGACCGATGCGGCGCTGCGGCTCGCGGACATGGACCGCGCGGGCATCGACGTGGCGATCCTGTCGCTTTCCACCCCCAACGTCTTCTTCGCCGAGGGCGCGGCTCAGGAGCCCGTGGCCCGCATGGTGAACGACACGTACGCCGAGCTCATCACCGCGCACCCGGCGCGCTTCAAGGGCTTCGCCTCCATCCCGATGGACGATCCCGACGCCGCTCTACGCGAGCTCCATCGGGCGATCGACGTCCTGAAGCTCCAGGGCGTCATCCTCCTGAGCAACATCCGCGGGCGCGCGCTCGATGATCCCGCCTACCGCCCGTTCTTCGAAGAGGCCGACCGGATGGAGCTCTGCATCCTGCTCCACCCGATGCTGCCGGCGAGCGCGGATGCGTTCCGCGACTTCGTGCTCGGCCCGCTGGTCGGCTTCCCGTTCGACACGACGCTCGCGGTCGCGCGCATGTGCTTCAGCGGCATGCTCCGCGAGCTTCCGCACATCCGCTGGATCGTCGCGCACGCCGGCGGCGCGATCCCCTACCTCGCGGAACGGCTCGACAACGGGTATCGCGACTTCGCCGAGGATCGCGCGCACATCGAGGACCTGCCCAGCACGTATCTTCGGCGCCTGTACTACGACACCGTCACCTTCAGCCCCTTCGTGCTGCGACTGCTGCGCGACTGGGCCGGCGCTGACCACATGGCCATGGGCAGTGACTATCCGCACAAGCTCGGTGACATCAGCCGGGCGGTCACGACGATCGAGGCGCTGGACGTGGCGCTGGAGGACCGCGAGCGCATCTTCAGTGGGACGGCGCGCGCGATCCTGAACAACACCTAGCCGCGCGACCTAGGCCCGCTGATCCACCGCCGCGGCGTCATCGCGGTGCGCCCGGTAACGAATGATCTCGGGGATCCAGAGCGCGACCGCGAACACCGACGCGACGCAGGCGACGCCACCCGAGACGACCGACGCGGCCGGCGACCAGACCGCGGCGACCGCCCCGGACTCGAATTGCCCAAGCTGCGGCCCACCGAGCACGAACATGATGTTGATCGCGTTGAGGCGGCCGCGGAGCGCTTCGGGCACGATGAGCTGCAGGATCGTGCCGCGGAAGATCGAGCTCACCGTGTCGGCTCCGTTCGCGATGGCGAGCAGGAGCAGCGCGAGCAGGAACCAGCGCTCGTCCAGCACGCCGAACACGGCGATGGACAGGCCCCACACCGCGACAGCCACGAGGACTGTCAGCCCTTGACGCTTGACCCGAGCCGTCCAGCCGGACGCGACCGCCGCCACGAGCGCGCCCGCGCCCATCGACGCGTAGAGCAGGCCGAGCCCTTCCGGCCCGACGTGGAAGACGCGCTCGGCGTAGTACGGGAACAGCGCGCGCGGCGAGCCGAAGAACGTCGCCAGGAAGTCGAGTGACATCGTGGCGAGGAGGATGCGGGTCGCGCCCAGGTAGCGCACGCCTTCGACCAGGGCCTTCAGCACCGGCTGCCGTTCCGCTCGCACCCGCGGCGGCGTGCGGATCATCCACACCGCGATGAATGCCGCGACGAACGACACGACATCGAGCCAGTAGGCGCCGGAGAGCCCGAAGCGCCCGATGACGACCCCTGCCAGCACCGAGCCGAACACCAGCGCGAACTGGAAGATCGTCTGGTTCAGGGCCATCGCGGCCCGGATGAGCCGGCGCTCGACGAGCGTCGGCGCCAGCGACGCGCGGGTCGGGTTGTCGAGCGCCGAGAAGCACGCGCCGATCGCCGTCAGGACGTACAGGAGCGGCACCGATGCCGCGCCGGCCTGCGTCGCGATCGCGAGGGCCAGCGAGACCATCGCGAGCCCGACCTGCGTGATCAGGAGGAGCCGGCGCCGATCGACCGCGTCGGCGATGACGCCGCCGAACAGCGACAGCACCAGCAGCGGCACCGCTTGGAACACCCCGATGAGCCCGACGGCGAAGGACGAGCCGGTGAGCAGGAAGATCTGGTACGGGAGGGCGACGAGCCGCAGCTGGCTGCCGCTCAACGAGATGAGCTGACCGAGCCACAGCAGCCGGAACGAACGCGACTCGCGCAGCGGGGTCAGATCGGGCAAAAAGAGCTGGCGCAGCCCGCTCACGGGCGACGGAGCTCGAAGATGATCTCGCCATCGACGATGTGCCCCGTCGGCACGAACCCGAGCTTCTCGTTCACCCGGAGCGACGGTCCGTTGTCCGGCGTCACGCCGGAGATGAAGTGCCGCACGCCATGCTCGCGAGCAGCCCACTCCATCATCGCCTCCGCGACCTCGGTGGCGATCCCGCGTCCGCGGTACTCCGCGAAGACCGTGTAGCCCGTCTCGGCCGCGCCAGGCACGCCGAGATCGTTGACCCCCGGGGGGCCGTGGAAGTTCGCGAAGCCGGCCATGGCCCGCCGCGGCTCCCGCAGCACGATCGCGCGAAGTGACCAGGGCAGCCACTCGGGACGCGCGGCGATCTGGTCGCGGCGCATGCGCACCAGATCGAGGTGGTCACCGGGGAACTCATCCGGCATCTCGAAGTCGATGAGCCGCAGCGCCGCGGCGCGGTCACCGGCGAGGAACGCGTCGAGCGCGGTGAGGGGAAGGGACACGAGCTCGAGGCGGCGCGACCGGATGGCGTCGATATCCGAACGTTAGACCGGGCCGGCGCGACGGGCCGCCAGCCGCTCGCGCACCTCCTCATCGCGCACCGGCGTGAAGTCGTCGTAGTAGCTGCCCACGGCGTGGAAGTCTCGTGGCTCCGCGACGCAGATCACGGCGTCGACCTCGCCGCGGAGCGTCGCGGCGGTCTGGGCCGCGGCGACCGGGACGGCGACGATCACCCGGCTCGGCTGCGCGAGGCGCACGGATCGCGCGGCCGCGGTCGCGGTCGCCCCGGTGGCGAGGCCGTCGTCGACGATGACGACGCAGCGGTCACGAAGAGGGATCGCGGGCACGCCCGCGCGATAGCGATCGGCAAGGGTCCCGAGGCGCGCCGTCTCGCGCGCGACCGCAGCGTCGATCTCGCCCGGCTCGAGGCCGATCCGATCCAACACGTCGTGCTGAAGCACGACGACGCCCGGCGCGACCGCCCCGAACGCCAGCTCAGGCTGCCAGGGCACGCCGAGCTTGCGCGCGACCACGATGTCCAGCGGCGCGTTGAGCGCCCGGGCGACCTCGTCCGCGACGATCACGCCGCCGCGGGGCAAACCGACGATGACCGGATCGTCGAGCTCGGCCCCGCCCAACGCCGCGCCGAGCTGACGACCCGCGTCAGCGCGATCGCGGAACGTCACGGCCGGTCTTGCGGGTCGTCCGGATCCATCCGGCGGTCGCCGTAGATCCAGAGCGCCCGCGCGTAGCGCAGGCAGATCGGCGCGAGCGGCAGGAACAGGACGCTCGATGTGAGGAGCACCCATTCGAGCGGCCAGTGGGTGACCGCGAGCAGGCCGAAGAAGAGCAGCGCGACGAGGCCGATGGCGAGGCCGTAGCTGATCGCCATCGCGCCGACGAAGTACCCATGCTCGCGCTCGTAGATCATCCCGCAGACCGGGCAGCGTTCGGGCATGTCGATGAGTCCCTTGAACAACGGACCGCGACGGCAGCGAGGACAGCGGAGGGTCAGGATGCCCTGGAGCATCAGCCCCGCCCCGTCGCTCCGAACAGTCCGAGGAACGTCGCTTCGGCGACGCAGACGTTCTCGAACTCCGCGAGATGCAGGCTTTCATTCTCCGAATGCGCGTTGGACTCGGGATCCTCGACGCCGGTCACGAGCAGTGCGGCGCCGGGAAACGTACGCGCAAAGTCGAACAGGAACGGAATGCTCCCGCCCTGACCGATGTCGATCGCCTCCCGGCCCCAGGCCGCGCCGAGCGCGTCCTTCAGGGCGGCATACGCGGGGCCGCTCGTCGTGCCGGTGAATGCTTCGCCCGTGGGACCGCGGGTGATCTTGAGCTCGGCGCCCCAGGGCGCGTGCGCCTCGAGGTGCTTGACGAGCGCGTCCTGTGCGGCCTTCGCATCCTGACCAGGTGGCACGCGCATCGAGAGGCGCGCGGTCGCGACCGGCCACAACGTGTTGGACGCCTCTTTCACCGGCGTCGCGTCGAGCCCGATGATCGAGATCGATGGCTTGCGCCAGAGGCGCGAGGTGATCGATCCGTCTCCGATGAGCTTGACCGACGGTCGTGTGCCGACCCACCGGCGCAGCTCGTCGTCCTTGAGGTCGAGCGGATCCGCATCGCCGGTCTTCAGGCCCGCGATGGCGACGCGGCCGAGATCGTCGTGCAGCGACGCAAGCAGCCGGGCCATCGCCATGAGCGCATCCGGCACCGCGCCGCCGAAGCCGCCGCTGTGCACCGCGTGGTCGCTTACGCGCAGCTCGACCGTCACGAGCGCATTGCCCCGCAGCGTCGTGGTGATCGCGGGCTGCCCCACGCGCCAGTTCGCGGAGTCGGCGATGATCACGGCGTCGCACGTCAGCGTGTCCTTCTCGGCGTTGAGGAAGTCCATGAGATGCGCCGAGCCCGACTCCTCCTCACCCTCGATGAACAGCGCGACGGTGCAGGGCGGCTTTCCGCCGTACGCGCGGAGCGCGGCGAGGTGGGCCGCGATGCCGGCCTTGTCGTCGGCGACGCCGCGGCCGTAGATCCGTCCGTCACGCTCGGTCGGCGTGAACGGGTCGCTCTTCCAGCGATCGCTGGGCCCCGGCGGCTGTACGTCGTGGTGCGCGTACAAGAGGACCGTCGGCGCTCCCTTCGGGCCTTCCACGCGCCCAACGACCGCCGGATGCGCGCCGTCCTTCTCGATGACCCGCGCGTTGATGCCCGCGGCCGTGAACAGCTCGGCGGTCACGCGCGCCGACTCGCGGACCGGCGCGGCGTCATAGCCCGGCGCGCTCATCGACGGCACTCGCGCGAGACGCTCGAGGCCGGCGCGCACGTCGGCCATGGAGGCGCGCACCTTCGGACGGAGCTCGTCGGCGAGCTGCTTGGCGTTCACGGCCCGCGCAGTCTAGGTCCGATAATCGCGCGCGCTCACGGGAGAGACGAGCAGCCGCGGATGCCGCCAGAGCGAAGGCTTCGCGCCGATCCGCGACGCGATGTCATCGAGATACGGCAGGAGCTCGACGCGCATCTGATCGTCACCTGCCGCATGCGCGCGAGCGATGCGCGCGCTGATCTCGTCGCGCATCGCATCGGCCGAAGGCAGCGATGCGCGACCGGCGAAGACGGCGGCGACCCACCGCGCCTGCAGCTCGGCGACCGGGAACACCGGGCCGGACACGCGGGTCATTCCGACGAACGCCAGCCCCGTGACATCCGGAGGGAAGACCAGCCGGTACAGGGCGAGCGCTCCGTCGATGGTCGCGGGCACGCCCGATGGGAGGAACGGGAACTCGGCGGCGTATCCGGTCGCGAGCACGATCGCGCCGGCGGCGACGTGAGTGCCGTCGGCGAAGATCGCGCTGGTCTCGTCGAGCGCCACGAGCGCCGGCCGCATCGTGATCCGGCCGCGCACCACCTCGTCAAGCAGATCGGTTCCCGGCGTCGTGTTCAGGGCGACGCGCTCGAGTCGCATGCCGCGAGCGCGGTATTCCGCAGCGATGACCCGCCGGACTCGCCACCGCCGGACCGACTGCGGGAGCATCCGCGCGAGACGGGTCGCGCGATGGTCGTACGGCCGGCCACGATGGTGCCGGGGCACGAACGTGGGTACCTCGCGGATCGCGATGGTGACCGACCGCGCAACGGTGGCGAGCTCGACCGCGATGTCGGCGCCGCTCGATCCCGCGCCCACGACCACGACGTCCTTCCCGGCGAAGCCGGCCGGCGCGCGATAGTCGCGCGCGTGGATGATCGTCCCGCGAAATCGGTCGCGGCCCGTGAGCGGCGGCTGGAGCGTGCGGGCGAACAATCCGGACGCAACGACCACGGCGTCGAACGCCTCCCCGTCCACCGTCCAGCCATCGCCCGACCGGCGGACCGCGACCACGGTGCGCCCGAAGCGGATCGCCGATCGAACGCCGGTGACGTCCGCATAGCGCTCGAGGTACCCGAGGACTTGATCGCGGTAGGGATGGTCTGGGAGCGCGTCATCGAATGCGAGGTCGGAGAACGCGGTCTTCTGCTTCGACGTGTTCGTGCGCAGGGACGGGTATGCCAGGCCGGTGTCCGGCCGCCAGAGCCCACCGACGGCGCCGGTGCGCTCGAACACGACCGGCTCGAGGCCCGCGTCGATGAGCCAGCGCGCGCTCGCCAGGCCCGCGGCGCCGGCTCCGATGACCGCAACTCGCTTCGCCACCAGTCGAGTATCGGTCGCACACTGGTGGGGTGACCGGCAGCGATCGCGACGCCGCGCTCCGACTCCTCGAGCACGGAGAGCTGACGGTGCACGGCCGCGTCGTCGTCGCATCCAACACGACGTTCCAGGGGACTGTGACTGACGGCGTGATGAGCGCGACCTGCATCTACAAGCCGGTGCGAGGCGAGCGGCCGCTCGAGGATTTTCCCGACGGCACCCTCTGGAAGCGGGAACGCGCCGCGTATCTCGTGTCGGAGGCCAGCGGCTGGGAGATCGTGCCGCCCACCGTCACGCGGGACAGTGGGCCATTCGGCGAAGGCATGACGCAGCTCTGGGTCGACGTCGACGAGACGGCGGACGTGTGGAAGATGGTGAACGAGCCCGACGATCGCTTGCGGCGCATCGCGCTGTTCGATGCCGTGGTGAACAACGCCGACCGCAAGGGCGGCCATCTCCTGCCGACATCGAGCGGCCACGTGTACGGGGTCGACCACGGCATCTGTTTCGCGGCTGAGCCGAAGCTCCGCACGATCCTCTGGGATTGGCGTGGTGAGCCCATCGAGGCGGCGGAGCTGGAGGTGCTGCGGTCGCTGCGCGCCAAGCTCGATGGACCGCTCTGTCAGGCCCTGCAGATGCTCATCGCGCCGGCCGAGATGCGCGCCCTGAACGCGCGGCTCGATCGGCTGATCCGAACGAAGGTGTTCCCGCAGCCCGATCCATACCGTATGGCGGTGCCCTGGCCGCCGTTCTAGGCGGCGATCTGTTCTCCGAGGAGCTCGCGGACCTTTCCGAGCAGCTGGTCGATATCGAATGGCTTCGCCATCACGTCGCGCGGCGCGTTGCCGCGCATCGTCTCGCGCGCGATCTCCGGATTCGCGGTCACGAACAGGACCGCGATGCCCGCGAGCAGCGGGTGATTCCGCACGACGTCGTACACGTCGATCCCGCTCGCGCCCGGCATCTGCACGTCGAGGATGAGGAGCCGCGCGCCGGACTCGATCACCGCGTCAATGACGAGCGCGCCGTTCGAGACCACCACGGGTTCCACGAGGCCGTCCGCTCGGAGAGACTCCGCGAGGATCTGGGCGATCGCGTCGTCGTCTTCCGCGACGACGACAGCCGGAAGTGCGTGACCGGTCATTGGCGCATCCTTCTGCGGTGAGCGATCGCCGCTTCGGTCTGGATTTCGGGACATCCAACAGCGCGGTCGCGATGTCCGACGGCGCGACCGTGCAGCTGCTGCCCATCGATCCGATCGGCGGCGACACGCTGCCGAGCGTCCTGTACGTGAGGCGGGACGGCACGGTGCAGATCGGTCATCCGGCGATCCAAGCGTTCCTCGCCGACAACCTCGCGCGAGGGCCGATCAAGCGCGAGTTCAAGCTGCTCGGCGTCACGATGGTGTCGAGCAACCCGCGGCAGAAGACCGTCGAGGCCCGCATCCTCGCGGACGTGTCGTCACCGGGCCGGTTCTTCCAATCCTTGAAGACGTTTCTCGGTGACCCACTGCTGTCGCACACGAACGTGTTCGGCGACGAGCGTGGCCTCGAGGACCTGATCGCGATGATCCTGTCCGGGATCCTGGAGCGGGTCGAGGAGCTCACCGGGACGCGACCGACATCCGCCACGATCGGGCGACCGGTGGAATTCGTGGGAGGAGCCGAGGTCGAAGAGCGGGCACGGACCCGTCTTGAGCAAGCCGCGGGCCTGGCGGGCCTACGTAACGTGCGCTTCGTGGAAGAGCCCGTCGCTGCGGCGCTCGCGGCCGACGTGCCCGCGGGCCACGCGCTCGTGTTCGACTTCGGCGGCGGCACCCTCGACCTCTGTGTAACGCGCCGTCACAAAGGCGAGATCGAGATCCTGGGGACCGCCGGGGTCGACGTCGCCGGAGACCGGTTCACCCAATTGCTCATCGACCAGCTCGTCGCCCCACACCTCGGCGCGGAGAAGCAGTGGGGTGAGAAGAAGCTGATCCTGCCACGCTTCATCACGAGCGCGATCGGCGACTGGCGCGCGCTCTCGGCGCTCAACGAGAAGCCGATCCTCGAGGCGCTCGACGACCTCCAGTCGCTCGGTGCGCCGAAGCGCGAGCTGGCCGCGCTGCGAAGCGCGATCGAGCTGCAGCTCGGCTACGAGATATTCGCCGCGGTGGATGCGACGAAGATCGAGCTCTCGTCCGCGCAGCTCGCACTGTTCAGCTTCCACCGCGGTGCAGTCGATATCGATCAGCAAGCGTCGCGGCGCGCGTTCGAGGTCGCGATCGCTCCGCTCTTCACGCGCATCGACGC
>DATCPY010000002.1:0-4587 GCA_036569845.1 Candidatus Limnocylindria bacterium | reverse complement strand
CGCGCGATGACAGCAACTGGGCGAAGCCGGTGAAGACCCTCGAGGCGAGCGATCGCGCCGGCGCGATCAACGCGAACGTGCACGGCCGGCGGCTGAACGCCGCGAACGGCGGCTTCGGACGGCTACACCAGAAGACGTTCTCCGTGCAGGTCGGCTCCGACGTCACGCCGCAGGACGTCATCACGACGTGGAAGACGCGCTTCGGCGACTTCTGGCCGAAGGGCCAGCGGATGTTCCTTCCCGCGACGGGCATCGCGCCGGGTGAGGTCGGGCTCATCAACGCCTCGATGCCGGGCGCGCCGACGATGGCCACCGGCGTCCTGGTGATCTACGCCGACGACGTGTCGTTCAGCTTCATGTCGCCGGAGGGCCACCCGTTCGCCGGGCCGCTGACGTTCAGTGCGCACACCGACGAATACGGCTTCACCGTGGCCCAGGTCCAGGAGCTCACGCGCGCGAGCGATCCGTTCTGGGAGCTGGCGATGATGATCCCGGTCATGGGCGAGCGGATGCAGAACGACATCTGGCGCTCGACGCTTGCGAACCTCGCGCGGCACTTCGGCGCCGCCGATGCGACGGTGCGATCCAAGATCGTGGTCGTCGACAGCAAGCGGCAGTGGCGCAACGCGAAGAACATCTGGCAGAACGCTGCGATCCGCTCCGGTTTGACCGCGCCGGCCCGGTTGCTGCGCCGGTGACGCCGCTGCGGGTCCTCCTGGGTGTCCTTCTCCTCTGCAACGTCGCGGGCACACCGGGCCTCGGGCTCGAGACGCGGGCCGGCGGCTCGGCGCTCATCGGTCTGCTCTATTTCATCCCGTTCGCCTCCGCGGTGGCGGCACTCGTGGGCACCTGGCGCTGGCCACGGTCGGTCCGGTGGCTCGCATGGGTCGCGAGCATCAGCACGGTCATCCTCGCCGTCGGCGACCTGGGCGGGCTGACCGATCCCGAGCGCCCGCCGGCGGCCGTCGCGGCCCTCGAGATCGCGGCGATCATCCTCTCGCTCGGGATCCTGTACCGGACGCGCGCGAGCATCGCGACCAGAGCCTGACCATTACCCTCGCGGCGTGAGCATCGACGCCGCGATCATCGGGAGCGGGCCGAACGGGCTCGCCGCGGCCATCGAGCTCGCCCGCGCCGGACGCTCGGTGCGCGTCCACGAAGCCGAGCCCACGATCGGCGGCGGCGCGCGGAGCGCGGCCCTCACGCTCCCCGGCTTCATCCACGACATCTGCTCCGCGATCCACCCGCTCGGCGCGGCCTCGCCGTACTTCCGCACGCTCCCGTTGAAGGAGCACGGCCTCGAATGGATCCATCCCGACGTGCCGCTCGCGCATCCGCTCGACGACGGCACCGCCGCGGTCCTCCATCGCTCCCTCGACGAGACCGCGCGCGGCCTCGGCGACGATGGTGGCGCGTACCGCCGGCTCCTCGGGCCGCTCGTCTCCCGATGGGACGACCTCACCGCCGACGTGATGCGACCGATGCTCCACATCCCCCGGCATCCGCTGGTCCTCGCGCGCTTCGGGATCCCGGCGATGTTCCCCGCGACCACGACGGCGCGGATCTTCTCGACGCCGCGGGCGCGCGCGCTGTTCGCGGGGCTCGCCGCGCACTCGTTCCTGCCGCTCGACGCGCCGTTCACCACCGCGTTCGCGCTCATGCTCGGCGTGTCGGGGCACGCGGTCGGGTGGCCGATGCCGCGCGGCGGGTCGCAGAAGATCGCCGACGCGCTGGCGTCCTATCTGCGCGCCCTCGGTGGCGAGATCCGGACCGACGACCGCATCGATGTCTGGGCGCAGCTTGGGAAAGCGCGGGCGTATCTCTTCGACACGACGCCACGCGCGCTCGAGCGCATCGCGGGCGACAAGCTGAATACGACGTACCGTCGCGTCCTCCGCGGCTACAAGTACGGCCCTGGCGTGTTCAAGGTGGACTACGCGCTCGCCGGTCCGGTCCCCTGGCGAGCGGCCGAGTGCCGGCGCGCGGGGACCGTGCATCTGGGCGGCACGCTCGAGGAGATCGCGGCGGGCGAGCAGCAGGTCGCGCGCGGCGAACATCCCGAGAAGCCGTTCGTCCTCGTCGCGCAGCAGAGCCTCTTTGACAGCACGCGCGCGCCGCTCGGCATGCAGACCCTCTGGACCTACTGCCACGTGCCGAACGGATCGATCGAGGACATGACCGCGCGCATCGAAGCGCAGCTCGAGCGCTTCGCACCCGGATTCCGCGATCTCATCCTGAAGCGCAGCGTCATGACCTCACGCGACGTCGAGGCGCACAACGCGAACTACATCGGCGGCGACATCTCGGCCGGCTGGCACGGCGGGCTGCAGTTCATCGCGCGCCCGTCATGGTCGATCGATCCGTACGCGACGCCGACGCGTGAGATCTACCTCTGCTCGGCCGCGACGCCGCCGGGCGCGGGGGTGCACGGCCTGTCCGGATACAACGCGGCGCAGTCCGCGCTCAGGCGGAGCTTCACGTAGCGATGGGCGCCGCGACGCGGGCGTTCGACCCCGCTCGCCGGTTCACCGATCCCGACGACGTGCTGCGGACCGTGTTCGGCTTCGAGGAGTTCCGGCCGGGGCAGCGGAAGATCATCGACGCGGTCATCGCCGGCCGCGACTGCATCGGGCTCATGCCGACCGGAGCGGGGAAGAGCCTCACCTTCCAGATCCCGGCGAAGATCCTCGGCGGACCGGTGCTCGTGCTGTCGCCGCTCATCTCGTTGATGAAGGACCAGGTCGACGCGCTGGTGCGCACCGGCTTTCGGGCTGCGCTCCTGAACTCGACGCTCACGCCCGAGGAGCGGCAGGCCACGCTGGCGAAGCTGCGCGCCGGTGAGCTCGACATCGTGTACGCCGCGCCGGAGGGGCTCGGTGACGGACTGCGGGGCGCGCTCGCCGATGCTCGGATCAGCCTCGTCGTCGTGGACGAGGCGCACTGCATCAGCCACTGGGGCCACGACTTCCGGCCCGCGTACCGACAGCTCGCCGGCCTGAAGGCGCAGTTCGGCGACATCCCGATCCTGGCCCTCACCGCGACGGCGACCCGTCAGGTCGTCGGCGACATCATCCGGCAGCTCGGCATGCGTAAGCCGGAAGGATTCAAGGGTTCGTTCTTCCGTCCGAACCTCATCATCACGACGCAGAAGAAGGGTGTCGGGCGCGAGACGCGGAAGGACATCCTCGCGATCATCAAGAAGCATCACGGCTCCAGCGGGATCGTGTACTGCCTCTCGCGCAAGAGCGTCGACGACCTCACCGCGTGGCTCCGGCGGAACGGCGTCCAGGCGCGCGCGTACCACGCGGGCCTCACGGATGAGGAGCGGGCGGATAGCCAGAACGCGTTCGCGCGCGACGATGCGGACGTCATCGTCGCGACCGTCGCTTTCGGGATGGGGATCGACAAGAGCAACGTCCGCTACGTCGTCCACCGCGACCTGCCACGCAGCCTCGAGAGCTGGTATCAGGAGATCGGTCGCGCCGGCCGGGACGGGCTCGAGAGCGACTGCGTGCTCATGTACTCGTGGGTCGACGTGCTCGCGTACGACCGCTTCGTGAGCGAGGTCGACGATCCCGAGCTGCGCGCCTCGACCAAGGAAAAGACGATCCAGCTCTTCCGCCTTGCCGAGAGCGCGCGCTGCCGCCATCAGTCGCTCGCCGCGTACTTCGACGAGCAGATAGAGCGCTGTGGCACCAGCTGCGACGCCTGCCTCGGGCGCGACCTCGGTGCGCTGCTTGGGTCGAGCGATCGGGGAATGAGCGCGCGCGCCGCCGCGCCGGCGAAGGTGCACATCGACGCCGAGCCGAACGCCGAGCTCTTCGACAAGCTGCGCACGCTCCGCAAATCGATCGCCGACGCCGAGCACGTGCCGGCGTACATCGTGTTCAGCGATGCCGTGCTGCGGGCGATGGCGGCATCGGTGCCCGCGACCGAGCGCGAGCTGCTCGCGATCTCAGGCGTCGGCCCCGTGAAGCTCGAGCGCTATGGCGACCGGTTCCTGGAGCTCCTCCGCACGAGCGGGTGAACGTCAGCTAGGCAGGATCTCGACCCCGAGGCGCTTGAAGCCCGCGTCGAACGTACAAACGGGCTCATTCGCTTGCCGTGCCGCTACGGCGATGAACGCGTCTGGGAACGCGACTCGTTGCTGCTGCATGAGGCTGAGCGCTTCGAGCAGCGTGTCGTGCTGGTCGACCAGGATCCCGTCAGCCCTGAGCAGCGCGCTGAGCCCGGCGGCGATCTCGGCGGGCTCGCGTCCATAGACCGTCCGTAAGACCCAGACGATCTCGGCGACGACGATCGGCGTCAGCCGGAGGGCGAGCTCACCGGATTGCGCCTTCGCGAGAAGGCGCTCCGCGCGTCGAGCGAGCGCGGCAGGCTCTTTCGTGAGGAAGCGCACGACCACGTTCGTGTCCAGCCATGCGGTCGTCATTTCTTGAGACGTCTCATGATCCGAGCGGTCTTCTCCGCGTCATACCGACCCGCCGCTTCCGCTGCCGCGGCGCGCTCCTTCTCCCAGTCGAACGGTGGCATCGGCCGCCGCGGGGCGAGGATCCCGTAGAGGTCGCTCAGCTTGGGCCGCGGCAC
>DATCPY010000001.1:0-4146 GCA_036569845.1 Candidatus Limnocylindria bacterium | reverse complement strand
ATCCGCGATCTCCTCTTGGGTAAGGCCGAGGTAGTAGTGCGCGACCACGATCGCGCGCTGCCGCTCGGTGAGGAGCGCGAGCAGCCGCCCGCACTCGAGCCGGTCGAGCACCGCTGCGACATCGTCCGACGCGGTCGCCTCGATGCGTCCCGACTCGCGCTGCGCGCGGAAGATGCCGCGCCGCGTTCTGCGGAGCGCGACCCGATAGAGCCAGCCTTCGAGGTTGCGGTCATCGCGCGGCGGGTGCCGCAGTCCCTCCTCGAACGCGTCGTGCAGGCCGTCGAGCGCGCGCTCCCGATCGAACGTCGCCGCCACCAGTGCGCGATACACCTGGGGGAACGCTCGGTCGTACAGCTCGGCCCAGCGCTCGGCTGTGATGTCGGGCATCTATGTGCGGGAATGCACTCACGGAGCCGGAATGCTTAGTCGCGAGCCCTTGCTCGGTCGCTAGCGATCCCGAAGCAGCTGCGCGCGGACGCGATCGGCGAACGGTGGCATCGGCTGGTTGCCGACGTCCTTCCACGCCATGGCGAGCAGATCGAGACACGCGAGGCTCGCCGATCGGATCGCGTCGCGGTCGAGCGGCGCGATCGTGCGTTCGATGCCGTCAGGAAGGCGCGCTTTCGGGACGTCGAGCACCGCGGTGAGCCCGAACTGCGGGTCGTGCGCGCCGATCGCGATCGCCCACAATCGCCAGAGATCGGCGCGAGCCGCCTCGAGCGAGGCGTGGGCCTCCCAGAGCGATCCGCGGGTGAGGTACTTCGCCGCCGCGCTCAGCCGGCCGAGCACGCCGAAAAGCCACGTGCGCCGTTGCTCGCTCGTCGCATCGCGCTCCACGGGATCGCCCGAGACCCGGCCGTCGGGGTCGTACAGGACGACCCATTCGCGATCGGGGTTGCGTTGGGCGAACGCGGGCGCGATCACGAGGTCCACCTGGACGCCATTCTCGAACTCGATGAACGTGTGCCGGTAGTCGGATCGCTTCGCATCGGACAGGAACTGCGAATGCAGATCGAGGATCGGCGCGATCCGCGCGAGCCCTGCGTCGACCGCCGGGAGCGTCGCGCGCCAATCGTCGCCCGCGACGCCGAGCATGGCGTCGACGTCTGAGAGCGCGTCGTAATTCCCGCGGCCGATGCTGCACCCGACGACCACCAGCCGGACCGCTTCATTCGCCTCGGCGAGCGCAACGAGGCCGCGCATGACCTCGCGTTGCGGAGCGAGCTCCTCCGGGAGACCGCGGAGCCACTCGTCGTTCAACGCGGCTCCGGCAGCACGCCTCCATCGGCGTCGAGGTAGCGGTCGGGGTTCTCCTGGAAGATCCGCTTGCAGACCTCGCGATCGAACGCGTACAGGTTGCTCTCGTAGCGGAGCTTGAGTGGCGGCGGGTCGCCGAGCGGCGCGCCACACGTCGGACAGGTCTTGCTCATCACGACGGGTCGAGCTCGATGAGCGGCGCGTGCGCGCGCACGAGCTGCCCGTTCGTCGCAAGGATCTTGCGCACGCGGCCGTTCTTGGTGCTGCGGATCTCGTTGAACAGTTTCATCGCTTCGATGAGCCCGATCACATCGCCGGCCGCGACGACGCTGCCGACCTGGACGAACGGCGGTGACTGCGGCGACGGCGACAGGTAGAAGACGCCGGTGAGCGGCGCGGTGATCGCGTCGGCCGCGGCCTTCGAAGGATCCGCGCTCACGATCGCCGGACCGGCGGCCTTCGGCGCGGTCGCTTCCGGACGGGTAGCGGGCATCGCCGCCGGCCCGGCCACGAACGTCTGCGGCGTCCCGTTCTTCGCGACGCGCACACGGACCCCGCCGCGGGTGACCTCCAGCTCGCGCACGTCCGAGCTATCGAGTCGGGTCAGCAGCTCTTTGACGAGCGCGTTCGCCTCCGCCCGGACCCTCTTCGGGTCAGCCATCAGCCGGCGCCGTTGCGGCGCCGAATGATGAGCGCCACGTTGTGCCCGCCGAAGCCCATGGAGTTGGAGAGCGCGTACTCGACCTGCGCCTTGCGCGAGACGTTCGGGATGTAGTCGAGGTCGCACGCGGGGTCCGGTACCTCTTGATTGATCGTCGGCGGCAGCACGCCGTCGCGCATCGCGAGGAGGCAGATGACGGCCTCGATCGCGCCCGCGGCGCCGAGGGTGTGCCCGGTCATCGACTTCGTCGACGACACCGGGGGCACGGTCGCGCCGAAGAACGTCTTGAGGGCGGCGGTCTCGGCGCCGTCGTTGGCCTGCGTCGAGGTGCCGTGCGCGTTCACGTAGCCGATCTGCGACGTGGTGATGCCGGCATCGGTCAACGCCATCCGCATCGCGCGCACCGCGCCCTCGGCGCCCTCCGGCGGCGCGGTGACGTGATACGCGTCCGCGGTCGCGCCGTACCCGACGATCTCGCCGATGATGTGCGCGCCGCGCGCTTTCGCGAAGCCTTCTTCCTCGAGGATCAAGCACGCGGCGGCCTCGCTGAACACGAAGCCATCGCGCTCCTTGTCGAACGGTCGCGACGCCTTCTCGGGCTCGTCATTGCGGCGCGAAAGCGCGTGCATCGCGTTGAACGCGCCGATCGCGACCTTGATGATCCCGGCCTCGCTGCCACCGGCGAGCATGACGTCGGCCTGGCCGCGGCGGATCGTGTCGGTCGCCTCTCCGATCGCATGCGCGCTCGACGCGCACGCGGAGACCGTCGCGAGGTTCGGACCCTTCGCGCCGTACTTCATCGCGATCTCGCCGGCGGCCATGTCCATGATCATCATCGGGATCATGAACGGCGAGACGCGCCGGGGGTCCTTCTCGTGCGCGAGAACGTTGTCCACGAGCGTCTCGACGCCCCCGATGCCCGACCCGAACGTCACACCGATGCGCGGCGCCAGGTCCTTCGTGATCTCGAGCTTCGCGTCCTTGAGCGCCTGACCAGCGGTCGCGACGGCGAACTGCGCGAACCGATCGGCGCGCTTCACTTCCTTGCGCTCCATGTACAGCAGCGGATCGAAGTCATGGACCTCGCCGGCGATCGTCGTCTCGAGATCCTTCGGGTCGAAGCGGGTGATCGGACCGATGCCGCTCTTACCCGCCACGAGCCCGGCCCACGACTTCTCCAACGTCGCCCCGAGCGGCGTAATGAGGCCGAGGCCGGTTACCACCACGCGCCGCTGTTCGCCGTTCATCTCGGTCGAGTCTACCGAGTCACTCCCCCACGACGCGCTCGATGATGGCCGCCGCGTCATCCAATGTCCGAAGCTCCGCGCCGCTCAGCGCTCGCAGGCGGCGTTCGAGCTCGCCGATCCGCAGCTCGCGCCCGCGGCGGAGGATCGCGCTCCCCTTGGCGCTCGAGCGGAGCCGCGCGACCCGCGCATCATCCTTGTCAGACTCGCGCCGCACGAGGCCCAGGCGCTCGAGCTCGCGCGCAAGGCGGGTCACCGTCGGCGGACGGACCTGCTCCGCCGCGGCGAGCTGGCCCAGCGTCTTCGGCCCGCTCATGAGCACCGACAGCGCCGACAGCTGCGCCGGCGTCACGCCCGTCTGGACGTCGGTGCTTCGCACGCGCCGGAGGAGGTGGATGGCGGCGGAGTGCAGGCGGTCGGCCACCTCGCGAGGGGTTGCGTTCCGGGCCATCGCCCGCAGTATATTAGTTAGCCTAACTAACCACCACCATTCGTCGAAGGCTCAGGGGAGGCGGACATGGACGAGTTCTTCGCTGCGATCAAGGCCCGCGACCAGGCGACGGTGGACCGGATCCTCGCGGACGATCCGACCGCGGCGGCGTCCGTCGACGCGAACGGGGTCTCCGCCCTGCTCACGGCTGCCTATCGCGGCAACGACGCGGCAGCGGCTGCGCTGCGCGCGACGGGCATCGAGCTGAATGTCTTTGAAGCCGCCGCCGTCGGCGACGTCGCCCGCGTCCGCGAGCTCATCGACGCCGACGCTGCGCTCGCGCGCGCATTCGCGCCCGACGGGTTCCATCCGCTCGGGCTCGCGGCCTTCTTCGGCCACCCCGCGATCGTGTTGTTCCTCATCGCCGCCGGCGCCGACGTCTCGGCGCCGTCGCGCAACGGCATGCAGGTGACGGCGCTGCACAGCGCGGTCGCCGCGCGGGACCGCGAGAGCTCGCTCGCGCTCATCGCCGCGGGCGCCGACGTGAACGCGAA